>JBBQPM010000042.1:0-42749 GCA_038217425.1 Gemmatales bacterium
ACTGCGGGGCGTGCGAGAAACCGCGTCTACGAAAGTGCGGTTTTGGTCGTCACTATCCACGGTAAGAGCCGTATGCGGTAACTCCGCCCGTACGGATCTGTGCGGGGGGCGGGCAGAAATGCCCGTCCCTACCGCGATTTAGATTATCGTCAAGAGCTTAAATCTAACCTGACCCCTTATCTTTTCCCTAGGCGTGGAGCGACGGAGCAATCAGCAGGATCGCAAGTAAGGCAGCGCGCATCGACGAACTCCAGGAGATTCAGTACCGCAATCATTGTATCGAAGCCGCCTTACTAGCCGAGGTCTTTTCGCATGGGTAAAGGAGTTGCGTCGGTCGGCGAGCTTGACGTAAAATACGGCAGATTGTTGTCGCGTCGCCTGCTTGTGATTTACGTGGTACATCAAGTCGGCAAGAACGGATTAGCATGACGTTTTGGCTCGCCCCAAGATTCAGGGGTCGATGGTTTCATGGACGGCACCGCTTTCGGGCATTGGTGGACTGCTTTCGGGCCAAGGCATAGATTCTTCGCCCCACCAAGTAGCCCAGCGATGCTCCTTGGAACGAGCGTAAGCGATTGGGAGAGTGACAATGTCGCCGGCTAGCGACAGCGGCGTATCAACGATTGCAATCACCCCGGCGCCGGTCAATAGCAACCCTTGCCCGACCTCGGTGAAGCCGGGGCCGAAATCACCTTGCGCGATAGCGATATTACCGCTCACAATTCCGACTGCCCCGGAAGGAATTCCCATAACAGCTAGAAGTCCTGAACGCGTCACGCCTCCGAAGGAGTAGCACGCGCCTGTACCGCAGAACATCGGTCCGGTGGGTCGATCCTTGAGATTATGGAACGTTCCGCAACCGCTCGAGGCGAAGACTGGAATCGTCAGTAGGAGATAGCATATTGCTCGCATCGCGACTCCGTATCGCCAATGGCAGAGTGATCGTGTCGCCGACTGCGGACACTGGCACATCGACGAACCACCAGTAACCCACTGCTACGCAATCGAAGAGCGGCGGAATGCAGCGGCCTTGCCCGACTGAATCCACAGGGTCCCTGCCCGTTTTGACGGCCTCGCGGAGCCCCCATAGGGGGCTCCGCTTTTACGCAAATTTACCATAGTGCCGCACCCGCATGCACTCAGACAGACCAACCAAGCCAAAACGGCGCGGTAGCACATTGCGATTCCCCTGACCAGCGGGCCAATCCCATAAACAGCGCCGCGTGTCAAGGTTGAGTCGAATCTACTCCCAGTTGATGCCGGGGTTGAGAGCCTTGTAGTAGGCCGTCATCGCTTGCTGCTTTGCAACAGGCAGATCATTGACCCCGCCGGGAACGATTCCGTACTCAATCCATTTCGACTTACTCAAGTGAGCGATCCATAAATCAAAGCTCGATGCTAAAACCAGAGAGTACTCGAGCGTGTGCCGGCCGGTTCCGCCTGGCCCCGAAATGTCCGGCCCCGTCGTCAGAATGCTGCCTGGCGGGCAAACGGGGGCTGAGGCAACGTAGATGATCTCGTCGAAAAACGAACTTATCCCTATTCGATAGCCCGCGAAGTTCTTCCAACCCTCGGGCGGATCGTCCGCTCCAAAGATATGCAGTTCCTTCCAGGTGATCGGTTTGATTTCGTCAAGTTTGCAAAGTCTGACGATGAAATCGGGACTGCTCTCGAGGCCGATCCCTTCATTCCTCGCATAGAAAGTTGCGATTTCCTCAGGTAGCCCGTGAATTCCTACAGACCGGGGGCTCGCCAACTCCACGAAGGGCTCTTGGTCAAGGGGCATACCCGCCTCCGGCAGCTTCGGTTGCGTCTTGAAGTCTACCTTCAGGAACGCGAACAACGCCCCGAACGTTATCAGGGCGACGATAGCCTTGATTCGATTCACAGGCTGATACTAGGTAGTTTTAGCTACACCCCGACGTCGAACCGCAGCTATCGCACTTGCTGCACGAACCGCTGCGCACCAGCGTCAACTGGCCGCATTCGCTGCACGGGTCGCCTTCGTAGCCCTTGAGGCGGGCGAGCCGCACCTTCTCCGCGGGCGTCGAGGCCGGCATCGTCGCCACGCCGTTCGTGCTGCCGTTCTTGAACGCGGCGGAGTGCGGGGCACCGTGGACGCCGTTGCCGTTCGTGCCGTTCGCGCTCGGCTCCACCAACGGCTTCAGATGGCCGGTGCGCGGGGCGGTGAATGGCTTGGCGGGCGTCGGTTTCGGATCGTAAATCCGCTCCTCCACCACTTCTTCGCTCTCAAACTCAATCTCCTCGTCCTCGCGATGCAGGGCGTCGTGACGCAAGTCCTCCGGCGCCACGTGGGCGAGGTCGCCGCGGTCGAGGTACGTGATGGCCAACTCGCGGAAGATGTAGTCGATGATCGACGTCGACATCTTGATGTGCGGGTTGCCGGCGACGATGCCGTTGGGCTCGAAGCGGGTGAAGATGAAGGCGTCGACGAACTCGTCGAGCGGCACGCCGTGCTGCAGGCCGAGCGAGACGGCGATCGCGAAGCAGTTCGTCATGCTCCGGAACGCGGCCCCCTCCTTGTGCATGTCGATGAAGATCTCGCCGAGGGTGCCGTCTTCGTATTCGCCGGTGCGGAGGTACATCTTGTGGTTGCCGATGCGGGCCTTCTGCGTGTACCCGGCCCGGCGATCCGGCAGCCGGCGACGACGGGCGATATAGCGATGCACGATGCGCTCGGCGATCTTCACCGGCTCGGAACTCGGCTCCTCGGTGAGCATCACGTCTTCGGTGTCGGCCACGGTGTTGAGCGGCTGGCTCAGCTTGGAGCCGTCGCGGTACAGGGCGTTCGCCTTGATCATGAGCTGCCAGCTCAGCTGGTACGATTCCTTGACATCCTCGAGCGTGGCCGAGTGGGGCATGTTGATCGTCTTGGAGATGGCGCCGGAGATGAACGGCTGACTGACGGACATCATGCGGATGTGCGACTCGGCGGAAAGGAAACGTTGGCCCCGTTTGCCGCACTTGTTGGCGCAATCGAAGACGGCGTAGTGTTCGAGTTTGAGGTGGGGTGCCCCTTCGATGGTCATGGTGCCGCAGACGAAGTCATTGGCCTCGGCGATTTCTTCTTTCGTCAGGCCGACGGCCTCAAGTAGGTTGAAACTGGGGCTACCGATCTGTTCGGCGCTGAAGCCGAGGGTTTTGAGGAAGTCGTCGCCGACGGTCCAGCGGTTGAAGACGAAGTTGATGTCGAAGGCGCTTTTGACCTGGCTCTCGACCTTCTGGAGGAGTTCGTCGTTGAATCCCTTGGTCTTGAGCAGGGCGGGGCTGACGTGCGGCGCCCCTTCGAGCGTCCCGGAACCGCGGCAGAAGCGGACGATGTCGTTGACTTCTTCAGGCGTGTAGTCGAGCCGCTCGAGGGCGGCGGGGACGGAGGAGTTGATGATTTTGAAGTAACCGCCGCCGGCGAGCTTCTTGAATTTCACCAGGGCGAAGTCGGGCTCGACGCCGGTCGTGTCGCAGTCCATGACGAGGGCAATGGTGCCGGTCGGGGCGATACACGTCACCTGGGCATTGCGGAAGCCGTGCCGCTCGCCGAGTTGCAGCATCAGATCGGCTTCCTTGCGAGCGGCGACGAGCAAATACTCGGGCGTGTGGGCGTCGTCGAGGCCGACGGGGGTGATGGTCAGGCCTTCGTACTGTTCGCGCGGCACGTTGTACGCGGCCCGGCGGTGGTTGCGGATCACGCGCAGCATCTGCTCGCGGTTGGCGTCGTAGCGGACGAAGGGTCCAATCTCCGAGGCGATCTCGGCCGACATCGCATACGAGGCGGCATGCATTAAGGCAGTGAGAACGCCGCACTGGGCTCGGCCTTCCGGCGAGTCGTACGGAATTCCTTGTACCATGAGGAGCGTCCCCATGTTCGCGTAGCCGAGGCCGAGGGTGCGGAAGTCGAACGACTTTTGGGCGACGATCTGGCTGGGGAACTGGGCCATGTAGACGGAGATCTCGAGGATCAGCGTCCAGAGCCGGGTGGCATGGCGAAACGCTTCGACGTCGAACTTCTGCTTGGCCTTGTCGTAGAACTCGATGAGATTGATCGAGGCGAGATTGCAAGCAGTATCATCTAGGAACATGTACTCGCTACACGGATTACTCGCGTTGATTCGGCCGTCGACGGGGCAGGTGTGCCATTCGTTGACGGTGGTGTCGAACTGCACGCCCGGGTCGGCGCAGCTCCAGGCGGCGAATGCGATGTCATCCCACAGTTCGCGGGCCTTCAACTGCTTGCATGGCTTGGGCTGCCGGCCTTCCTTGCGGGCGCGTTCCTTCTCGGTACGGAAGTACAAGTTCCACGGCGCGTCGGCCTCGACGGCGTGCATGAACGAGTTCGTGATGCGCACCGAATTGTTGCTATTCTGGCCCGAGACGGTCTGGTACGCCTTGGAAGTCCAGTCTGTGTCGTACTCTTCGATCTCGATCGAGGTCACCCCCTGCTTCGCCAGCTGCACTGTCCGTTCGATGTAGTTGGCGGCGATGAGGTCGCTCTGGGCGTCGAGGATGGCCCGTTTCAGCTGCTTATTCTTCTTGACCTCGTACTGATCGCCGTCCTTGCGGTCGGAACTGTGGATCGCCTTGAGGATGGCATTGAGATGGCGATTGAGGAGCTTGGAGCCAGTGACAAGGGCGGCGACTTTCTGCTCCTCGACGACCTTCCAGTTGACGAATTGTTCGATGTCGGGATGATCGAGATCGAGGACGACCATCTTGGCAGCGCGGCGGGTGGTGCCGCCGGACTTGATGGCGCCGGCGGCGCGGTCGCCGATCTTGAGGAAACTCATGAGGCCGCTGGACTTACCGCCGCCGGAGAGGGGTTCGCTCTCGCCGCGGAGGTTGGAGAAGTTCGAGCCGGTGCCGGAGCCGTACTTGAAGATGCGGGCTTCGCGAACCCAGAGGTCCATGATGCCGCCTTCGTTGACGAGGTCGTCGTTGATCGACTGGATGAAGCAGGCGTGCGGGGCGGGGCGTTCGTAGGCGCTGGTCGAACGCATCATCTCGCCGGTTCGGCCATCGACGTAATGATGCCCCTGCGGAGGGCCTTCGATGCCGTACGCCCAGTGCAGACCGGTGTTGAACCACTGTGGGCTATTGGGCGCCGCCATCTGTTGGGCGAGCATCGAGCACGATTCGTCGAAGAACGTCTGGGCGTCGGCTTCGGTGCTGAAGTAGCCCCCTTTCCAGCCCCAGTACGTCCAGCAACCCGCGAGCCGGCGGAAGACCTGGCGCGAATCGGTTTCGCCGACCATGGTCGAGTTGGCCGCAGGTCTGGAGCGCTGCAGCCAGGTCGGCACGCCCATTTCGGGGACGTGGGCCGATTCGCTCGGCACGCCGGCCCGGCGGAAGTATTTTTGCGCGAGGATGTCGGCCGCCACCTGCGACCACGACTCCGGAACCATGACGTGGTTCATTTCGAAGACGACTTTGCCGTCGGGGTTCACGATTCGCGAGCTGCGTGGGACGAAATTGAGGTTCGCGAAGGGGTCTTGGCCGGAGATCGTGAAGCGACGTGGGATGTGCATGACGGGCTACCTTTATGAACGTATGTTCTCTGTTCACTTTAACAGATAAACGAGTCTACATCAAACGAAAACGGGCGACTTTCACTGCCGAACCCAGGTCCGACAGTTAAAGTGGAACGGTCAGCGAAAAACGGACAGCGCTTCGTTTTTATTGTTGTTGGGCTTCGGGATATCAGTCTAACAAGCCTCGGCGCAAGAGTCTTCATGGAATCCGCATTTTGATCCGAGCAAAGGCGTGCGGAGAGTTGGCTTAGGAGCAGAGATGGAGTCCTAAAAAGTCATATCGCCAAGACTTCGGGGAGACGCGTCAACGCTAAACAGAAGTTGTACAAAATGGGCCGAGTGTCAGTTCAGGTCGGAACGGAACGGTCTATAGTCGCAGCTGAGGCAGCTGCAAATCACTTGGCGTCGACGGCCTCGATGACGATGCAGGAGACGTTATCGCGCGAACCGAGATCGAGGGCCAGCTGACCCAGGCCGTCGGCGCATTCCTGGGCGTCAGGGTGCTGGAGCATGAACTCAAGGATCTTTTCGTCGGTCACGGGGCCGGTGAGACCGTCGCTGCAGAGGAGGAAGCGATCGCCGGCCTGGAGCGGCACGACTTTTACATCGGGCCCGTCGCCGACCTCTTTGCTCCCCAGGAATTTCCACAGGCGGTTGCGATAGCGATGCTGCTTGGCCTCGGCGGCGGAGATGATCTTGCTCTCGACGAGCGCCTGGGCGAGCGAATGATCGATGGTGAGCTGGTCGATGGTTTCGCCGCGGATGAGGTAGGCGCGGGAGTCGCCGAGATTGGCGATGAAGATTTCGGGGCCGCGGCGCCAGACGGCCATCACGAGCGTCGTGCCCATGTTCTTGAGATCGCGATCGAGCGAGCCCATGGTGATGATTTCGTCGTTCGCCTGGGTGACGGATTTCTTGATAACGCTGACGGATTGCTGCGAATCGGTCTGAGCGGTGAGATTTTTGCGCAGTTCGCGCGGGACGACTTCGACAGCTCGTTTGCTGGCGATTTCACCGGCGGCTTGCCCCCCCATGCCGTCGGCGACGATGCAAATGCTCATATCGGGAAACTGCTTGGCTTCGATGGCGTCTTCGTTGTTCTCCCGGTAGTTGCCCAGGAGCGTGCATTTGCCGATATTCAGAGTCAGAGCCATGGGGCCACCTCAAGCGCGGGACGAACGAATCTCTGCTATCTTAGCACAGTCGGAGCGGCATGCAATCGCCGAACCCCGCGGACTTCATTTCGCGAAAGCCCAGGGATGGCGATCCCTGGGGAGCGCCCGCGGACTTCATCTTTGCGAATGCGAATCGGATCTTGATTTCCGGCGCTTTCCCAGGGATCGCCATCCCTGGGCTTTCCCCTTAATCTCGCGGCGGCTGAAGAGCCGAAATTCCCGGGAATCGATAAAATAGTCGTCGGATCCATATTTGGCCAACCTCCGGGAGTTCTACGTGCCGCGTCCTCCGAAGTTGTCGTTAGACGCGCTCGCCCCTTTTCTCTTCGACGTGCCGCATCCGCGCTACTCGGCGAACCCCGCCATGCCGCCAATTCTGGATCTGCCGGCGCTGTTCGGCAACGCCCATCCGGTCGAGCTCGAAGTCGGTTTCGGCAAAGGCCTGTACCTCCTCAACGAATCGCTGGCCCGGCCCGACGTCAATTTTCTCGGCATCGAGATCGAACGCAAATATGTCCTCGCCACCGCGGGCAAACTCGCGAAGGCGCCGCGGCAGAACGTCAAGCTCCTGTGTACCGATGCGCGCTGGTACCTGGAACACGGCATGCCCCCTGACTGCCTGCAAGCCGTCCACGTTTACTTCCCCGATCCCTGGTGGAAGAATCGGCACCAGAAACGCAAGCTCTTCACACGCGAGTTCGCCGAGCGCGCCCTCCGAGTGCTCGTGCCCGGCGGCGAACTTCACTTCGTCACCGACGTTCAAGATTACTTCACGCAAACGCTGGAACTGCTGACCGCGCTCCCGGCGCTGCAGCCGATGCCGATCCCGCAACGGCGCGACGCGGAGGACTTGGCGCCCCTCACCAATTTCGAACGCAAGTACCGGGTCGAGGGCCGAGCGATCTGGCAGGCCCGCTATGCGAAGGCGTAAACCGTCTTGCGGCGACCTCCCCAGTTTGCTAACATTCTCCCCTGCTGTAGATCAAGGAGGATCCGGGCTCATGGGTAACACGACGTATATCCCTCTCCGAACATCCCTTGCGTTCTCCTCCAGGGCGGCAAGAATGAAAGATAGAGGCCTCCGCGCCTCGTTCACGTCTTGCCTAATTTCTCGCTCTCGGGGAGGTATGTCATGGTTCGCTTAATCGCATTGGCGCTGGTGGTCGCAGCCCCTTTCGCGCTCTCCGCCCAGGATTCCAAAATCAAAAAAACGGATCTCCTGGAGATCCGCTTCCACGACGAAACCTCGCTCAAACTCCTCATTCTCGACGAACTCGTCGAAGTCGAAACGCCCTACGGCGCCCTCAAAATCCCCATGAAGGACGTCAAGCAGATCGAGTTCGGACTGCGGCATTCTGCCGACGAACTCAAAAACCTGCAGGACGCTCTCGACGACCTCGCCAAGAACGACGCCAAGAAGGGGCCGGAAGCGGTCAAGACGCTCCTGGGCCTGCGCGAAAAGGCCTACGCGGGACTCCTGAAGGCCACGCGCTCGGAAGACAAGGAATTCGTCCGTCGGGTGGAAGAGGTGCTAATGAAGATGCGTGAAACCGTCGAGGAGGAAAGGCTGGCCGCGCCGCTGCACGATACGGTGCAGACCGACGAGATGCGCGTTTCGGGGAAAATTCTGACGGCGCATCTCAAGGTAAAGACCTCGCAGTTCGGCGAACAGTCGCTGAAAGTCGCCGACATCCGCTGGATTCGCGTCTCGAATCTGAACGCGGAGGAATTCGATCCGGCGCTGGTGCTGCCCGACCCGGGCAACCTGGGCGGAGTTCGCAGCAATCCCGGCACGGTCCTTTATTACCGCGTCACCGGCGGCAGCGCCGGCGCGGGGGGCGTCTACGGCACCAACGTCTACACCATCGATTCCAACCTCGCAGGCGCCTCGGTCCACGCCGGCGCCCTGAAGTCGGGACAGGTCGGCGTCGTCCGCGTCACCCTCATGGGCCCCCTCCCCAATTTCACCGCCTCCAACCAAAACGGCATCACCAGTTCCGGCTACGGCGCCTACCCCGGCTACCGCGTGTCGAAGATCGGGTCGAAGTAAATAAATTCATTAGCCACAGAGGGCACAAAGAACACAGAGAAAAAAGAAGTGGCTGACTCGACCAATCTTTTTCAATTTTCTCTGAGTTCTCGGCGCCCTCTGCGGCTGATTTGATTTGGAACACATTCACTCACGGAGGAGTTTCATGCCACGGAATATTTCGCTATTTGCCGTTTTGCTCTTCGCCGCCGGCGTTCACGCTCAAGCCCCCGCGCCCTGGAGTTTTAGCTGGCAAAAGGGCCAAGCCCTCATCTACAAGACCCAGCACCAGACGCAGGTCGCGGAACTCATCGACGGCAAGAAGACGCAGTCGTCGTCGGACATCCGCGTCACCAAGCGCTGGCTCGTCACCGACGTCGATCCCATGGGCGTGGCCACCCTCGAGATGTCGATCATCGCCTTGCGGCACGAGCAATCCAAGGGGGACGGCAAGTCCCTGCTGTTCGACTCCGCCGACCTCGAGAAAAGCACGCCCGATCTGCGCGAACTCAACAAGTTCCTCGGGCAGATCGTCACGGAGCTACGCATCGACGGGCAGGGGCGCATCTGGGACGTGAAGAAAGGCTCTAAGGTCAAGCTCGAGGCCGACCCGCCGTTCAGCCTGGTGCTGCCGGGAGCCGCACTCCAGGAAGGGCAGGCGTGGGTGCGGAAGTACAAGATCACGCTGGAGCCCCCTGCCGGCGCCGGCGAACAGTTCGACGCTCAGCAGAAGTACACGGTGCTCAAGAACAGCGCCGGCCTGGCGACCATCGACCTGGCGACCGAGATCAAGTCGATGCCCGATTCGTTCCAGGAGAAGCTGCCGCTGGCACAGAAGGAATTGCGCGGACAGCTCACGTTCGACCACGCCAAGGGGTTGCTGGTCAGCGTGAACTTGCTCGCGGAGAAGACGATCGAGAATCACCAGGGCAAAGGGAGCTTGTACACGTTCCGCACATCGTTCACGGAGCAACTCGAGACGGGCGGCATTCTGATTCGACCCGCGAGCGGGAATTAGAGCTGCTCACGTTTGCACTACATTTGGCGAGCCTGGGTCGCGTCAGCGCCCGGAGTATCGAGAACTTGCAATCTATCCTGTACTCCGGGCGCGGACGCTAACCGCTCTAGCGTTTCCAAGCCCATTGGGCTTTAGCGAATCTCGATCAGGCTCACGCGTCCCTGGGCGAGTTTCTCGCGCATGCCGGGCCAACTCGGCTGCATCGTCCCTTCCCAGATGCGCAGATTCTTGAACGACGCCGAGCCTCCCGTCACTGTGAAGCCAATGTTGGAGATCGGCAAATCCAGGCCCATGTGCAGTCCGTAGCCGACCACGTGACCGTCCAGCGTGGCGACGATTTCCTTGCCTGCTTGTTCCAGGATGAACGTGTGCCATTCTCCGGGCTTTAGCTCGACGTCGTTATTGTCGAGAAGTTCGGCCTTGTCGGACTGGTTCTTGTCGGACGAATCTTTCTTGATCACGACCTTCGTGGGCGTGAGCAGTAGTCGGCTCAAGTGGCCCTTGCTCGAATTGATGCTGACCGACGCGGTCTTGGCGTCTTCGAACTTGATCGAGAACTGGACAATTGTGCTGGTCGACTTGAGCGGTCGGCGGAACGTGGCGGCGTGCGCGTCGTCCTTGAGTTCCGTACCGCGCAGGACGCCGGCGACGATCTCCCATTTGCCCTTGCCCGCCTTGAATTCCGCGGGCATCTTGCTCAAATCTTCGCTGACCAGCAGCTTCCCGCGCGTGAGCATGGCGGGCGCCGGCTCCTCGGCGCAGAGCGCAGCGGATGCGAACAAGGCAAGGGCCAGGGTAAATATGCGGTACATGTCGGCTCCATGGAGAAGGGGTGAGAGGCCTTCATTCTTGCAGACGCCGACGCCTTCCGCCAGTCTTTTTGCGTGAAGATCTTGCGAGCTTTCGGACAAGGGCGAAAGCGAGTTCCCGAGGACTTCCATGGCCGGTCGAGCGTACGTTCCGACGCTCCCCGGGAACCCGTTTCGCCCCTGCCGAAATTAGTGCACATCGCTGTCGAAGACCGTGTCCCTGGAAGATTCGCTTTGCAGTTGCATGCCGCGAATGATCTGCTCTACGACGAGGCGTCCAATCTTCAGCGAAAGTTCGTCCAGCGACAGCGGGTCGCTGCGAAACTGATCCGCCAGGACATACGACCAAACGACTTTCTCGATGGAAGTGTCCTGCTTTCCCGTCAGAATAATGCGCCTGACAATTTTCATCATCGGCCCCTTCAGCGTGCGGCGAACGTTGTCGCCCGAAATTCTTCCCGTTCCAAAATAGTTCGGCGATACCTTCATAAGTGTATTCCTTTAAGAATCTCTTCGTGAGATCCGGCGACGATGGTGCGGAACGCGCCGTCCCTGGCGCCCCTGGGTTTTCCGAGATTTATTGGCGCACGATGGAGAGCCTCGTGTCGGAGTTGAGCTTGAACCAGTCCGTCGTCCGCGCCCAGGCAGTTCCTTCCTCGCCGGGGTTGAGCCGAAGGGTGAGATAAAACCTGCCGGTGTAGGTGACTTCTGCGGTCTGGCCTTGCAGCGAGCGGATGCCGCCGAAGGTGACGATGAGCCCGCGGGCATGCTCGTCTTCCACTCGGCCCTCGAATGTCCAGATGTTGTTGTGCTCGTGAATCGCCCGGAAATCGAGGATGCGAGGCGGCGTACTGGCGATTTGATGCCCCAGCACCGCGGAACTTTTGCCGCTCAGCGTCACCGCCTTGATCTTGATTTCGCCGGCAAAGGTAGCGGGTGCGTCCAGACGAAAGGCGCCATTGGGATCCGTCAGGACCTGTTGATTTACCGGGCCGCGAAACGTCACCAGCGCGGGGACGCCCTGAAGATTCTCGACCTTTCCGGTGATGCTGACTTCGTTGCGAAATCCGTACACGATCTGGAAATCCAGCTGCGGCGGCGGCTGCTTCAGCTTGACTGCAGGGACCAGGCGATGTTCCAAATGTTCCAACTCCGGCTTGACATGTCGGTTGCACGGCGGCGGCGCAGTTCTCCCGGCGGCGAGTTTGAGTCGCCTCAAAAGCGTTTTTAACACGATCGGTCTCCTGATTTACGGCAGGGACGCGAACCTCCTCAGACGCGATCAGATGCCGCGCACACGCCGGGCCAGCGTGCGCGTCGTCCGCGCCGACGCGATGAGGCGCCCTTGCCGCCTCGTCGCGCGAAGTGATTCGAGTCTCCTATTTCCGTAATCGAGAGTTGCGCGAAAAGTTGGACAGCGATTT
Organism: Gemmatales bacterium; assembly: GCA_038217425.1. Lineage (GTDB taxonomy): Bacteria > Planctomycetota > Planctomycetia > Gemmatales > Gemmataceae > JAIEPT01. The sequence continues at coordinate 11,999 of JBBQPM010000042.1, forward strand.
TTCGCAAGGTGAGAAAATTCTTCGCGATCGGCGAGTTTCGTCATTCGCCCTGACAAATTCGCGGCAAGATAGCACTACACCTTTTTCTTGATGCGGCGCAGTAGCTCTTGTTCCAGGCCCAGGTCTCGGCCCTTGAAGATCCACATCAGGTCGGCGGTGTTCTGATCGATGACCTCGAACTGCCGTTCCGCCGTCGGCTCGGTGCGGAAGATGGCGCCCCCCACGGTCGCTTGCGAGGGTCGCGGCAAGTCTTCCAGCTCCCTTCGTGCGATCACCTCGACGAAAAATCCGCCCTGCACCGGATCGGCCGGCAAGATCTGAATCGAGACGCGATGGCGGTACGACTGTAGCGTCGATTGCCATCGGTAGTAGAAGTCGATGCTGCCGGGCTTGGGGAGTTGGAGGATTCCGGGCGAGACGCGCGGTTTGGTTTCGATGCGGCCGTCATAGCGGTTGGCGGCGTCGAGGTCGAAGCCGTAGTCGCTGAGGACGTGGAGCGTGCTTTCGAAGATCTTGCCGTAGATCACGGGATTGAGCTCAGGCTGATTGGACGAGCCGAGCGGAATCCAGAGCGGATTGGATTCGAAGTTTGCGAATTGATCGCCGGAGTCGAGGGCGGCGCGCGGGGCGCCGAGCGGCGTGAAGTCGCCTTCGCCGGTGGTTTGGCATCCCGCCAAGGCGAGTAAGGCCGGTAAACAGGTTCGCCCGATCCGTCGCATGTCCCATCTCCTGCCTGGAAGGCTGCGGCTTATGCCCGAGATTGCCGTAAAATGCAAGAGAGGTTTCGGAAATATGGAACTGAAGATCGGACAACGTTTGCCGGGCTACCAGGTGACAGACCTCGTGCGCGCGACGCCGTGGTATCGGCTTTACGCGGGCCGGAAGATTTTCGCGAACTTCGATTTTCAGCAGCAAGAGCCGCGCGAAGCTCAGGAGAGCGAATGGCTCGACGTCTACCTGCGTACCCTGAATTACCCCGATCCCGCACAGGCCGAGGACGTCGTGCTGAGACGCCGACTTGCACGGCAAGAGATCACGCGCGTCCTGGGGCACGGACGCAGCCGGCTTTGGCCCGAACCGATCGATCTCTTCGAGGTCGTCAACGACGTCGACGCGCTTCCAGCGGAGCTGCGCGGTAGCGAGCCGATCCTCGTTTTCGCCCGGCCGCGCGGCGAGACGCTTTTGGACTGGCAACGCGAGCCGGTCCCGATATCGTCGATCTTTTCGGTGCTGGCGGAACTGCTGCACTTTCTGCATCTGTGTCACGAGCAAGGGACGCTGCTGCAGTGTTTGCCGCCGGAACAGGTGCTGGTCGATCGCGCGGGGCGGGTTCACTGCCTGGCGGGGGATCTGGCGCTCGATTTGAAATCGTGGCAGACGCAAGGGGGCGGTTCGCCGAGGTGGCGCGATCTGTTTCCGGACGAACGCTTTCCGATCGGGTTCGCGGCTCCGGAGGTGTTTCAGGATCCGCGCCGCCTGGACCGCCGAAGCGATCTGTTCAGCTGGGGCGCGTTGGCGATGTTCCTTTTGGGCGGCGGCTCTCCGGAGGAGATTGCCCGCAAGCAAACTCGTCCGTGGGCGACATGGGGCGACGAGCACTTCGCGGAGCTACGCTCTTTCTTGACCCAAACGCCAGCCAGTTACGTGCGTAACTGGGCAGAGGAACTTCACGTGAGCGCCGACGCGCTGCAGTCGGCCTGGCCGCACGGGCTTACCGCGCTGCTTCAGCGCGTGCTGTCGATCGATCCGGCGCGACGGCCCGAGAGCGTGCCGCAACTCCGAGATTGGCTGGTCGCGCCGCCGCTGGATCCGCCCGAAGAATTGCTGGCGTTCTTCAAGGGAGAGGGGGAAGCGAATCTCTGGCTGCGGATACCAACCGAGTTGCAGCCGGGGGTCAATCTGCTGATCCGGCGCAGTCTCGGGAAACCCGCGGCCACGGCGCGCGACGGGGTTTCGATCTTCGACAATCCGCCGCGGCAAAGCATCTGGGATCGGGCGATGCCGCTGACCACGGAGCCGATCTATTACACGGCCTTCCTGCGGCGTGGGGAACACTATTCGCCGCCGCGGAGCGCGTGTCTGGATTCTCAGGCGCCGGATTCTGCGAGCCGAGATCGCTTCAAACGCGTGCGCAAAAAGCTGGTGGAACAGGTGCTGACCCGTCCGGGCGATGCAGCCCTGTGGCAGGAGTTGGACTCTCTGGCACAGGCGCAGTACGGGGTCGACGCGCCGGCGAAGATTCTCGGCTGGATATGCAAACGCTTGGGCGCCGCCGCGCGCGCCGACCTGGTCCAGGCCTGGCTCGCGCAAGGGGAGGAAACTCGTCTGTTGCCCTCCTTGCTTGCGCGTGGCCCGCGCGATCCCCACGCCGCCCTCGTGCTCGTCGCGCTGATTCGCTTCCTCCCCGCGGAACGCCTGCCCCTATTGTTCCCCGCCGTCGGCTGGAAGACGCTGACCGCCACGGATCGACGCGAATTGCTCGGTCGCTTCTGGGCCGGCGTCAATCCTGACGGCGCCGAGGCCGTCGGACTCTTACGCTTCTATATGGGACACGCCAGCAAGAAGTCGGCCTTCGCCCTGCTCAACGCCTGGGAACAGCAAGTCGGTTCGGGCGCCGCCCTGCGCCTGCTCCGCGCCGAACTGCAGCAACATCAACTCATGCACTGCCCCCGCTGCGGCATTTCGCTTCGGCGGCAAGCCATGTCGGTCCATCTCTGGGACGCGCATCGCCTCATGCTCGACGGGAATCACGTTCGCAATCCCTGGACAATGATCCGCGGTTGGTTGCTCACGTATCGCGAAAAGCCCGACCTGGAACTTTGGGAGCGCTGCCAGGATCTTGCGCACGATCTCGATCCGCAGGCCGGCCTCGCCAAACTTCAGCAACTTTGGCACGACCTGTAGTCGCCGATGCGGCGCACAGTTCCTATGCAGACAAGAGTGTCTGCCCTACCGCGGCAGACAAGAGTGTTTGCCCTACCGCGGCAGACAAGTGTCTGCCCTACCGCGGCAGACAAGTGTTTGCCCTATCGCGGCAGACGAGAGTGTTTGCCCTACCGTGACCGTCGCAATCGGAGCGCTCATGCACGTTCTTCTCACCGGCGGCTACGGCTGCATTGGCAGCTGGATCGCCAAGAATCTCTTGGGCCAAGACCATCGCGTCTGGATCTACGACCTCAAAGAAGATCCCAAACGCATGCGGCTCATCATGCCCGAGGAGCAGGTTCGCCAGGTCGTCTTCGTGCAAGGCGACGTCACCGATCTCGCCCGCCTCAAGGACGTCCTGGCCAAGGAGCAAATCACGCACGTCGTCCACCTCGCGGGGCTGCAGGTGCCGACGTGTCGTGCCGATCCCATTCTGGGCGCCAAGGTCAACGTCGTCGGCACGCTCGCGGTCTTCGAAGCGGTCAAGGCCCTGGGAGCGCAGATCCAGCGGCTTGTGTACACGAGTTCCGCCGCGGTCTTCGGTCCGCCCGAGGCGTATCCCGCGGGCAAGCTGGACGACGACGCTCCGCTCAAGCCGACCACGCATTACGGCTACTTCAAGTGCTGCAACGAAGGCAACGCCCGCATCTACTTCCAGGACAACGGCATCTCCAGCATCGGCCTGCGCCCCTGGACCGTGTTCGGCGTCGGCCGAGATTTCGGCATGACCAGCGAACCGACCAAGGCGATCAAGTCGCTCGCCCTGGGCCGAAAGTATCACATCACCTACGGCGGCTGGCAGGATTTGCAGTACGTCGACGACGTCGCCAAGACGTGCGTCCGCTGTTTGACCGCGCCGTACCAGGGGTCGAAAGCCTACAACCTGCGCGGCCACGTCGTCGACTTGCCGACGTTTCACCAGGCGCTGTGCCGGGTCGAGCCATCGGCGCAGACGCTGATCACGCACGGCGAACGGCAGATCGCGATCGCCTACGATTTATCGGACGACGCCTTGCAGCGTGATCTGGGCCCGATGCCGTGTCGACCGCTCGAGGATGGCATCCGCGACGCGCTGGAGATGTTCCGGTCGCTGCAGAAGCAGGGCCGGCTCGATACTGCGGATCTGGACGGTTAAGGCGAACCGTGCTCCCCGCGGGTTACCGTGCGCGGCCGAAACTGAGACGTTCGCGATTTCTTTCGGAGCCGGAAGCGTAAGCGACGATCTTGCGAAAGTCGTCGCTTACGCTTCCGGCTCGGAAATGAAACAATCACTTCGCGGTACGGAACTTCCAGCTCACCCGACGCGGCACGCCGTCCTCCGTCAGCAGTGCTTCGACCTGAACCTCAACGTCCGGCTCGAGGGCGCGCGCCGGCGTCAGCACGACCATCCCCTTGGGCGTCGAGAGCTTGCCCGCAACCTCGGCTCCCGCGGCGGTCACCTTCATGCTCGCCTGAAACGACTGGTAGGGTCGCGTCAACGTGATCGAGATCGGCACGTCGGCCGGCACGTTCTCCTGCCCGGCGTGCGGGTAGAAGTAGACCGGCGCCGTGACGGCATGTTTCGGATGCACGACGTTCATCCAGCCGCGTCCCACGACGAACGAACAGCCGATGCCGACCGAGTGCAAGCTCGGCGCCAGGACCAACTCGCGGTAGCCGACGGTGCCGAGGAAGTCGTCGATGGTCGTTTCCGGCAGCGGGGCCAGGAGCGAGATTTGCGATTGCCGGGCGATGTCGCGCCCCGCCTCGGTGAAGCCTGGCAGCGACGGATCTTCCTGCGAGAACGGCATCTTCTTGTCGCGATGGATCTCGAAGTTCTGGGCCACGTACTCGGCATGGGCCTGACACGCCCGGGAGCGATCGACGTCGAGTTGCACTGGGGCGAGTTGGGCGCCGGCGCGCAGCTGGTTGAGACGCTGGAGCATGGTTCGGGCGGCCTCGGCCGGCTCGGGTCCGGCGGCGCCCGTCGTGAACGACCAGACCTTCTGGAAAGGTTTGCCGTCGATCCGCCCCGCTAACCGTACGCGGTACATGCGATGGGCCGCCAGCGGTTGCTTGGGAATGAGACAAACCGTCGTGCCTTGATGATCGGGGTAGGCCGGGTTCGCCGGCTTTTCCGGGGACGAAAACCAGGCGGGCAAAACCTTGGCGTCGGCGTCGAGCAGCTCCGCCTGGGCGTTCTTCAGCGGCGCCAGGATCGGAAAGATTGCGGTGATCGGAAAGCCGGCCTTCTCGATCTTGGGATCGGGGATCGGATTGGGAACTTCGCCCCCGGCGGGAAACGCGAGCGGGACGTCGGTCTGGTCGGCTTCGGGATAAAAGACGGAGCGGTCGCGGTCGATCTTGGGCGTACGGGCGCCGAGGAAATCGACGACGGAGACCCATTGGCCATGCTGTCCACGGGCGACGCCCACGCCGATGCGATCGATCCGCGTCTCCAGGATCGGCACGCGATGGTACAGCGTCGCCACCCAGGCATCGAGCGCCTGCATCGGCGTCGGGTCGGCAAGCGCGATCACCGCGTTCTTGGCCGACGCCTGCCCCTCCAGCGTGAACCCCGGCAGCTGCGGATCCTCCGTGTGCGGGCCCAGTCCCTCAAGTTCTTTCTTGCCCGCGTTCCGCACGAGATAAATGGCGTGCAGACGACATCCCCTGGACAACTTCGCATCGAGCGCGACCGGCGGCAGCTTCGCCAACTTGCGGACGCGGTTGACTTCCGCGAGGAGCTTTTCGCTCCAGAGGCCTTTGGGGTCGCCGTCGTCTTCGGTCGTAAAGCTCCAGGTGCGTGACCACGGTTTGCCATTCACGTCCGCTTCGATCTTCGCCTTGTAGCGCGTATTCGCCTTGAGCGCCAGCTTGGGCAACAGGCCGACGACGTTCGCCCGGCCTTCGGGGGGCGACAGCAGCCAGTGGGCCGCGGGACGTTGCTGGTCGTCTTCGAGGAAGCCCTGCACGTTTTCGAGTTTTTGAGCGGGGCTGAAATGTGCGGTGACGGGGAACCCGGGCTGAGCGTCGGCATCAGGCGCCTCACTGCCGCCGCTGAATGACAGGGGGACGTCCCGCTGATCGGGGATGGGATAGACCAGGATCGGCGCGTCGGTGCTCGGCGAGGCGCCCCGGCCGCGCTCGGCGTCGACGACGCAGGCCCAGTCGCCACGCACGTTTTTCGCGAGCCCCACGCCGATGGAGCGGAGTTGCGGGTGCAGCAGGGCGGACCGCGTCGGGATGCGGCCAAGCCAACCTTGCAGCGCGAGATCGGGGACCTGGAACGCGACGAGCGCGACGTTGGCAGCGGCTCGTCCTTCGGCGCTGAACCCGGGGAGCGCGGGATCTTCGCCGAGCACGCCGAGTTGGGTTTTCAGGCTCGCATGTTCGCGATTGCGGACGAGATACTCGGCATGCTTTCGGCATCCCGCGGAATCCTTCGCCAGAGTCAATTTGCCGACGCCCACCCCGATGCGGAGTCGGTTGAGCTGATCGAGCCAGGTGATCGTTTGCTTTTCCGCGTCAGGCAAATCGAGTGCAAACGGATCGGGCTGATTCACTTCCGGCGGAGTCGGCTTCTTCTCGGCAGCGGGCGGGATCGACTTCTTCTCCTCGGCAGGCGGATTCTTCTTCGGGGTCGGGAGTTGTTTGACTTCGGTCTTGTTCGGTTCGGGCTCGGGCGCCTGAACGTTACGTTCGGGTTGCTGCCAGAGCCGCACCGCGAACCAACCGCCGAGGGCGAGGAGTACGAATGCGGCGGCCGCGGCCGCCCCCGCCCAGGGCCAAACGCGTCGCCGCGCCGCCGGGGGGTTGAGTCGCACTGGCTGCCTGCAACCGGGACAGACGACGCGTTTGCCGAGCAGTTCGTCGCGAACCTTCAGGGCTTTGCCGCACTGCGGACACGAAATGACCGGCATGAACGAGTCCCCCGACGTGCCGTGGCACGCCTTTATCATACCAAATCCCTTCATCGGCATCGCCCGGGAGAAAACGCGTTCGTTCCGCACGATATAGGGCTCAAAAAACTGGGCTCGCTCACAATCTGTTAAAATAAGTAAATAACCCTATACGTGGACGCCGAAGGGGTGCAAGTCACCAGGTAAAGTGACGGATAGCGAGACTTGATTTAGCCCCGGCACGTTACCCAAATTGTTCCCATGCAACGCGAGCGGGGCGGCGCTGGCCTCCTCGGTAGGTCTCGGGTGAGTTGCAAAAACGCCGCTCCAGGCATCGAGAAAGTTCGGCATGTCTGTCGCGCGAAACGAACGTCACGGCAAGCGGTCCAGCGCCTCGCGCGCGTCCTGCGTCAAACGTGCCGTCGGGGCGCCGTCGGCGTAACGAACGAGCAGTTCGCGGGCCTCTTTGCTGCCGATGCGTTCCAGGATCTCCACCACGCGCACGTGCCGCATCTGGTCTTCCGTCAAGAGCTTCGCCTTCATCACGGCGATCAGATTTTGCAGGCGCCGCTGCGTTTCGAGGCTCTCGGCTTTCTCGAGCGCCTTGAGAATGTCGGCTTCGACGGCATCGCCGAGGGCTTCGAGCGCACGGTTGGCCTTGTTGCGCGTCGGGAAGTCGGCGTCGTCGAGTTCGCTGACCCATTTCTTGACGTCGTCCTTGTTGATCTCGACCGTCTTGATCGGCACGAGCTTTTCAGCCAAGAACGGAATTGCGAGATTGGGGGAGGCGACGAAACGCCGCATTCGCTCCTGGTAGACCTTTTTGCCGTCCTTGTTGATCAGGTCTTTCCAGGCGTCTTCGAGTTCGCCTCCGCCGGCGAACGGCGTCGGCGTTTTGCCCTCCAGATCCCAGGCGACCAGGGTGGCATCCTGCCCGCCGGTGATGAGGGTTTTGCCGTCGGGCGAGAACGTCAGACAGAGGATGGGCATGGCCTGCAGGTCGAACTCCATACGAACGGTACCGGAGGCGATTTCCCAGAGGACGATGCGATTGGACTGCACGGAAGTGGAGCGGGCGCCGCCGCCGGGGAGCGGAGTGGTGACGACGGAAAAGTGAGAATAGACGCCGGCCAGCAGTCTACCGTCAGGGGAAAAGGCGATTGCGGTCGGCATGTTGTTCCCGGCGTTGGGAGTGACCGGACCGGTAAGGCGCTGGAATTCTTTCCCGTTGGAGGTCTTGTAGAGCAGAAGCGTGCGATCGTTCTGCGGCACGGCCACGCTCTTGCTATTGGGGGCCATGCAGATCATTTGGGAGGTTCCGGTGAAAGGCAGGCGGAGATAGTTGAGCCGGGCTTTCTTCTCGAGATCCCAGAGGGAGAAGTCCGACTGCTGCTGGTTGTTGGAATAGTACTGCCGGCTGGCGGCGATGAATCTGCCGTTGGGTGAAAACGCAAGACTGGCGACGTTGATGTTGAAGCCCCCCTGGTTGGGGTTGTTATTCTTGTCTTCCTCGAAAACCAGGGGCGGATATTCCTTGCCCGAGGCCGTCTCCCAGACGTGCAGTCCCGCGGCGGAGATGCCGGCGATCTTGACGCCGTCCTTGGAGAATGCGAAGGGCGTGGCTCCGCTTTGATTCCCGGAATAAAAGCGCATGGCGTCGAAATCGAAAAGGAGCTTTCCCTCGGGCAAGTTCCAGAGACGCAGAATGGTGTTGTTGTATTCGGACCCGCCCGCCAGCAGCGCGCCGTCGGTGGAAATCAGGAAGTGTCCGTTGCGAACCGGTCCGTAACGATTGGGGTCGTCGTCGCGGATCATGAGGTGCTTGATTTGTCCGCGCTGGGCCAAATCCCAATAACAGACTTTGCCGTCGGCGCTCGCGGAGACGAGCGTCTTGGCATCGAGATACGAGACGGAACGAATGGGATAGGTATGTCCCCGTCCCGATTGCAGGGGTAAACCAGTGCGGACGTCGTAGACGGAGAAGAGTTGGTTTTCGCTGCCGACGGCGATCAGTCCGCCGTTCTGCTGGAAGCCGAAACCGCCGATGCGGATGCGCGGAATCTGGGGCAGGTCGAGTCGTTTCCAGTCGCTGGTGTTCCAACCCTGCACGGTCCCTTCGACCGACCCGGAAAGGAGCTGCTTGCCGTCGGGCGAAAACTGCAGTGCCTGCACGATTCCTTTGCGCCCCGCAAAACGCTGAATTTCCTCGAGCTTCTCGAGATCGAAGAGGCAGTAGGTCGACTGACCGCTGCTGGCGGCAAAGGTTTTGCCGTCGGGCGACAAACAGCCGCCCGTGATGTTGAGCCGATCGAAGGTGAGCTTTTTAAGTTCCGTGCCCTTGTCGGCTTCCCAGACATGGATGGTGGGGCGGACTTGTTGATTGTTGGCGAAGGTCGGGTTCATGTTCCAGGTGACGAAGCGTTTGCCGTCGCCGGCGAGCACGGCGCGATGCTGATTGCCTGCCTGGGTTTCGAAGGAGTTCAAGACTTTGCCGGTCAAGGTCTCGGCGAGGATGACGCTGTTCTTCTGCTGGGGATTGAAGTGATCGGTGGCGATCAGGATTTTGCTGGTATCCTTGGAGAACGAGATCGAGCTGACGCGGAAGTTGTTGTTGGGAGCGTTGGCGGGCATGACCCGCGCAACCTCTTTTCCCGAGGGGACTTCGAGTATGTAGATGCCCTGGGCGAGATTATACCCAGCGACGGCGAGCAGCTTGGAATCGCCGGAAAATGCGATGAGCTGAGGATGGAGGAGTTGCACCAGGCGCTGGACTTCCTTGAACGACTCCGGATCGGCCAGCAGAGCTTCGCCGAATTGGTTGACGTAGGCGAGATATTTCCCATCGGGGGAAAGGGCGGTGGCCATGACGTTGTTGGAGAAGCGGGCGCGGGCTTCGCCCAGACGAAAGAGGGCGCCGGCGGGGAGATCCTTGTTTTTGGCAGGATCTTGCGCCGGAAGAGTCGCGACGGCGGTGATTAGCGCGAGGCAAGCAGCGATACGCGTCATGGCAGGCTCGGGTCAAACGGAGGATTTAAGAGCAGGTTAATCGAGAATCGGGCGTTCGTCCACCAAAAAGACGAACCGCACCGCTTCCGTCAACCGGATCGTAAACGCCGTTCCGGTCGACCGACCGCGTGCGCTAGATCGCGCACGCCTCGGGCAACCGATCCCAATCCCTGTTCGAACGCCCCTACCGAGTCATCTCCGAGCCCGAAGACCATGCCGACGAATTCAAACTCAAATCGAGGCGAAGTCGTCGATGATCGATCGATCATGCGACTTCCGCTGTCTCGCACTGCGTTTGGGCGAAATCGAATCGAATCAACGCGGAAATAACCTTGCCCGCCCAACGGTAAATATTGTTGTTCTCGACGGCGCTGCGCATTCTCTTCATTCGTCTCTGGCGCTCGGCCTCCGGCATCGTCAGAGCTTTATGAATCGCGTCGGCCATTTCTTCGATGGCAAAAGGGTTGACCAAGATAGCATCCGTCAATTCACGCGCGGCGCCGGTGAATTGGCTCAGAATCAGCGTGCCGTTGCCGTCAAAACGGCTACTGACGTATTCCTTTGCCACAAGATTCAGGCCGTCGTGGAGCGAGCTGACGAGGCAGAAGTCGGCCAATCGATGTAGAGCGGCAAGTTCTGGTTGCTCATAGTGCTGTTTGAGAAACACGATTGGACGCCAGGAGTCTTCGCGCCACTTCCAATTAATTTCCTCCACGAGCTTGTCGATCTCGTCGTCAAGCGCCTTGTATTGGGGGATATGTGCACGGCTGGGAACTCCAACTTGAATAAAGATGAGCTTTTTGTGATATGCCGGATTCTTTTCCAAGAAGCGGTCGAGCGCCCGCAGTCGATCAGGAATACCCTTGGTGTAATCGATCCGATCAATTCCCAAACCGATGAATTGATCTTCCAGACCGAGTTGCACGCGCCAGCCCTCTACGTAGGAATCGACCTTCTTGCTCTTGGCCATGGCTACATGACGATCGTAATCGATGCTAATCGGAAACGGGCGAACGACGGTTGCCCGACCGCCCCGCGTTATTTCCGACCGTTCTTGATCCACCTTGGCTTCTATGGCACGGTCGACGGTGTCGAGAAAATTCTGACAATGATAGCGCAAATGAAATCCTAACAAATCATTTCCAAGCAAGCCGTCGAGCAATTCCTCTTTCCAGGGAAATGTGCGGAAGACTTCGAGGTTCGGCCAGGGAATGTGCCAAAACTGGGCGACGATCAGATTTGGATTTGCCTTCTTAAGCAGTCGAGGCAAGAGCGAAAAATGGTAGTCCTGAATGAAGACGAAGGAGGGTTTCGAGCCTGCCTCCTCAAGTACAGCATTTGCGAACATTTGGTTAACATGCCGATACATATCCCAGTCAGATTGCTTGAAGACAGGGCGTGTAAATGTGATGTGACAAAGCGGCCACAGACCCTCATTCGACAATCCGAAATAATAGCCTTCTTCTTCTTCCTTGGTGAGCCAAACCCGACGTAGGGTGTACTGGGGTTGATCGGGCGGGACCTGAACATGATCGTAAGAATCGACGGTTTCTCTGTCGGCATCGCCGCTTCCATGGGCAATCCAGGTTCCGCCGCACGCCTTCAGGATCGGATCCAAGGCCGTGGCCATGCCGCTGGCGGGAAACATGCATTCCACCCGCGTGCCGATGCGGCGATGGATGTACGGCTCGCGATTGGCGACAACGATTAGTTGATGGTCCGTCAGTTTGGTCTCGATGAGTTCGTGGAGGGCGTTCCTATTCCACATGGTCGTCCACCTTTTCTTTTTCAACTAGAGATCGAATCGCCGCAAATCAGATTTGCCCTGCCGCCCTCTAGCAATTTTCGTTCCAAAACAAGGCCCGCGAGATAAGGCCGGCTGCACTTGTTGAAGTCGCTACCCCCGGCGCGTAGCTTTGCAGTTCCTATCGATCCGCTGGCAGATGGAATGGGTAAGAATCACACGGAAGGCCGCTTTCGCCGCTCAATTGGCAATAAAGTGGACGAAGGAGAGGCGCAGCTGGAGCCGATTCTCAGGATTGGAACTCGGGACCATGCCTGCAGATAGGCTTTGGCCGACGCCAAGGAACGCCGGATGCGCGGTCGAAAATGCGCACAGAGAAAAAGGGCATGCATCAGACGCCGCGGGTACTCGTGCTGTAGGGCGTCAATGACAAGACGTGCCGCCCTTCGAACGGAAATCTAACGAATGCCTGCGAATTGGAAAAGCTCGCACGGACTGCAGATCTCGTAAGCCTCGGATTCGTCACGAAGGCGCCAATTTGTCGCCACATACGACATAGTGTCCGATCATTAAATAAGAATTTATGCCTATTGCGGCGGCGTCTCCGGCTCGCAACGCTCCCGTGTGCCGATGCCTAAACGTTTGCAACGAGAAAAGGCCCCGAATCTCGGGGCCTTTCTCATTCGCTTGCTGCGTGGTTTACTTGCGGACTGCGACGGCGTTGCGTGCATCGCGGATGCCGCTGCCGATCTGCTGTGCGTCGGCCCGAATCTCCGCGCCGGCTTGCTTCAACTCCCGGCCGAGGTCGCGGACGTCCTGGCCGATCTGCTGCACGCCCTGCTTGATCTGGGGAGCGTTCTCCTTGACCTCTTGCACCACGTCGCGGACGTCTTGCACCGTTTGCTTGACGTCGGCGGCCGTTTGCTTGATCCCCTGGGCCGCTCCGGCGAAGTCCTTGGCCTTGACGTCTTGCACCACGTTCTTGACGTCCGCGACCACTTTCTTCACGCCCTGGGCGACCTGCTTGACCTCCTGAGCGATCTCCTTGACGTCTCCGGCAACGTTCTTCACGCCCTGGGCGATCTGCTTCACTTCCTGCTTGACGGCCTTACCGGCGGTCTTGAGGTCCTGTCCGAGTTCCTTGGCTCCATTTTTGACGGCCTTGCCGGCCGACTTGACCCCTTGGCCAACGTTCTGAGCCGTATTCTTGACGGCCTTGCCGGCCGACTTGACCCCTTGGCCAACGTTCTGGGCGGTATTCTTGACGGCCTTGCCAGCCGACTTGACGCCCTGGCCCACTTTTTGTGCTCCGTTCTTGATGGCGGCGCCGGCTTTCTTCAGACCGCCTTGAGCCGAAGCCGACGTCGGCAGAACAAGGGTGGCAAGGACGAGGGAAGCGGTGATGAGGGTGCGAATGAACATGGTCGTTTCCTTATTGAGGCGGGCCCAAAGGCCCTTGGTTTTGCGTCACTCGGGCGCCCATTGCACCCGCGTTACACCCTCAGATAGAATCCAACCCTGCGGCTGTGACAAACGATCTCCTTTTTCTGTAAGCAACGGGCGCGATGCGGAATCGGAACGATTTCTGGGACCGCTTTTTTTGACAAGATGCTGGAACGTCGCAAATTTGCGGTTATAATGGGGCCGCCATGAAAAAATCACTTGCTCTCTGCTTCTTGATGATCGCCTCTGCCCCCATCAGGGCCGATTCGAAGGTCGACTTCCAACGGGACGTCGCTCCCTTGTTGCAAAAACACTGCTGGGACTGCCATGGCGAAGGCAAACGTCGCGGCGGTCTTCGCTTGACCAATCGAATCGACGGGCTCGTACCGGGCGATACCGGCCGAGCGGCGCTCGTTCCTGGTAAGAGCGAGCACAGCGAATTGATCCGCCGAGTCCTTTCCGCCGAGCCCGATCTACAAATGCCCCCCAAGGGCGTGCGATTGAGTGCGGCCGAGGTCAAGATTCTCAAGACCTGGATTGACGAGGGGCTTGACTGGCCCGTGCAGTCCAAGGCGACTTCGCACTGGGCTTATCGCAAAATCGAAACTCCCGCCTTGCCGCCGGTCGTGGCAGCGGACTGGGTCAAGAATCCCATCGACCGGTTCGTATTGGCGAAGCTCGAAAAAGTGAAAGTCCGCCCCGCGCCCCACGCGGAGTCCGCAAAACTCTTACGGCGTCTCTATCTCGATCTGATCGGACTTCCCCCCACGATCGCTCAACGAGACGCCTTCCTGGCCGACGCTCGCCCGGACGCCTATGAACGCGTCGTCGAAGAATTGCTCGCCTCGCCGCATTACGGCGAACGCTGGGCGAGGCCGTGGCTGGATTTGGCGCGGTACGCCGACTCCAACGGCTTTCAACGCGACGGATTCCGCGAGCTTTGGCCTTACCGCGACTGGGTGATTCGAGCCTTCAATGCCGATCTTCCCTACAACCAATTCGTGCGCGATCAGCTGGCGGGCGATTTGTTGCCCGGCGCCTCGCTCGACCAGAAGATCGCCACCGGCTTCAATCGCTGCGTGCCCATCAACCTCGAGGCCGGCGTCGATCGTGAAGAGGTGCGCGTGCAGGGCGTCATCGATCGCGTCAACACCATGGGGACGGTATTTCTGGGGACGACGCTGGCGTGCGCTCAGTGCCACAATCATAAGTACGACCCGATCTCGCAGACCGAGTACTACCAGCTCTACGCTTACTTCAACAACACCCCGATCGAAACCGTGGAAGCGAAGGGGACCGCGCGGGAATTGTCGGGGCCGAAGATGACGGTCCCCGATCCCCCCGGCATGCAGGAAAAGCGCGCGGCCCTTGAGGCGGACCGCAAGAAGTTGGCCGGCGCGATCGATGCCGCTCTGACGGCCTGGGAGAAACGGCAATCGCCCAGCGCGAAGGCGCTTCCCCCCTCGATTCGGAAAACGCTCGACCTCGCCGTCTCCCAACGCACCGTCAAGCAACAGGCGGAGTTGCTCGAATGGTTCGCCAAGTCTGATGCCAAGATGCAGGATCTGCGCGAACAAACGTTGGCGCTCGAGCAGCAAATAGCGGACATGGCCTCGACGACGACACTGGTCATGGAGGAACTGCCGCAGCCGCGACCGACGCATGTGATGAAACGGGGAAACTTCCTGGACAAGGGGCCGCGGGTTCAGCCCGGCACGCCTGCCGTGTTTTTCCCGCAATCCAAGGGTTCGCCCGCGAATCGACTGGGATTGGCCCAGTGGATCGCATCGTCCGAAAACCCGCTGCTGGCGCGTGTGGCGGTCAACCGCTGGTGGGCGGATTTCTTCGGCCAAGGGATCGTCGGGACGCTGGAAGATTTCGGTTCGCAGTCTGCCCCGCCGACGCATCCGGAGCTACTCGATTGGCTGGCGAGCGACTTCATTGCCAGCGGTTGGTCGATGAAATCGATCCATCGCCGAATCGTCACCTCCGCCACGTATCGGCAATCTTCGAACGTATCCAAGGAGTTGCTGAGCCGGGATCCGGAGAACAAACTTTTGGCACGAGGCCCGCGTCTGCGTTTGGAAGCGGAACTCATTCGCGACCAGGCGCTGGCGGTGAGCGGCCTGTTATCGCCCAAGTTGGGGGGGCCGCCGGTCTTTCCGCCGCAACCTTCCGGTTTATGGAACGTTACGGGCCGGGTTGACAATACATACCGAACGAGCGTGGGGGAGGATCGTTATCGCCGTGGGATCTACACGATTTGGCGGCGCAGCAGTCCGTATCCGAGCTTCACAGCCTTCGACGCGCAGGACCGTGGCGCGTGCCTGGTGCAGCGTCCGCGCACGAACACGCCCCTTCAGGCGCTCACGCTGCTGAACGATCCCGTCTACGTGGAGATCGCCCGCGCCTTCGCTCGCCGAGTGCTGACCGACAAAGCCGGAGCAGGCGAGCGCGAGCGGATCGAGTACGCCTTCGGCCTCTGTCTCACGCGTGCTCCCAGTGCGCAAGAATTGGCCGTGCTGGAAAAGGCTCTGGAGCAGGACCTCCAACGCTACCGGACCGATCCCGACGGAGCGAAACGGCTTTGGGATGCGCCGCCCCCTGGCGTCGATCTTGCGGCCGCGGCAGCGTGGTATCATCTGGCTGCCGTGCTTCTCAATCTGGATGAGACCATCACCAAGTAACGTCAGGAAATCGTCATGAACGAACCGTGGACCGCACTCACGCGCCGAACGCTCTTGCAACGCCTGGGCTGGGGCATCGGGTCAGCGGCGCTGGCGTCGATCTGGAATGAAGCTTGCGCCAATAGCCCCGAAAACGCCCGACGTCCTGCGACGGCGAAGAACGTCATCTATCTGCACATGGTCGGCGCCCCGTCGCAGCTGGAACTCTTCGACTACAAGCCGCAGCTACAGCGCTACGACGGCCAACTGGTGCCGCAACATCTGATCGACGGGCAGCGCTTCGCATTTTTGCGCGGCCATCCCAAGTTGCTGGGAACCCGCGTTGCGTTTCGCCGGCATGGGCAAAGCGGCCTGGAACTCTCGAACCTCTTGCCGCACCTCGCCAAGGTCGCCGACGAGTTGGCGGTCGTCAAGACGCTGCACACGGAAGAATTCAATCACGGGCCCGCTCAACTTTTCATGAGCACCGGTTTTGGCCAGTTCGGCAGACCGAGCATGGGTTCATGGGTCTCGTACGGACTGGGGACCGAAAACAGCAACCTGCCTGCCTTCGTCGTCCTCGTCACCGGCCGAACTGCCGGCGCCGGCAACAGTCTCTGGGGGTCGGGCTTTCTGCCCACGGTTCACCAGGGCATTCAATTTCGCAATCAGGGGGATCCGGTCCTCTTTCTTTCCAACCCGCCGGGCGTGGCGCCGGAGGATCGGCGCCGACAACTCGACCGCATTCAGCAGCTCAACCAACTTCAACTCGCCGACGTGGGCGATCCGGAGATCGCGACGCGCATCAATCAATACGAGCTGGCGTTTCGAATGCAGTCGGCGGTTCCCGAACTCACCGATCTGGCGCGCGAGCCGGCCCACGTCCATCGAATGTACGGCAGTACGCCGGGACAGTCGAACTTCGCCAGCCATTGTCTCCTGGCGCGGCGTCTGGTCGAGCGCGGCGTTCGCTTCGTCCAGCTTTACAATGCCGACTGGGACCATCATGGCAACGTCTTCACCAGCCTGCCGCGAAAGTGCCAGGAAGTCGATCAACCGATCGCGGCGCTGATCGGCGATCTGAAGCGGCGCGGCTTGCTCGACGAGACCCTGGTGGTTTTCGGCGGCGAGTTCGGACGGACGCCGATGCTGCAGGGAAATGAAGGAGTGGCCGTCGGCCGGGACCATCACAAGAATGCCTTTTGCGCCTTGCTCGCGGGGGGCGGCGTAAAAGGCGGGACCACGGTCGGTCAAACCGACGATCTGGGTTACCATCCGGTCCAAGACCCCATGCACGTTCGCGATTTCCACGCCACGATCTTGCATTTATTGGGCCTGGACCACGAACGCTTGACCTTTCGCTACCAGGGACGAGATTTTCGGCTCACCGACATCGGCGGCGAAGTGCAGAGAAAACTACTCAGGTAGCGGCACGTACGTAAAATGTCGATTCCCCTGTGACCTGAATTTTTCCCCGGGTCGAGGTGTGACGCCACCCCGCCAGCTCGTGCCTCCCATGCAATCACCAAAAGCGGCGCTGTCGAACTAAAGAGGATCCCTCATGCTTCGTGTTGCGTGTCTCGCGTTGCTGTTTGCCTTCGGTCACCTCTGGGCTCAGGAGCCGGAAAAGAAGCCCGCGATCAAAGATCCCGTCGACAAGACCAAGGAACTCGAGACGCCCGTGCGGTCGATGGCACGGCTGTTGCTCGAGGACGAAGACGAGGCGGTGCGTCGCCGACTGGCCATCGCGCTCATGCGTAAGCAGAAAGAGGGAAAGTCCGCGCTCCCCGCGCTCTTCCTGGCAGCGTCGAAGGCGGAGAAAAGTCCCGAGGTACGGAAGGCGGCCAGCAAGGCGATTCTCAAGTTCGATCGTCTCGAAGTGATCGACGCGCTGCTGTCGGCGCTCAAGGAGAGGGATCAGGATCCGCCTCGAAAACGTGCGTGCTGCGAAGCGCTGGCCGTCTATTTTCATTTCGAAGAAGTCGAGAACGAAAAGAAGATCGAGATCATCGAACTGCTCGACACGATCCTGATCGACGGCGAAGCGGAAGTTCGGCAGGCGGCCGCCAGGGCCCTGGACGACATTGAAACGAAACGTCCGTAACGAATTTCATGAAAGCCCAGGGATGGCGGCCCCTGGGGAATCGGTCGGCCAATATTCCGGAAGCGGCGCCGTGAAAGTCATCGGCTGATAGCTCAGCGGATGCAGAAACGACAGGTTGCGGGCGTGCAGCGCGATGACGCGTTCGCGCGGCAATTCCGCCGCCGGACCGAACGCCTCGGTCGAGCCATAGAGGATGTCGCCCAGTATGGGATGGCCGTGGAGCGAAGCCTGCAGCCGAATCTGATGCATGCGCCCCGTGAGCGGGGTGAATTCGATCAAGGCGTGCGCATCGTGTTGCGCCAGAACGCGATACGTGAGGAGCGAGGACTTGGCGCCAGGCGTCTGGGGCGCCACGGGGACGCTGCGCGCTTCCGCCTGGATTTTCAGCAGCCAATCTTCCCACGTGCCCGCGGCCGGTTTCATCACGCCGTTGACGAGACCCCAGTACGTCTTGGCGACCTGGCGCTTCTGAAACTGATCCGCGAGGCGCTGGGCGGCCTTGCTGTTGCGCGCGAACACGATGACGCCGGAAACCGGACGGTCGAGTCGATGCGGCACGCCCAGATAGACGTTGCCGGCCTTGTGGTACTTCTCTTTAAGATAGTTCTTGACGTCGGCTTCGAGGCTGGGAACGCCCGCGGGGGCTTGCGTGAGCAGGGGGGCAGTTTTGCTTACGACCAGGCAGTGGTTGTCTTCGAAGAGAATGTGCACCGTCACGCGACTCGTTCGCTGCTGTGAAAGTCGGAGCGTTCCTGTTTGATGGCGGCGATGTCGGCCCAGCGCAGGACGCAGGCGCCCCAGGTGAGGCCGCCGCCGAACGCCACCATCAAGAAGTTGTGCCCCGCACGGATATTTTTGCCCTGCAGATACTCGTCCAGGGCGATGCCGATCGATGCGGCGCCGGTATTGCCGTAACGGGCGACGTTGATGAACATTTTCTCCGGCGGCATGCCAAGCGCTTCCTGCGTCGCGGTAAGGATGCGCAGATTCGCCTGATGCGGAATGACGGCGTCGATGTCTTCGAGCGACAGTCCTGCTTGCCGCAACGCCTGCAGCGACGCGGCGGTCATGCTGCGGACGGCGAGTTTGAAGACTTCGTTGCCGCGCATGCGGACGAAGTGTTCCTGATTGGCGATGGTTTCGAGAGTGGCCGGTTTGGCGCTCCCCCCCGCCTCGATGACGAGCATCTTGTCGACGTCGCCTCGGCTGCCCAGTACGGTGCTGAGCACGCCGTTAGGTTGGCTGGTCGCCTCGACGACGACCGCGGCAGCCCCGTCGCCGAACAGGATGCAGGTGCCGCGATCCTGGAAGTTGACAAATCGGCTCAGAGCTTCGGAAGTCACGACGAGAATTCGGCGATAGGTGCCGCACTGAATGAACTGGCTGGCGACGGACATGCCGTAGACGAACCCACTGCAGGCGGAGTTGAGGTCGAAGGCGCCGGCGCGGTTGGCGCCGATCTCTTGCTGAATGAGACAGGCGCTGGCGGGGAGTAGATAATCGGGGGTGGTGCTGGCGCAGATAACGAGTTCGATTTCGGATGCGGCCAGTTCTGCTTCTTCGAGCGCCCGGCGTGCAGCGAGGATGCCCATGCTCGACGTGGTTTCCCCTTCGCCGACAATACGCCGCTCCACGATCCCGGTTCGCGTGCGGATCCAGGAGTCGTTGGTGAGGACCATCTTCTCCAAATCGTGGTTGTTAAGCACGCCCTTGGGTATGTAGGTTCCCCAACCGGTGATGGCAGCATGAGTCATTTTGGAAATCTCGCGCAGCTCTTCCGTTGAGCCTGTAGTCCAAAAAGCTTGCCCAAGTCATTTGGACGGACTATTCAACACCCTTCATCTTATCGGCATCTCGGAGCAATACCATTCCTTTTTCTGTGAAGTGCGGGTTCGTCGGAAGACGAGCGAGGACAGGCGAGCCGATCGAAATGAAAAGCCGAGCCGATCCAGCCACAAGGACGCTGCCAACCTCGCGACCAGAATCGACTCGGCAGGCTCCTAGTCTTGCGGAATCGTAATGTCTTATTAGAGACCGAAAACCGGAGTTCAAGAGCAAAAATCACGCGGCTCGGCGAATTTCCACACTCCGCCGCGACGCCTGTCGCTTCGTCGTCAGCGTCCAGCCGAGCAGTACCGCGGACAAGGCGGCGACGCCGACCACGAACATCGCATTCGGGCCCCAGGCGTCGCGCGCCCACCCCATCGCCGGCGCGCCGCACTGGCTGCCGACGCATTCCAGCGCCAGATAGGCTGCATACGCCCTCGGTAGGTCGGACTCGGCGGTCCGTTCCCCCAGGAGTGAAAGTCCCAGCGGATACATGGCGCCCGTGAACGCGCCGAAGGCGAAGAGCCAAACGCCCATCGCCGGCAACGACGAGCAAGTCGGCACCGCAATCAGGCCTGCGAGCGCCACCGCGTAACAACCGAGCAGCGCCGGTCGGGCGCCGACGCGATCCGCAATCCAGGCGATCGGCACCTGACACGCGATCACGCCGACCATCGCCAACCCCATGAGGAGCCCGGTCGATTCCTGCGACAGACCGCGCCCTTCGAGGTAGAGGGCGAGAAACGCGAGCATCCCCCCTTCGAGAAATCCCTGGCTCCAGGCGGTCCCGAAGCTGAGAAAATTACGCGTCCAGTCGATCACGGCGGGTCGCGATGGTTCCGCGCCCTCTGCCGTACGGGTCGCAATCCGGGCGAGCAGGGCCGCACCCAGCGCGCTGCCGGCGCCGAGCCAAAAGATTGTCCCGTCGTGTCCGTCGTACACGCCCAGCGCCGCGGCGATGCCGAGCGCGCCCCCCAGCGTCAAGGCGACCGCATAGTAACTGAAGTTCCGCGTTCGTTCCTGGGGAGCCGACGTTTTGCTGAGAAACGTCTCCATCGGAATCAAACTGAACGCACAGCCGACGCCGCTCAGCAGCCGACAGGCGTACCAGAAGAATTCTGCTTGGGTCAGCGGGAAAAGCGCCAGCGTCGCAGCGCTCAGGAGCATTCCCCAGAACGTGCAGGCCATGCCGAACCGTCGGGTCAGTGCGGGGACGAGCAACGACGCGCCGGCCACGCCGAGGTAGTACGTGGCATGCATCAGGCCGATAAGCGTGTCGCTGCGCCCGGCGTCCTTCAGCCAGTGCGTCACTCCTTGCGTGCCGATGCCGAAGGAGAAGCCCCAACCGCATGCGGCCAAACACATCACAAATAGCGGACCGCGCAACATTGCGTTTCCTGAAGGGGAGTCGAGAAAGGTCCCCCATGTTATCGGCGTTTCGCCCCGGGCGGCTCAAGGCGTTTCACTGGCAAGCTGCGGCGACTCTGCGGATTCTGCTGGAAAGATCAAGTTTGCCCAACATTCCGGCCGATACTTCTTCGGAGTCCAGAAAAGCGGACTTTCAGCCGGAATCATTGCAGACGAGGCAAACCATGCGAATCAAGGCGACAGGCGTTTGGCTGGCGGCACTCTGGATGTGGAGCACGTCGGCGCGGGCCCAATACCCGGCCTATCCGGCCCCCGCATACGGCTATCCCAATCCTGCCTACGGCATGCCCATGCAGCAGGGCGGAGTCATGCAGGTCCAGGGAATGCCAGCCCCCGGCCCCGGCCCCGGCCCCGCGATGCCCGCCGCTGGCATGCCAGGGATGCCTGGGATGCCGGGAATGCCGGGAATGCCGGGAATGCCTGGGATGCCGGGAATTCCGGGAATGCCGGGAATGCCGGGAATGCCGGGAATGCCAGGCATGCCCATGCCCCCCAGCGAGGGACCGCCTTCCGGATCGCTCCTTCAGCGCGAGCCGGCCAACGCCTGGTCCGACAGCGAATCGTACGTCGCCAACCCGATTCGCTATCATCTTGGTTGGGAATACGCCTTCCTCTTTCTCAAAGGCTTTAATCCCCCGCCTTTGCTTGCCACCGCGGACCTCCTCGACCTTCCGCCCGGCGCCGTGGGACAACC
Organism: Gemmatales bacterium; assembly: GCA_038217425.1. GTDB lineage: Bacteria > Planctomycetota > Planctomycetia > Gemmatales > Gemmataceae > JAIEPT01. The sequence goes on from JBBQPM010000042.1 coordinate 33,717, forward strand.
CGGCACTTCCACCCTTATCGGCGACCGCGAATACGGTCTGGGAACCTTCGGCTCTTTCCGCTTTACCTTCGCGGCCATGCTCATCGATCCCGAGTGTCTGATCTTCGAAAGCAATTTCATCGTCTCCGAGAATCGCACTCGCTTCCTCACGTTTTCCACCGACGGCTCCGGACTGACCGCGCTCGCCCGGCCCACCTTCGATACCGATCCCGCCTTCCCCAGCGCCTCGCTCATCCTCGATCCCGGTACCGCCCGCGACTATTTCTCCCAGGGATTCCTGGGGGGCGAAGCCAACGTCAAATATAACTTCAGCGGCATGGGCTACGGCGACGGCAGCAGCATCATCTTCATCGGCGGCATGCGCTGGCTGCAGCTTCGCGAAGGCTATCGGCACGATGATTTCTTCCTGCAAGCCGACAACGCCACCAATACCCGGGTGATCGACGAATTCGGCACCGTCAACGAGTTCATCGGACCTCAAGTCGGCGTTCAGTATCGCGCTCGCTTGGATCGCTGCACCTTCGACATCTGGGGCAAGTACGCTTTCGGCCAACTCAACCAGCAGATCAACATCGCCGGCTTCACCGAAATGGTCGACCCCTCAGTGGTCGGCAGCCGAACGTTCATGCAGACCGGCACGTACGCCCAGGCGACCAATTCCGGTAACTTCGCCCGCACGCGCATGGGCGCCGTCCCCGAGTTCGGCCTGAACTTCGGTTTCGCAATCTACGACGGCCTGCACTTCCAAATTGGGTACACCTTCCTGTACATGAACCGCGTGCTGCGGGCGGTCGATCAGATCGACTTCAACCAGGCCGCCGCCGGCCCGACGCCGGGGGTGCCGTTCCAAGAAAGTTCCTTCTGGATTCAAATGCTCAACCTGGGACTGGAATGGCGATTCTAGAACCGAGTGCTTTATAAGGGAAATCGCTCATGAGCAAGGACGCCTCGCTATCGTTGGTGATCTGTACCTGGAACCGACCCGCAATGCTCGACCAGACGCTGACCTGCATGCACGCGCTGCGTCCCTGGGGGAACGGGCCTTTGGAAATGATCGCGGTGGACAACAACAGCACGGACGACACCGCCGAGGTCATCGCTCGGCACGCAATGACCCTGCCGTTACGGCGCGTGTTCGAACCCAGGCAGGGAATCTCCTACGCGCGTAATGCCGGGATCCGCGCCGCCCAGGGGGCGTTGATCGTCTGTCTCGACGACGATGTGACGGTGCGGCCCGATTTTCTGCTCCAGTATCGTCAGGCGGCCGAGCGTTGGCCCCGCGCCAGCTTTTTCGGCGGCCCTATTGAACCTGCGTTCGGAAGTCCGGCGCCGGCGTGGACGACGCAGTTCGCACGCTTCGCGTTCGAGGCGTGCGGCGGACTCGATCTGGGCCCCGAGGAACGCCCCTTCCTGAGGCATGAATCTCCTTACGGCGCCAACATGGCGTACCGCGCGACCGCACTCCCGGAAATTCTTTTCGATCCCGCCTTCGGACGCGTCGGGGGGAGTCGACTTGCCGGCGAGGAGTCCCTCTTCGTCGACCAACTCAGCGCGGCTGGCCACCACGGAATCTGGGCGCCGGGCGTCCCCGTTCGGCATCATCTGGAACCCGACCGCTTGCAGTCGGACTTCATTTGCCATGATTTCTATTGCAAAGGGCGGACCGCCCAGCTCTTCGAACGCAAGCGCTGCGTTTCCCCTTCGATGTCCGCCTGGCGAACCAGGCTGCGAATCCTTCGCCTCAAGTTCAAGAGTCAGTGGGAACGCTTCAGGCTCGGCGCCCCGGAACTGCCGACGAGCGCCGACCTCGCCTGGATGCAGGGCTATCGCGACGAACTCCGCAAAGCTTCGTAGCAGGAGGCGAGCAATGTCCGTTCTCACGTATCTCGTCACGAACTACAACAACGGGCGTTTCCTCCCTGATTGTCTCGAATCGCTCCAGCGGCAAACTGATTCGCGCTGGCAAGCGCTCGTCGTTGACGACGCCAGTACCGACGATTCGCTCGACGTTCTCAAACCCTGGCTCGGCGACCAGATCCGCCTCGTCGTCAATCCGCACAACCTCGGCCGAATCGGAACCCTGCGTCGCTGTCTGGACCTGGCGGAAACCGACCTCGTCGCCCTCCTGGATCCCGACGATGCGCTGGAGTCGCAAACGACCGCGCGCGTCTTGCAGACTTACGAAACCAGGCCGGACGCCGGGTTCGTTTACTCCAAGATGCAGTGCTACGACCTCACGTTCACCGTGGCGCAAGAAATCCTCGGACGAGCGCTGGCTCCCTGGGAGACCTGCATGACGGCTGGGCACGTGCCCAATCTAAGGACGTTTCGCATGAGCGCGTATCGCCAGACCGCGGGGTTGGATGAGACGATGCTCTATGCCGAGGATGCGGATCTGATCTACAAACTCGAGGAAGTGACTCGGCCAATCTTCATCGACGAAGTTCTCTACAAGTACCGGATCGTGCCGACGTCGCTCAGTCACGAACCGGTGAAGAAAACGATCGGCCGAAAGAACAACGTGCGCGCCCGTCAAAACGCCCTCGCGCGACGCGGCATCGGCGGGCTCTTGGGCGTGTGTCATCGCCTGCGGTTTTGGGCGGAGTACTGGCGCTATCGAGATCAGACGCGTCTGTTCGAGCAGCGTCTCTTGAACCGTGGACTCGAGTTGCTCACACGGGCCGAACATCGTTTTCGGAATCGGGCGGGATAGCAGCCGGGCAATCGCTCAAACTTGCAACACCCCGGTGCGAAACGGTAGCCCCGCGTCGTGGCGCAAACTCACCGCCAGCGCTTCGAGCAACGCCGCCCGCGTGTCCGGCGGATCGACGATGCGATCCACCCACAACCGCGCCGCCGCGTAGCGGACGTCGGTCTGCTCCAAATAACTCGCCTCCACCTTGCGGCGCAACTCCTGCATCTCCGCCGCGTCAACCTCGTGCCCCTGACGCTTCAGCGCCGAGATCTGAATGTCGAGTAGCGTATCCGCGGCCTGCTCGCCGCCCATGACGGCGTACTTCGCGGTCGGCCAGGCGAAAATGAAACGCGGGTCGAACGCCTTACCGCACAACGCGTAGTTCCCGGCCCCGTACGAACCGCCCAGAATGACGGTCAGCTTGGGGACGACGCTGTTGCTGATGACGTTGACGAGCTTGGCGCCGGAGCGGATGATGCCCGCCTGCTCGGAATCCCGGCCCACCATGAAGCCGTTGACGTCTTGCAGAAAGAGCAAGGGGATGCGTGATTGATTGCAGTCCATGATGAAGCGCGCCGCCTTGTCCGCGGCGTCGACGTAGATGACGCCGCCGAACTGCAGCGAGCCGGCAGGGGTCTTGCAGCGCTTCTTCTGGTTGGCGACGACGCCGATCGGCACGCCGCCGAGTCTGCCGTAGCCGCACACGAGCGTCGGCCCGAAGTCGGCCTTATACTCGTCGAACGGTGCCGCGTCGAGCAGGCACGGCAACACTTCGCGGATGTCGTACTCCTGCCGGTTCGTCGCCGGGAAGTGCCGCATGATCTCCGCGACCGGCCGGCCCGGCGCTACCGTAAGGTCAACGCGGGGCACGTCGGCGGGGAGCGCTTCAATCAAGCGGCGTAGACGTTCCAGACAGCTCGGCTCGTCGGCTTCGCGAAAGTCGATGGTGCCGGAGATGGCGGCGTGCATCTTCGCGCCCCCCAGGTCTTCGTGACTGACGATCTGCCCGATCGCCGCCTTGACGAGCGCCGGGCCGGCGAGGTACAGACCGCTGCCTTCGGTCATCAGAAGTTTATCGCACATGACGGGGAGATACCCGCCGCCGGCGACGCAGTTGCCCATGATCGCCGCGAGTTGCGGGATGCCCTGCGCGGAGATGACCGCGTTGTTGCGGAAGATTCGGCCAAAGTCGTCTTCGTCAGGAAAGACCTCGTCTTGCAGCGGCAAAAAGACGCCGGCGCTGTCGACGAGATAGACGAGCGGCAGGCGATTTTCCATGGCGATGCGTTGAGCGCGGAGCACCTTTTTCGCGGTCATCGGGAAGAAGGCGCCGGCCTTCACGGTGGCGTCGTTTGCGACGATCATGAGCCGGCGGCCATGCACCTGAGCGACGCCGGTAACGACGCCCGCGGAGGGAGCGCCGCCCCAATCGCGGTACATGTTCCAGGCGGCCCACAGCCCCAGTTCGAGGAACTCGCTGCCGGGATCGACGAGGCGAGCGATGCGTTCGCGCGCGGTGAGACGCTGCTTTTGGTGTTGGCGATCGATCGCCGCGGCTCCGCCGCCGAGGCGCATCGTCTCTTCGAGCGACCTCAGTTCGGCGCGGAAGGCGTCGAGATCGAATGCGGTAGCGGTCATGCGGTAGCCAACCTCGGTTCGTCAGGTTCCAACGGATCGGAAGCGTCAATAAACAGGCCGACGATCGCGATGAGAACGAACGCGCCGCCGAGCATCCAAAAAACGCCGGGCCAGCCCCATTGACTCTTGGACACATAAAAGACGGCTTGCGGCGTGAAGAAGGCGCCGAAGTTGCCCCACATATTGCTCCAGCCCAGGACGATGCCGACGTTGCGTTTACCCACGTCGAGCGTGAAGCCCCAGATGGCGGGTAGACACAAATCGCTGAAGAAGGCCATAAAGCCGAGCAGTACGACGAGGAGCCAGGGATTGACGACACGATCCGAATCGAAGGCCACGACGAGCGCGAGAGCGACGTAGAATCCCGCGGAGATGAAGCGAGGCAGCGTCATCGGTAGCATGCGACCGAGACGTTTGCCGAAACGCCCGGTCAAGTAGTCGGTGAGCCTGCCCCCCAGAAGCAGCGCGGGGAGGTTGAAAACCATGACGGTGAAGACCATCCATGCTCGGTCGCTGACCTCTCTCACTCGGTAGACATCTTCGAGGAAGGAGTTGAGATTCGTAAGAATGAATACCCAGCCAAAGTTGACGCCGAACTGCACGAAGGACGACATCCACAGTCCCTTGTGGGTGAGCAAACGTAGCCAAGGGGTCTTGACGAGCGCGGCGTCGGCGGGTTTGCCGGCGCCTTCGATCAGCCGAGCCTCGGCGTCGTTGACCCAGGGGTGCTCGCGAGGACGGTCGCGGAAGAACCAGTAGTAGAAGGTGCCGAAGGCGACGCCGCCGACGCCGAGGGCGTACATGACTTCGCGCCAGCCGTACTGGAGGATTAGAGCGGGGATGATGAGCGGGGTGACAGTGCCGCCGAACCGCCCGCCGAAGCTGACGACTGCGCTCCAGGTCCCCTTCGTGCTCTCGTTGGACCACTGCCGGATCATGCCGGCACACGCAGGATAAGCCCCCGCTTCGAAAAGCCCGCAGCCCAATCGGTAAAAGACGAAGTCGTAGTAGCCGCGAATGGCGCCGATCAGGCCGGTGAACGCCGACCAAACGATCATATAAATCGAGAGCATCTTGCGGACGCCGAAGCGGTCGCTCAGCATGCCCATCGGGATTTGGCCGAGCGCGTACGTCAAGAAAAACGCGGAGCGGATATCCTTCATGTCGCTCTCTTCGAGCTTGAGGTCGTCTCGAATGAGGGTGTCGGACGTGCTGAGGCAGTAGCGGTCGAGGTACAAGAGCAACGCGACGCCGGTGGCGATCGCGAGTACCATGAAACGCACTTTGGTGGGTCGTTGCGGGGAGACGTCGGTCATGGAAGGTGTCGTTCTCTTTTTGGAGAAAGCCCAGGGATGGTATCCCTGGGAAAGTCCCCAGGGATAGCCATCCCTGGGCTTTCGAAGTGTCATCCTACCAGACCCGCTACATGCGTTCCACCGTGCGGATGCCTAAAAGTTCCAGACATTTCTGAATCGTCCGCGCCGTCAGATCGCACAACAGCAGCCGGCTCTCCCTGATCTCCGGCGACGACGCCCGCAGCACCGGGCAATTCTGGAAGAAGCCGCTGTAGGCTTTCGACAGATCCCACAGGTAACTCGTGACGAAGTTCGGCTGATACTCGGCGGCGGCGACGCGCAGGTATTCCTCGAGCCGCAGCAACTGAAAGGCGAGGGCGCGCTCGTGCGGTTCCGCGAGAATCACCGCCGGCGGATCGTCGCGGTATTTCGCGACCAGGGCGCCCGCCTTGCGAAAGATGCCGCGGTTGCGGACGTAAGCATATTGCATATACGCGCCGGTGTTGCCGGTCATGGCCAACATCTTCTGCCAACTGAAGCGGTAGTCGCTGGTGCGGTTCTGGCACAGATCGGCATACTTGACGGCGCCGATACCGACGGCTTCCTTGATCGCCTCGAGTTCGCCCACTTCGAGCGGCGTGACCTCTTCCCCCGCGGCCAGGGCTTCTTGACGCGCCTCCTCATACACCGTTCCGGCACGTTCGACCGCCTCCTGGATCAACGAACCCAGTTCGATCACGCCCCCCTCGCGCGTCTTGAGCGGCCGACCGTCGTCGCCCAGCACCGATCCGAAGGAAACGTGCTCGAACGCCACGTTGTCGTACCCCCAGCGCCGCGCCGTCTCGAAGACATTGCGGAAGTGCAGCGCCTGCCGGGAATCGACAACGTACAGAATCGCATCGGGCTTCCACGTCTCGATGCGATGACGGATCGTCGCCAGGTCGGTCGTCGTGTAGGTGAAGGCGCCGTCGCGTTTCTGAATCAGCGACGGCGGCTCCTTCTCATCCAGGAAGATCGCGATCGCCCCCTGACTTTCGCGGGCGATCCCTTTCGCTTGCAGATCCGCGACCACGCTCGGCAGCATCGGCTGGTAGAAACTTTCGCCCAGCGATTCGTCGAACTGGATGTCGAGCCGTTTGTAAATCGGCTTCAGATCTTCCAGGCAGTTCGGGATGAACAGGTTCCAGAGCCGAAGATTCTCTTCGTCGAAGGTGTGGAGTTTCGACGTCTCCTTGCGCGCCGCATCGGCCACGATCTTGGCGACCTGGATCGCTTCGTCGGTGAACTTCGTCGGCTTGTCGCTCGTTTCGTCGTCTTCCTCGGCCGCGACAGGCTTGGTGATTTCACGTACGAGGACGTACAGGCGGGCGAGTTCGCGGACGGGGTCCTTGTCCATCCCCTTTTGCTGGGCGTAGTTCTTGTAGCCGAAGAGCATCATGCCGAACTGCGTGCCCCAGTCGCCGAGATGGTTATCGCCGACGACGGTATGGCCCAGGAAGCGGAGCAGGCGGATGAGGCTGTCGCCGATGATGGTGCTGCGGAGATGGCCGACGTGCATCGGCTTGGCGACGTTGGGCCCGCTGAAGTCGATGACGTAGGTCTTGGCCTTCGCCGCGGGGGCAACGCCCAGGCGCGGATCGCGCGCGATTTCGCGCAGCCGCGCCGCCATCCAGTCGCTGCGGAGACGAAGGTTGATGAACCCGGGGCCGGCGATCTCGGGCGTTTCGAGAAGATCGCCCAGCGGCAGACGCTCGACGATTTCCTGGGCGACCTCGCGCGGCTTCTTGCCGAGCGTCTTGGCGAGGCTCATGGCCGCGTTGAGCTGGTAGTCGCCATGCTTGGCGTCCTGCGTCGGCTTGACCATCGCCACGTAGGTTTCGGGATCGGCCACAAGCCCGGCGAGGGCCAGGCGGATCGGTTCTTGGACGTGTTCTAACAGGTGCATTCGGCAATATCCTCAGGAGCCCGCAGCGCAAGCAAGGCACGCTGGCCCCTTGCTTGCGCTGCGGGCTCATCAATAACCCCACTCGCAATGGACGACGCCTTCCATCGGCAACTGCGCGTGCCAGTTGTGCAGGTTACGGATAAAACGCTGCGCCGGCAGCGGCGAAAGGTTCACCGTCTCGCCGCTGTAGTGGGGACTCACCAGCACATTCGGCATCTTCCAAAACGGATGCTCGCTCGGCAAGGGCTCCACCGCGAACACGTCCAGCCCCGCACTGGCAAGGCGTCCCGATTCGAGCGATGCGAGCAAGGCGCCTTCGTCCGCGACCGAACCCCGTGAGACGTTGATGAAGATCGCGTCCTGGCGGACCTCGTCGAAAAACGCATGGTCGAGCAAACCCTGCGTCCCGCCGACCAATGGCGCCGCCACCGCGATTACGTCCGACTCCTGGGCCAGCAGTCGCAGTTCCGAGCCGTCGTACACGCGATCGACGAACGGCGTCGGTTGCGCTCGCCGCCGAACGCCCACCACGCGCATGCCGTGGGCGCGACCGAGCCGGGCGATGTGTTGGCCGATGTTCCCCAATCCGATGATGCCGAGCGTCTTGCCGGCCAGATCGCGCATGGTGACGGCGACGCTGCGATCCCAGCGCCGTTCGCATTGGTGCCGATGCACCAGGTGTAGATTTCGACTCAGGATCAGCATCATCGCCAGCGCGTGCTCGGCAATGGTCGGTCCATAAAGGCCCGCGAGGTTCGTGACGGTCAGCTTGCGCTCGATCGCGTGCGGACAAAGTTCCGCGGGCACGCCGGCGCTCGCGAGTTGGATCCAGCGGAGGTTCGGCATGGCTGGAATCTGCTCGGCGTCAGGCATTCCGTAACAGATGACGGCCTGCGGATGCGAGGTTGCTTCGATGAACTCGTAATTCGGAAATGCGTTTCGCCAGCGCGCCAGCTCCCCGTCAGGGAGCCAAGAATGGCACGCCAAGACCGTTTGCTTCTCCACGATGGATTCCTCGGACAAGAAATGATGTAAGGGAATCGATGGGGTAGAGGATAACGCAGTCCGGCGCCAAAGGAAATGAGAGAATCGAGATTTTCCTGGCGATTTTGAAAACTCGATTCGGCCGTGGCTAACGACATGAACCTGTGTGACAATGTCCTACTCGGGTAGGAACTTCTTCATTCGGAGGCGCATTCATGCGTTGGCTCAGTTCGATCACAGCGCTGGCATTCTCGGCAACTCTCGCAGTAGGACAGCCGGACGACGCCAAGCGTTTCGTCCAGTTCAACAGGGCGGAAATGGTCCTCACGGCAAAGCTATACCTCACGCGGCCAAGAATGAGGCCGGATTAAAGGTCTGGAATTTATGAGTCATTAAAGATTGCAACTTCTCTCGGTGCTCCGTGGAAGTCTTTGCCAAGCATCCGTCAATTGCTCCCCGGAAGCCTTCGAATGTTG
>JBBQPM010000043.1:0-42741 GCA_038217425.1 Gemmatales bacterium
GCAGGACCGACCGGGGTGAGAGGGCAGATCGAAATACCATGGCGAACTCCTTTGCCGAATGGGGGTTTCACATGCGGGACGCAGAGATACTTTATTGCGGATCCGCGGAGCGACTATGTCCTTCAGAACTTACTCGAGCCCGCAATCAGAAAGGACGCCCTTCCTGTCTCAACGGGAATCGATTCGGCGTACCCCGCCCGAAGTCGCCGCCGGGGCATGCCTCCGCAGCGGAGCGCCTCAGATCAATTCCGTAGACAAAATCGCCTACTGACGAGAATTCTGAGTGACGCGCGCCGGACGGAGTCGGCTTTTATCGCAGCGGTTCGCCGGAGTAGCTGGCCCAGAGGGCGTCGATCGGGTGGGCGAAGCGTAGTCCGGGCTTCTCGTCGCGCAGGTAGCGGATGATCTGGATCAGGCAGCCGACGTTGCTCGTGAAGATCGCCTGCGGGTTCGTCTTCAGGATATTCTGCGCCTTGCGCAAGCCCAGACGTTCCGCCATCTCGGGCTGGGTGAGGTTGTAGCTCCCCGCGGCGCCGCAACAGATTTCGCTCTCGTTCAACGGCGTCAGGGTGAGTCCGGGGATCATCTCTAAAAGTTGCCTCGGCTGTTTGCGGATTTGCTGGCCGTGGCACAGATGGCAGGCATCGTGGTAGGTGCCGCGGAGGTTGATGGGATGGGTCGGCTGGATCGGTCCGAGTTCGATGAGGAACTCGCTGATGTCCTTCACTTTCTTGGCGAACGTCTTCGCCTGGTCGCTGTGGAGCAGATGGCCGTAGTCTTTGAGCATGGCGCCGCAGCCGGCGGCGTTGGTGATGATGGCGTCGACGTCGTCCTTCAGGAAGAGGTCGAGATTGGCGCGCGCGAACTGCTGCGCGGGCGCCTCCTGGGCGGCGTGGAAATGCAAGGCGCCGCAACAGCCCTGGCCGCGCGGGATGACGACCTCGCAGCCGTTCTTTTGCAGCACGCGGATGGTGTTGAGAGTTGTCTGCGGAAAGAAGGCGTCGCCGGCACAGCCCAGGAACATCGCCACCCGCGCCCGTTTCGGCCCCTCCGCCGGCATGATCTCCGGCAACGAGCCGTAATGCTTCCGCAGCGGCGGCAGCATCTCAGGGAATTGCCGTAACGACTTCGGCAGCAGTTTGAAGAAGCCGACCTTGCGGGCCAGCCATTCGATGCCGAGCCACTGCATGAGCTTCGCGGGTTTGAGCATCCAGCGCATTCGGCCCGCGTAGGGCGTGATGCGGAACAGCAGGAACTTCTTGAGCCAGCCGAGATCTTTGGACGGCTGCGTCTTCTCCATGTGGATGCGGAAGGGCTCGATGAGTTTGCCGTACTGCACGCCGGAGGGGCAAGCGGACTCGCAAGCTCGGCAATCGAGGCAGAGGTCCAGATGGCCCCGGACTTTGTCGTCGAGCGGGATTCGGCCGTCGGTGACGGCGCGCATGAGGTAGATTCGGCCGCGGGGCCCGTCGTTTTCGTCGCCGAGTTCGACGTACGTGGGGCAGGCGGAGGTGCACAGGCCGCAATGGACGCAATCGAGGAAGAGTTCGTAGTCGATGCCGGCGTCGTGCTTGGCAGGGAGAACGGGGAGGGAAGTTTTGTCCGCGGTGTTCATGAAGCTAGATCCCACCTGTGAAGCGACCTGGATTGAAGCGCCCGGCGGGGTCGAACTGGGCCTTGACCTTCCGCATCAGGTCGGCATCCCTGGGCGGCGGGCCCCACACGGAAAGCGTCCCCTTGAGCGCCGGCGGACAGCGCGTGACCACGAGAAACCCCTGCGCCTTGCTCACCGACTGACGCCAGGCCGCGGCGGCTTCGCTGGAAAGGTGCGCGGTGACGATGCCGTTGCCCGCATGGGCGCGGACCAATGCCCTCGAACCGTCGACCTCGCTCAAGAAGCCGACGAGGCGAGAAGGCAGCAGGCTCGCCTTCACGCTCACCGGTGTTTCGGTCCGGCGATTCCATTCGGTGAGCCCACTCCACAGCGCCTCATTCGCCGGCTGAGGCGAAAACTCCGCGAGTTCCGTCCCGAGCTGTTTGACTTGCCAGTCGACGACGGTCTCATTGCCATCATAGCCGACGACGACGGTCCATTCTGCGCCGGTCGGCAGTCCCAGGAGATTCGCCGCGGAGGTGCTGAGCACTTCGAGGGCGATCGGCCGGGTGCGCGAGGCCTGAATCTTTTGCAGCAATTCCTCGAGCCGCGCCTGCGGACATGGCAACGTGAGCAGCGCCTGGCGTTCAGAGCCGGGCCTCAGCTTCAGCGTGACCTGGGTGATGATGCCGAGGGTACCGAGCGAGCCGACCAGGAGTTTGCAGATGTCGTACCCGGCGACGTTCTTAACGACGCGTCCGCCGGCCTTGAACTCGTTGCCTTGATCGTTGAGGGCGGAGATGCCGATGACGTAATCGCGGAGCGTGCCGTAGCCGAGGCGCCGGGGACCGCTGACGTTGGTCGCGAGGATGCCGCCGAGGGTCGCTCGGCTCGCCAGCGGTACGTCGATCGGCAGCCGTAAGTTTTCAGGAGTGAGCAGCGCCTGGAGTTCCGCGATGGCGATGCCCGCTTGCACGGTGACGGTCATATCGCGCGCGGGGAAGTCAATCACTTGCGTGAGCGCGGTGAGATCGACGGCGAGCCCGGGCTTCGTCGGCGCATTGCCCAGATCGAGTTCGGTGCGGCCGGCGACGGGGTAGAGCGCCTGTCCCGTCGTCGAGCGAATCAACTCGCCGAGTTCCGCGACCGAGCCGGGACGCACGACAGGCAGGGGGCCGAATTCATCGATCGCGCACGTCGCCTCGGGCATGGTTACTCCACCCCGAGGATTTGAACCGGGAGCGTCACGAGAGCCTTCGACTTCGAGTGCTGACACAGAGCGCTGACTTCGAGCGTGTAATTTCCGGGGGAATCGAAGATCATCGGGAAGTGGCCGGGGACGATCCTGACGTTTTCGCCGACGTCGTCGATTCGGCCCTTGAGCGTCGAGATCGGTTGTCCGCTGGTATTCAAAATGCGCAGGCTGACTTCGACGTCGGGCTGTTTGTCCTTGTTGCGATCGAAGCCGACGACGCTGAAGTTGAGGAAGACGTGTCCGCCGACGACGTTGACGGCGGGGGTCGGCGCCAGGCCGTTGGGGTCGGCGGAGAGATTGACGCGGACGATGCCGAACGACTTGGGGAGAATCTTGCCTTTGCCGTCGATCGACTTGGATTTCTTGGCGAGGGTATCTTCGATGGTGACTTTCCAGTGCAGATCGCCTTCGGCGCTGGTGATTGGAATATCGAGATACGACGAGCAGGGGACGACTTTGCCGCCGAAGAGATTCTGGGCGACGCGGAGGTAAGGCTTTTGTTCGTAGAAGAGTTTGCCCTGGGAGTCGCGGATCTCGACGGCGACGCTGTACTGGGATTTCCCCTGGGCATCGACGGCAAGGTTTTTGATGCCGAAAGCGAAGAACAGGCGTTCGCCGGGGAGAACGCCCCCCTTGGGCCGGGTGGGTCCGAGGAGGCCAAAAGTGGCGCGGGGGGCGACAATTTCGAGATCGCCGGCGCCGCCGAGCGTGAAAAGCAGGAGAGGAAGGGCGGAAGAAAACATGCTTGGGTTCCTGTAGGAGAAAACAAATTAGCCACAGAGGGCGCCGAGGACACAGAGTCAGAAAAATACACTACGAGCCCCAGGGCTTTCCGATTCGCTCTCTGTGTCCTCTGTGACTATTCTCTTTTATTTCGGTCGAGTGGGCGTGGGCGGAGTACTGAGCGACGGCGGCGGGGCCTGCGAGCGGAGCGTAAGTTGAAAGCCCGACGCAGCCTGGGCGCTCTGGATGTACGACACGAAGGCGCTGTGCAGAGCGAAATACGCGGCGTCGTCCCCCGGATTGGCGGCGGCGAACGACAGGCCGCTCTTCGTCATGTTGCGGACCAGCTCCGGCACGTTGCCGCCTTGCGGCCCTTGTGCGGACGTGAGAAACGCCTTGGCGCCCGGCTTGGCCAGGTCGCGGACCGAGGCCTGCAGTGATTCGAGGAACCGCCTCCCCGTCAGGTAGGCGCTCGAATCGATCACTTCTTTCACGAAGCAGAGCGTCCGCAATTCCGTGAACAGCGCCTCGATGTTCTTGTTAATGCTCTGGTAAAGCTGCAGGTCGAGGCTGCCCGAGACGATCTGCGAGACGGCCTGCTTGGTCTGCTGCTGGAGCGCGGCCTTCTTGGGCCCCTGGATGGCGACGGGCCATTCGAGTTCCTTGCCGGGAATCAGCATGCCGAGGTTGAGTTGAGTGCCAGTGGGGCCGGTGGAGACGTTGACTTCGCGGAGGAGTTCTGAATCGAGCGGCATCGGGGCGCCGTGCGCGCCTTTGACGGAGAGGGAGCTAATGTAGGGCATGAAGAGATTGAGCGTGTCGCCCCGGCGGATCTCGCCCGGCGTGGGTTCGATCATCATGCGGTTGATGCGCTGGTTGTTGATCAGCCCCGCGTCTTCGCCGTAGGAAGGAGTATTCGCTTTTTCGTACATCATTTGATCGAAGGACTTCTTCTTGGTATCGATCTTGGCCTGGTTCGCCTGTTCGCGCTGGATGCGCGCGGTCTCGGCGTCCTTCATGTACTGCCCGTTGGCCTCGACGACCTTCGCGGTCCCCGCCTGGTATCCCCCGGCTCCGCCGTAGGGTGAATAACCGTAAGGAGAATATCCGTAGGGGCCGCTATGCGGGTAGTACTGCGCGTGCAGCGCGGGGGCGAGCAGAACGAGCCAGAGTAGGGGGAGTTTGATGTTCATGAGTTACTTCCCCTTGGGCGCCGGCGGCAGCTTGCCGGCCGGGATGAGTTGACGCCAGCGACCGATGGCCGCGGCGCGGGATTCGGGCGTGCCCGCCGGATCGTACGCGATGTCCTTACCCGCCGGCGCCAGGCGCGACAGATGCCACAGCGCCAGCGACCGCGCGGCCAGCTGCGGGCTCTCCAAAAGATCGATCAGGAACTCGTACGTCGTCGGTTCCTTGAGCTGATGATCGTCCCAGCCGATAAGCAAATTGGCGACGGTGCGCGCCCGGCCGACCGGGACTTTTTTCGTCGCGGTGAGGAACGCTTCGAACTTGGCGAGTTGCCCCGGTTCTCGGCCCAGCCAACTGCGCAATACCAGAATCGCGTGGTTGCGTACGAGTTCGTCCGCGGAAACCGAGATCGCATGCGTCAGGCCGTCGAGATCGTCGCGGGCGCCCATGGCCGTCACCGAGACGAGCCGATCGAGCTTGAACGGCGCCTCGAGCAATTTCTGCGCGGGCTCAACCTTGAGCTTGAGGGCCGACAGGTTCAGGCCGATCAGAGCTTTCTTCCAGGCGAGGCTCTCGCGCAGGCCCAGGGGGAGCTTGTCGAGGGTCCCGACTTCGATTTCTTTGGAAACGCTGTCCCAGTGCAGGATCGCGGGGCCGGGGGGCGATTTCAGGCGGTGCTTGTGCTCTTGGTGCACGAGCGCCGATTCGCCCGAGAGCGCCAGCATCACGACGAAAAGCGTCGGATCGTCGTTCTTGAGCGCCAGCGGGCCCGGGGCATGTCGGCCATAAACTTCGACAGCCAGGACGGAACTCGGCTCGAGCAGATCGACGGTCGTCGCCTGTCCGCGGATGGTGAGCTGAACGCGGGCCGAGCCCGATTTCTTGGCGTTCGAGAGAATCACGATGCCGCGTTCGAGCGTGACGGCGAGGTCGGCGCCTGCGTGCGTCCCGAAACGGACCGCGGATTCCATGACCGGCAGATCGCTGTGCGTGCCGATATCGCCCAGCATGCCGACATGCACGGCTCCGTTGGCCGACTTGAGCTTCGATTTGAAGAGCGCGACGAGCGACGTCCCCGCCTCGACCTTTTGGCCGACCGCGTAAAACTTGTCGGGAGTCTTGACGTCGAAGAGCAGCCCGCCGACTTCCTCGCAAATGGCGACTGGCTCGGCCCGTGCGGACGCGATCAGGAAGGTGAACGGGAGGAGCAGCACCCAAAGCTTGGCGAACATCGGATCGTCTCGGGAGCAAAAAGTGCGAAGGACGTAGCTATTCTTTTTTATCGGAGGGCGATTTGCAAGGGGGGAAATAAAAAGAAGTCGCGAAACTTCGCCCCGCGAACCCGCTAGACAGCGGCCCCGGCGTCGGTTAAAATCGTCTCGTCAGCAATTCCCGCCTCCATCCTCCACATTACGGATGGTCCAAGTATGTCTCGGCCCGTTACGCTCTCGCGTCGCCGCCTGCTTCAAGGCGGCCTCGGCTTCCTCGGCATGTCCCTCCCCGAACTGCTCGCCCTCCGCGCCGAAGCCGGGGCCGGCGGATTCGGCAAGGCGCGCCGCTGCATCGTCTTCTTCAGCTGGGGCGGCATGAGCCAGCTCGAGACCTTCGACCCCAAGCCCGACGCCCCCAGCGAAGTTCGTAGCGACTACTTCCCCATCGCCACACGCACTCCCGGCATCCAGTTTGGCCAATACATGCCGCGCCTGGCGACGCAGTCCCATCGCCTCGCCGTCATTCGCTCCGTTTATCATCCCGAAGCGGGCCATCGCAACGCCGCCTACTGGAACCTCACCGGCCATCCGCCGCACCGCCCCACCAACGACGAACCGATCTTCCCCTCGCGGCGCGATTGGCCCTGCCTGGGCGCCATGGTCGCCCGTTTCCAGAGCGCCCGCCCCGGCTTCCCCGGCAACGTCGCCATTCCCTACCAGATCGCCGACCGCGGCCTGCTCAACGGCCAGGACGCCGGGTTCCTCGGCATGCAGTACGACCCCATGGTCTTCCGGCCCGATGGCGTTCCCTACAAGGGCGTCTCCCCTTCGGGCGGCGAAATCCGCCTGGACATGGCCGCGGGCGTCAATCGCGCACGCATGCAATCGCGCGATGCGCTGCTCGAGCGTTTCGAAGCCGCATCGAGCGCCGCTCCCGCGACGCGCCAGCTCGAACATTACCACGCCATGGCCACCAATCTCTTGCTCAGCCCGCAGGTCTCGGCCGCGTTTGAGCTGGATCACGAACCGCAACGTTTACGCGATACGTACGGCTCGCACATCTGCGGCCAAAGCGCCCTGCAAGCCCGCCGACTCACCGAAGCAGGCGTGCCGTTCGTCATGGTCTATTCGTCGGTCGGCGACTTGAACGGCAGTTCCGGCGACAACTGGGACACGCACGGCAACAACTTCAACCGCCTGCGCAACGACCTCCTGCCGCCGCTGGAACAGGCCAGCGTCGCCCTGCTCGACGATCTCGATGCGCGCGGCTTGTTGGACGAGACGTTGGTGGTTTGGCTGACGGAGTTCGGCCGCACGCCGCGAGTCAACCCGAGCGCCGGCCGCGATCACTTCCCGCACTGTTACTCGGTGGCATTCGCCGGCGGCGGCATCCGCGGCGGCCAGGTCCTGGGCCGATCCGACCGCATCGCCTCGCTGCCGACGGAGCAACCCTGCACCCCCGCCGACCTGCACGCCACGATCTTCCACGCCCTGGGCATCCCGCACGACGCCCACCTGCATGACAACTTCGGTCGGCCGATGGCCCTGGCGGACGGGCGCGTGCTGCCGCTGTTTTGACGAGAGGAAGCAAATGTCCAAAGCCAAATCGATCTATCGCAAACAAGTCTTCGCCGAAGTGGAGACGGTGCCCGAAGAATACTTGCCGTTTCTGCTGCAAGTGATCCGTTCGTACCGAGAGAGCCTGGACCTGAAGCCTGCATCCGAGAGCTTCCGGAAAGGCTGGCAGGAAGCGGAGGCGGAAGAAACAATTCCCGTGGAAAACCTTTGGGAAGGCGTCCATGGCGAATAAACCGCTGCCGGTAGTCTACACGCCGGAATTTAAGCGGAATCTTCGGCAGTTGGCCAAGAAGTATCGACGCATTCGCGAAGACCTCCAGCCCATCATCGATCAAGTGACGGATGGCGCCAGGCCAGGGGATCAGATCACTGGATTGCAGCAAGAAATCTACAAAGTGCGCGCCGGAAATTCCGATGCCCGCAAAGGCAAGAGCGGCGGCTATCGCATCCTCTACGCCGTCAAACCTGACAAAGCGGTCGTCTTGGTTACCGTGTACTCAAAATCCTTACAAGCAGACGTTTCTACGGCGGAGATCCGTCGTATTATCGCGGCGCACGAGGCCGACGTTGGAGGCGATCAAGACGCTGACGAATAAGTCCGGCAAAATGCGTTAAATTCGTCAGTTCCCACAGATTCGCTCGGGACAAAATCTCGGACGTCAAATCTTCTGGATTTCGCTTGCATCCGCTCCCCCCGCGCGGCACGATGATGACCGCTCAGCGGCCATTTTCACCTAGAGGCCTTTTCATGCGACCCCTCTTCATTCTGCTCGCGTTGGCTGCATCCGCCGCTCCGGCCGTCGCGCAGCAACAATCCTGGGCCGGCAAAACGATCCTCGTGAAGAAATCGGACATCAAGATCGGACACACCGACAAGAGCGGGCGCACCATATTCGTCGCCACGCTTGATAGCCTCGATTACGAAGTTTTAGCCGAGGATAACGGCTGGATCAAGGTCAAAACGCACCAGGGGATCACCGGATGGTTCGAGAAAACGGAAGCGGTATTGGCGGAGGACGCCGTCAGTTATTTTACGGATCGCATTCGCCAAAACGGCAATGACGCGGACGCTTACAACCGTCGTGCGTGTGCCTGGCAATTTAAGGGCGAACTGGATATTGCCGTCAAGGATTACTCGGAAGCATTGCGGCTCAATCCTGGCGCCTACGCCTACAGCAATCGCGGCGGCGCCTGGAGCGACAAGAAAGAGCTCGATAAAGCAATTGCCGATTACAGCGAAGCGATTCGCCTCGATCCGAAGCATGTCATCGCCTACGACAACCGCGGCAGAGCCTGGAGCGACAAGAAGGACAACGATAAGGCGATCGCCGATTACAGTGAAGCGATTCGCCTCGATCCGAAGTATGTTGGTGCCTACTACAATCGCGGCAACGCCTGGAGCAACAAGAAGGACAACGATAAGGCGATCGCCGATTACAGCGAAGCGATGCGCCTCGACCCGAAATATGTTCTAGCCTACAACAATCGCGGCATCGCCTGGCGCAACATGAAGGACTACGATAAGGCGATCGCCGATTACAGTGAAGCGATGCGCCTCGATCCGAAAAATGTCAACGCATTCTACAATCGCGGCAACGCCTGGAGCGACAAGAAGGAATACGACAAGGCAATCGCCGACTACAGCGAAGTCATCCGCCTGGATCCGATGTATATCAATGCGTACTATGGTCGCGGCCTCTCCTGGGGTGATAAGGAGGAATACGACAAGGCTATTGCCGACTACAGCGAAGCGATTCGCCTCGATCCGAACTACGACTTCGCTTACAGCGCTCGCGGCAGCGCCTGGAGAAACAAGAAGGAATACGACAAGGCTATTGCCGACTACAGCGAAGCGATCCGCCTCGATCCGAAGTATCCCCGGGCCTACAGGAACCGCGGCGATGCCTGGAGAAACAAGAAAGAATACGACAGGGCAATCGCCGATTACAGTGAAGCGATCCGCCTCGATCCGAAGTATGCCCACGCCTTCAACAATCGCGGCATCGCCTGGAGCCAGAAGAAGGAATACGACAAGGCGATTGCCGATTACAGCGAAGCGATCCGGCTCGATCCGAAGAACTCTTACGTCCTGAACGAGTTTGCCTGGATTCTTTCGGTCGCCAGCGATGCGAAAGTTCGCGATGGCAAACGCGCGGTCGCCTTCGCCAGGGAAGCGCTGAACCTCAACCCGAAAAGTGTCAACTGCATGGATACGCTCGCCGCCGCGTACGCTGAATCCGGCGACTTCGAGCAGGCAGTCCTCTGGCAGACGCGAGCGCTGGAAGACCCGTCCTTGAAGGACAACGCGGACGCGCGTGAGCGGCTCGAGTTGTATCGCAAGAAGCAGCCCTACCGGCAGGAGTGATTCGGCGCGACGAGTTGACGTCGGCGATTTCCGGCCGCCCGGCTTTTCAAACGCACCGCGGGTAAATGGGTCGGCGAGCTAGAGCGGCCTCCGCAAGGAGATTACGAAGTGCGAGAGGAACTGTGAAGCCGCCCTACCTGCTCGACACCAACGTTTGCATCGAATATCTGCGCAAGCGATACATCCACATCTTGCCCGACGATTGCGGCTCTGGCGCGTCAGGTTGCTGACGCCGAACGATTTTCCACCCGCTAAGATAATGGCCGACGCGATTCTCCGACCGGATGCCCGAGACGGCCCGATGTTTTCTCCGTTGCCGACGTTCGTTCCGCCTCGATACTGGCCTCGTTGGCGGACCGTCTTGCCGATGCTGCTGTTGATTGCTTTGGTGCTCGCCACCGCGGTCAAACATTTCGTGTTCAACGCCCATCGGCCGAAAACGCCTCGGCCGCGCTCGGCCACCGAACAGGACGCCAAGGCCGCCAAACGCTGGCTCGGCAGCGCCTCCGCGACGCCCGACTCGTTGCGCCAAGATTTCAGCGAACTGAAGATCGTCGAGGCGTGGTACGAGACGGTCGTCGAGAACGATTATTTTCTGGTTTGGTTCCCGGCGGAGCGTACCGCCCCGGGCCATTTTTTGTGCTTCCGCTTTCCGATCTGGAGTCTCGGAACCTTCGACTTTTATCTTGAGGGCAACGAGGAGGCGATGGCCGTACGTGAGCACGGGCAGGAGCAGCTTTACTGGGCACGCCGCGACGGCGAACCGCGGACGGCGCGGGCCGAGGCGTGGTACGTCGTGTGGGATCAGCTGCAGTACGATTACAATCTGCGGGTGAAACAGCCGCTCGCGCGGGTGACGTTCGCTCCCCGGGAGCCGCGATGATCTTCCGTTGGCTCAATCGGCGCCGACGTCGACGTCTCCTGGCGGAGCCGTGCCCCGAGCGCTTCCCCGAGTTTCTCGATCGCTCTCCGCACGTCCGCATGCTCCCTGACGAATATCAAGGTCCGCTTCTGGACGCGGTTCGCATCTTCATCGCCGAGAAGGAATGGGAAGGCTGCAAGGGCCTGGAGGTCACCGACGACATGAAAGTCGTGATCGCCGGGCAGGCGTGCTTGATGACGCTCGGGATGTCGGAAGTCTACTACGATCACGTGCAGACGATCCTCGTATATCCCAGGAGTTTTCGCGTTCGCAAACAAGTCGGGCTGGAGGGAGGCGCGATTCTCGAGGACGTCGACGAACGGCTCGGGGAGGCGCACCTGCACGGTCCGGTGATTCTCTCGTGGCAGGAAATCGAAGAGGATCTCGAGTCTCCCGGCGAGGGGCGCAACCTGGTGATCCACGAGTTCGCCCATCAGCTCGACATGCAGAACGGCGACGCCACCGGCGTGCCGCCGTTGCCGCGGGCCTTGCGCCAGCCGTGGGAGAAGTTGATGGGCCAGGCGTTCCAGCGCTTGCAGCGCGACGAGCGGCGCGGCCGGCGAACGTTCTTCGACCCGTACGGCGCCGAATCCCCGGCCGAGTTTTTCGCGGTGCTGAGCGAAACGTTCTTCGACGCCCCGCGCGCCTTTGTGGAAGTCGAACCGAAGCTGTACGAGCTGTTACGCGAATATTATGGCCTGGATCCTGCTGCGTGGAACTGGGAGGAGTTCGTCTAGATGTCACGGTGGCGGAAACGCGACGGCGCCGAGGTCCGTGCCGCCGGCGTTGATCTGGATCGTGCGCCCCGTCCTGCCTTTGGCGCCGCCGAGCCATTGGCCGTCGGAGTTGCGGACCATGAGTTGCCACTGCCCAGCCGGGGCGTCCTTGATCTCGAATCGGCCGTCCGCGTCGGTGAGAGCAAAGTAGGGATGATCGAAGATCATCATCATTCCGCGCATCCAGGGGTGGATGTTGCATTCGAGAATCCAGGGGAAGCGGTCGGCCTTGAGATGTTCGATTCGCTTTGTCGGCCCCGGAGGGAGCAAGGAGTTGCCCGTGCCCTGTGCTGGGTTGCCTGTGCCCTGTGCTGGGTTGCCTGTGTACTTAAAATTGTGGCTGACTTTGGAGTTATTGGTTACGACCAGCGCTTGCCCCTCTTGCAACGCAACCGCGTGCGGCACGAAGACACAGCGGTCGTAGCCAATTTCTACATCCCCTTTGCCTGTCTTGCGTAACGGATCGACTGGCAGTGGCTTCGCGGGATCTTTCGGAGCGAGCCAAACGTAGACCCACTGCATCCCTTTGTGCTTGGGATCGATGGTAAACGTCTCATCGCGAATCGGACCTTTCGACAAGCAATACGGACCGACGGCGTTTCCCACGTTGTGTAACTCGACGGGCGGAACGTCGCCGTCCCAGACGATGGTTCCCTTCACGTGAGACGATTGTGCGAAAGCCGAAGCGGCCGAGGCGAGAAGCGTCAGAAGTGCAAGTAGCCGGGGCATGAGCGATCCTCCGAGGTTCAGTGTAACCTCGGAGCGGCGCAGCCGGCAAGCGGTTTATTCCACGCGATAGTTCGGCAGCACGCAGATGCCTTCGAACCAGCAGCCCGATTGGGTCTGGCTGTGGCGAAAGCCGTGCTCCTGGAGCATGTCCAGGAAGGAGAACTGGTCGTGGATGTCGGCGCTGGCGTTGATGCACCAGTTGACGTACGACAGGTACAGTTCCAGAGCCGGGTAGCGGGCGTTACGGGCCACCAGGCAGCACTTTTTCATGAACCGATTGAGCGGCTTCAGTTTCTTCATTTGAACCTCCACTTCCTTTGTAGGTTTCTTTTTTTTCCATATCCATCAAAACTTGAGAAGTTCGTGAAAATTACTACCTCACAGGGTAGGACCGTGCGCGTCGGGTGAGATGTGACGGCCCGGTAGATCAGTCAAACCCGCAGGTCCCGGCAACTTCGGTTCGCCTGCGTAAAATATTGACGAGTCGCAACGAGTGCAATTTCTCGAGGATTTCTCCATGCCGGACACCTCCGCCGCCGACGTCGCCTGGGATCTGGGCGACCTGTACGTTTCGCTCGACGATCCCCATCTCCGGCGCGACATGGACAGCGCTCTGAAACGGGCCCAGGCGTTCGAAGCGAAGTACCGCGGCGCCGTCGCCAATCTCACGCTCAGCCAGGAGCCGTTCCTCGCCGAGGGCGTCCGCGAACTCGAGAGCCTCTACGAGCAGATGGACAAGCCGAGCATCTACGCGATGCTCGTCCACTCCGCCCAGACGGACGACCCCCGGCACGGCGCCCTGCTCAGCAAGACGCGCGAACAACGTACCGCCGTCAACAAGCATCTCATCTTCTTCGATCTCGAATGGATCCAGCTCGACGAAGCCGTCGCCGACGCTCTGACCAACGCGCCGAGCCTGGCCCGCTACCGCCATTGGCTTGAGCAGAAACGCGTCTGGAAGCCGTACTATCTCAAGGAAGGCGAGGAAAAAATCCTCGAAGAGAAGGGCATCACCGGCAAATCGGCGTTCGGTCGGCTTTTCGAGGAATCGACCGCCAGCATGAAGTTCCAGTTCGCCGGCAAGTCCGCGACCCTGCAAGAGGTGCTCGCCAAGCTCTACGACTCAGACCGCGAGCTGCGAAAACAGGCGTCCGAAAGCATCACCGCCGGGCTCAAGGACAACGCCCGGCTGCTGACGTTCATCTTCAACACCATCGTGCAGGATCACCAATCCGACTGTCGGCTCCGCAGTTACCCAGACGTCATGTTCGCGCGGAACCTCGCCAACGAGATCCCGGCCGAGGTCGTCGAGGCGCTGATGGTCGCCACCGAGAAAAACTTCTCGCTCGTGCAGCGTTATTATCGCCTCAAGGGCAAGCTGCTCGGCATCGACAAGTTGCAGGACTACGACCGCTACGCGCCGCTGTTTTCGGACATGCCCGCGTGTGATTGGCCGACGGCGCAGGCGATCGTGCAGGAGAGCTACGAGGCATTCAGCCCCGAGGCGGGCAAAGTCGTCCGCGCGTTCTTCGACAAGAAATGGATCGACGCCGCTCTGCGTCCCGGCAAGCGCGGAGGCGCCTTCTCCGCGAGCGCCGTGCCGAGCGTGCACCCCTACATCCTCATGAATTTCACCGAGCGCCTGCGCGACGTGATGACGCTCGCCCATGAACTCGGCCATGGCCTGCATCAGTTCCTGTCGCGCAGGCAGGGATACTTGCAATGCGACACGCCCCTCACCACCGCGGAAATGGCGAGCGTTTTCGGCGAGATGTTGACGTTCCGCAGATTGCAGCAGCGCTATCCCGAACCGCGTCTACGCCTGGCGATGCTGTGCAGCAAGATCGAGGACGCCTTCGCGACGGTGTTCCGCCAGGTGGTAATGACGCGTTTCGAACAGCGTTTGCACGCGGCGCGGGCGCAGAGCGAACTGAGCACCGATCACATTAACAAGATCTGGTTTGACGCGAATCAGGCGATGTTCGGCGACGTCGTCACCATGGGCGACGGCTACGCCTGGTGGTGGTCGTACATCGGCCATTTCGTCCGTTCGCCGTTTTACTGCTACGCCTATTCGTTCGGCGAACTTCTCGTGCTCGCGCTCTTCCAAAAGTATCAGCAAGAGGGGGAAGCGTTCGTGCCCAAGTATCTGGAGCTACTGGCTTCGGGGGGATCGGAGGCGCCGCACGTCTTGCTCGCCAAGCTCGGCGTCGACGTGACCGATCCGTCGTTCTGGGAACTGGGCCTCAAACTGCTCGAAGGCATGGTCGCCGAAGCGGAAGAGCTGGCGAGAAAGGTCTAGTTTTTTCACCCGAGGAAGGTTCTACGCCGCGCGAATTTCCGGTTGGCTGCCGCCGCGGTAGATGCGGTTGATGCGTTCTCGATTGAGGCCGAGCACGCGGTCGAAGCGGCTCAGTTTCATGCCATCGATACTCGTGTCGTGATCCGCCAGTCCTTCGAGGATGCGTCTGTCGAGTTCGATCTCGTAGTTGAGCTTGCTCATCATGTAAGGGCCGAAGAGGCGCGTGCCCCCCTTGGAGCCCGGGTATTTCGATTTGACGTACGAGAACGTGAAGAGGCTCGTTTGCCCGTCATTCCTGGGGACGAAAAAGATGAAGAGTCGCCAGCGGATCCAGTTCTCTTTGCCGGTGGTCGGGCACTGAAACCAGTGGTCGTAGACGGAGTAAACGGGCGAAAAATACGTCGTCCAGTCGTCCATGAACAGATAGTCGTCGCCGATGCCCAGGAGCAATCGCAGGAGCGTGCTAAACCGCTTGCGCGGGCCCTGGTTGATCACGCGCACCGTGGTGTCGGTCGGCCGAAATTCGACCTTCACTTCCTGCATCCGCTCCAGGGGATAACCGAAGAACGCATGCGTGGTCGGCGTGTGTTCGATCTCGCAGAAGTTGTCGACGACCAATTCGAGCGGCGCCTTGACCGTGTGGCTCAGCACGCCGAGGTGGTGGTAGCCTTCCAGTTCGAAGTTCGGAAACTCCGCTTTCGAATCTGAGGGCTTGATCCAGATGGCGCCGTGGCGTTCGACGGCGTCGTACGTTTTCGCACAGGCGTAGAGCTTCGGCGTCGCCGGGCTTTCGCCTTGCCCTTGGCAGTCGAACGTCCAGCCGTGATAAAGACACTGCAGCTTCTCGCCCACGACTTTGCCCAGACTCAGTTTCATGCGGCGATGAGGACAGTTGTCGTCGAAGGCGCCGAGCTGGCCCGACGCGGTGCGGAAGACGACGAGCGGCTTCTTGTGGAGTTCGACAGCGACCGGTTGCTTGCGAAGATCCTTCGCCAGCATGACCGGATGCCAATGATTCAGTGCATTCGTCATGACCATTCGTATCGTCAATTTGCGCCTCGGACTTGAAGAATCCGAAACTGCGCTCGAAGGCGCCATCCACCGTCTGCTCGGCGTCGGTCCCGGCGAACTGCGCTCTTGGCGCATTCTGCGCAAGAGTCTTGACGCCCGCATCAAGAACTCGTTCCACTTCGTCTACACGCTCGAAGTCCAACCCCGGGCGGATGAAGCGTCGATCCTGCGCAATGCCAGACCCAAGCACGACATCCGCGTCGAGGCGTTCGCGGAACCCGAATTTCGGCTCCCCGCGTCCGGAACGAAACCGCTCAGACATCGGCCTGTCGTGATCGGTTCCGGGCCCGCCGGCCTGGTCGCCGGGTATTTCTTGGCCCAGCAAGGGTACGAGCCGATCGTCCTCGAGCGCGGCCCCGCGGTGCGCCAGCGCATCCACGACGTCAAACGCTTCGACGCCGGCGGCGCCTTCGAGCCGGAGAGCAACTACCTGTTCGGCGAAGGCGGCGCGGGAACGTTCTCCGACGGCAAGCTGACGTGCCGATCGTCCGGGCCCGAAACGCGCCGCGTCCTCGAGCTCTTCGCCGAGTGCAAGGGGAAACCCTCGATCGTCTACGACTATCGGCCCCATCTGGGAAGCAATCGATTGCCCGCCGTCGTGAAGGCGATTCGCCGCAAAATCGAAGCGATGGGGGGCGAAGTCCGCTTTCATTGCAAGGTCGAGGATCTCGACCTCGGACCGGAGGGGATGCGCGGGTTATCGACTTCTTCCGGGTACATTCCCGCGGATGCCGTTCTGCTCGCGATGGGCCACAGCGCCCGCGATACGATCGCCATGCTGGTCCAGCGCGGCGTCCCCGTCGAGAGGAAGCCGTTCCAGATGGGCGTGCGCATCGAGCAGCCGCAGGAGAACGTCAACCGCATCAAGTACGGCCACGCCCGCTATGAAGAAACGCTCGGCTCGGCCGACTATAACCTCATCGCCAAGGGCCCGCACGATCTCTTCTCGTTCTGCATGTGCGCCGGCGGGCACGTCATTCCCAGCGTGAGCGAAGAAGGTTACTTTTGCACGAACGGCATGAGTCTTTCGGGCCGCGATTCGCCGTTCGCCAATAGCGGCATGGTCGTGACGATCCCCGTCGAGCATTTCCTGGGCGACGACGTCCTGGGCGGCGTGCGGTTGCAAGCGGAGTTCGAACGCAAGGCGTACGAACTTGGAAGAGGATCCTACGGCTGTCCGATCCAGAACGCGAAGGATTTCCTGGGAAGACGCAAGACGACGTCGCTCCCCGCGAGCAGCTATCCACGCGGGCTGGTGTTGGCCGATCTGCGCGAGTTGATGCCGACGCTCGTCGAAGAGACGCTGCGGCACGGGCTGCCGATCCTCGACCGCAAATGGCGAGGCAAATTCCTCGAAGAGGCGACGCTCGTCGGCCCCGAGGCGCGCGGCAGTTCGCCGATCCGTTTGCCGCGCGATTCGGCGACGCGTCAGTCGCCCGGCATCCCGGGGCTCTATCCTGTGGGCGAAGGCGCGGGCTACGCGGGGGGTATCGTGAGCGCCGCGGTCGATGGATTGAGATCGGCGCTGGCGGTGATCGCGCACTACGCGTCGTTTCGCAAGTAGTCGGCGAAAGCCCAGGGATGGCTATCCCTGGGGAAGCTCGGATGCTGCGTCCTCAGGGTTCCCCAGGGATAGCCATCCCTGGGCTTTCGCCGGGACGTTCGTATATAACGAAATCATGCGTTCTGCTTTCCCCGGAGAATCCGAGCCATGCAATACAAAGTGATCGGCACCCGCCCCACCCGCCACGACGGCCTCGATAAAGTCACCGGCCGAGCCCAGTACGGCGCCGACATCTCGATGACCGGCCTGCTGCATGGCCGAATCCTGCGCAGCCCGCACGCCCATGCCAACATCAAGAACATCGACGTCTCCGCGGCCCTGAAACTCCCCGGCGTCGAGGCGATCGTCACCTCCGCCGACTTCGCCGATCCGGGTAGCAAGCAGCTCGAACTCGGCGAAGGCTCGGTCGATCTGCATCACCTCAGCAGCAACTGCATGGCCCGCGACAAGGTCTATTACAAAGGCCAGGCCGTCGCCGCCGTCGCTGCGATCAATACGCACGTCGCCGAAGAAGCGCTCAAGCTCATCAAGGTCGAGTACGAAGTGTTGCCGCACGTCGTCGACGTCATGAAGGCGATCGACCCGGGCGCCCCGATCCTGCACGCCAAGCTCGTCACCAAGACGCCGTTCGAGGAGAAGAAGTCCGACAAGCCGACCAACGTCGCGAATCAGATCTACTTCAAGGTCGGCGACGTCGAGAAGGGGTTTGCCGAGGCGTCGGTGATCGTCGAACGCGAGTTCAAGACGGCGACCGTGCACCAGGGCTACATCGAACCGCACAACGCCACGGCCTTGTGGAACGCGGACGGCACGCTCACCGTTTGGTGCAGCACGCAGGGTTCGTTCACGGTTCGGCAACAGGTGGCCGGGCTGCTGGAGATGCCGGTCTCGAAGATCAAGGTGGTGCCGATGGAGATCGGCGGCGGCTTCGGCGGCAAGATCCGCGTCTATCTCGAACCGGTCGCAGCGATTCTCAGCAAGAAGACGAGCAAGCCGGTCAAGATCACCATGAACCGGGCCGAGTGCTTCGAAGCGACCGGCCCCACCCCTGGCTCGTTCATCCGCGTCAAAATGGGCGCCGACAAGACGGGCCGACTCGTCGCCGCGTCGGCCTATATGGTCTACGAATCGGGCGCCTACCCCGGCGGTTGGGTCACCCCCGGCGCCATGTGCATCTTCGCTACCTACGATATTCCTAATATGCTCATCGACGGCTACGACGTCGTCGTCAACAAGCCGACCACCGCGGCGTATCGCGCCCCCGGCGCGACCAACGCGTCGTTCGCCTCCGAGACCGTCGTCGATGAGATCTGCACAAAGCTGGGGATCGACCCGCTCGAGTTTCGCCTGAAGAACGCCTCGAAAGAAGGGACGCGTCGCGCCGACGGGCCGACGTTCCAGAAGGTCGGCAACATCGAATGCGTGACCGTCGCCAAGAATCATCCGCACTACAAGACGCCTCTCTCGCCCAACGGCGGCCACGTCAAGCGCGGCCGCGGCGTCGCCTCCGGCTTCTGGTTCAACATCGGCCTCAAATCGGCATGCTCCGCCAGCGTGCAATCCGACGGCACCGTCATGCTCATCGAGGGTTCCACGGACATCGGCGGCTCGCGCACCTCGATCGCCATGCAGCTCGCCGAGGCGCTCGGCATTCGCGCCGAGGACGTGAAGCCGCAGGTCGGCGACACCGATAGCGTCGGCTACACCGACGTCACCGGCGGCAGTCGCGTCACCTACGCTACCGGCATCGCCGCGTACGAGACGGCCCAGGACATCAAACGGCAGATGATTGCTCGGGCCGCGCAGATCTGGAAGCTCGACGCAGCCGACGTCGTCTACGAAGATGGGACGATGACCGCGAAGTCGGACGCCTCGAAGAAGATGACGTTCGCGGAGCTCGCGGGCAACGCCCACGCCGGCGGCCCGATCCAGGGCCGGGCGAGCGTCGATCCCCCGTTCCCGGGCGGCGCCTTCGCCACGCACATCGTGGACGTCGAAGTCGACACCGACACCGGCAAGGTCACGGTGCTGCGTTACACTGCCGTCCAGGATTGCGGCAAAGCGATCCATCCGAGCTACGTCGAGGGCCAGATTCAGGGGGGCGTCGTCCAGGGCATCGGCTGGGGCCTGAACGAGGAGTACTTCTACAACGCCAAGGGGGAGATGGCGAACGCCAGCTTCCTCGACTACCGCATGCCGGTCGCCCTCGACTTGCCGAAAATCGACGCGGTGATCGTGGAGGTGCCGGACCCGAACCACCCCTACGGCGTCCGCGGCGTCGGCGAGGTGCCGATCGTGCCGCCCCCCGCGGCGCTGGCGAACGCGATCTTCGCCGCGGTCGGCGTCCGCATGGATCAGTTGCCAATGTCGCCGGGCCGCATCTGCAAGGCGATGATGGAGAAGAAGTAAAAGCAACGGCGAGCCATATCGCCTTCATCTGCGCGAGCGAAGGTTGAAATGGGCGTTGAGTTGTTTATCCACCGAAGCGGGGCGCCAGAGCCGGACCAATTGTGCGTCGCCGGTGCGGTAGGGTGGGCGACAATTTGGCTCCCTGCTGCAAAAGAGCTTGCATTGGACCTTGTTCCTTGCCTTGGCGACGGAACGTTTAGTCGGTTGCCTCCTGAGCGTCTGCCACAGGTTATCACTCAACTCTCTACACTCCGTAGGTGGATGGCAGCTCACGGACATGAGTTGTATGTTGAGCATCTGGATAACGTTCTGTCCGCACTTGCCGCCGTCATGCCAAGCGAAGACTATGTGTCGTTCGGGTGACAAGTACTTGGCGTACGCGCTTGAAGGACGAGGTACTTTTCAAGATACACGTCCAGGCGCTTACGCGGCCTGGCTCGCCATTCAAAATGGGCGAACCGGGCAGTTCGACCCAGCGCTCGTCGTCCAAATATTCTACCCAGCTTCCCATCTCGTCCCCCAATTTCCCGTTTCCCTATCGTTCGCCGACTTCGCGTGCCGATGATGCAAGGGTGAGCTGCCCGCTTGCCGTTGCATTTCCTGGACCGCCGGGTATGATCTCGAGAATCGAGAGATTCCAGGCAAGGATGCCGCGATGACGCTACAACTTCACGACCCGAGCGATCTGACGCCCCTCAGCGATCGGCTGGGGTACGCGCAAAGCGTCGTCCGCGCGGAGTCGGCGGCTCTCCTGCAAGTCGCGGATCGCCTTGACGATACGCTCCTGCAAGCCATCGATCTCTTCTACGCATGTACAGGCCGGGTCTGCATCACCGGTACCGGTAAGTCGGCGGACGTCGGCCAAAAGATCGCCGGCACGCTCAACTCCACCGGCACCCGCGCCTACTGCCTGGACGCCACCCGGGCCGTGCATGGCGACCTCGGCATGCTCCATCCCGACGACGTCGTCTTCGCCCTCTCGCACAGCGGCGAAAGCGAAGAGATCGTACGCCTGCTCCCCAGCCTCAAAACCCTGGCCCGCGCCGTCGTCGCCATGACCAGTCGCCGGGCCAGCACGCTCGCCATCAAGGCCGACGTCGCCATCATTCTCGGCCCGCTCGAAGAAGTCTGCCCGCTCGGCCTGGCGCCCAGCACCAGCACCACGGCGATGATCGCGGTCGGCGACGCTCTCGCTTTTGTCCTCACGCGCATGCGGCAGTTTCGCCGGGACGACTTCGCACGCTTCCATCCCGCGGGGAGCCTGGGCCGAAAGCTGCTCAAGGTCGAAAGCGTCATGCGCGTCGGCAGCGAACTTCGGCTCGCGCTCGAATCCGAAACTGTCCGCAGCGTCTTCGCGCATCCGCGACAGTCGGGCCGGCGCACCGGCGCCGTTATGCTGACCGGCGCCGACGGCCGACTCACCGGGCTGTTCACCGACAGCGATCTCGCCCGGCTCTTCGAACGCCGGCAGGATGCGATGCTCGATCGGCCGATCGCCGAGGTGATGACACGTGCGCCGCTGACGCTGACGGCCGGGGCGCGCTTGATGGAAGCGGTCGAGATCATGCAGTCGCGCAAGATCAGCGAGCTGCCGATCGTCGATGAACTCGAGCGGGCGATCGGCCTGCTCGACATCACCGACGTGCTAAGTCTGTTGCCTCGGGATGAAGCCGAACGAATGACCCGGGTCGCTTGAGGAATCGTCGTGGCGAAGCGGACTCTCATGGAACGATGCAAGCAAATCCAGTTTCTCCTGGTCGATGTGGACGGCGTGCTCACCGACGGGCGCATCACCTACAGCGATCGGGGCGACGAGATCAAGACCTTCCACGTACGCGATGGCGGCGCGTTCAAGGTCTGGCGCCTGGCAGGAAAGTCGCTCGGCATCCTCAGCGGCAGGCGTTCCGAGATCGTCATGCGGCGCGGCCTGGAACTGGGTGCGAGCGTCATCCTGCAGGGCATCGAAGACAAGCGCGTTGCCTACGAAGACCTGCTCGCGGAGCGAAACCTGAACGCCGACGAGGTCTGCTACCTGGGCGACGACTTGATCGACGTCCCGGTGCTCCGGCGCTGCGGACTGGCGGCGACCCCCGCCGACGCGTGTGCCGAAGCGCAAGCGTCAGCGCATTACGTCGCCCAGGCCGTGGGCGGAGCCGGCGTCGTTCGCGAAGTCATCGAGCTGATTCTTAAGACCCAGAACCTCTGGGAGGATCTCGTGAAACAGTTGATCGGCGACCCACTCCCGGCGGGGGCATAATCACGTGTGGACCCCCAAGCGAATCCTGATCCTCCTCACCGGCTCGGCCCTCTTCACCCTGAGCTTCGCCGTCTACTTCTATTTCCTGGGAGGCATCGACGGCCTCGCCCCCTTGCCCGAAAGCTACCTGCAGATCGGTGGGGAGCCGCCGCCCTTTACCTCCGGCGACCTCGACGATCAAACCGACAAACGCATTCGCATGGCCTTCGGCAACGAGTGCCCGGAACTCAAACGGCCCAAACGTTTCTTCTTCTCGTCCAAGGGCATCCTCCTCTCGGTCAGCGACTACGAGATCATGAAGGAAGACGGGCGCATCAACCTCGTCGACTTCAGCGTCGCCCTGTTCCCCAAGGGTCGGCCCAACAGTTCGTTCCCGGAGATCAACACCATCACCTCGAAAAGGGCGATCATCTCCCTCGACCGCCCCATCGCCAGTATCGCCGAACTCAAAGATCGCAAGATCATGGCCGTCGAACTCGAAGGTCCCGGCATCAAGATCACCAACAATCGCCGAACTCCGCTGCGCAGCGACGACGTCGTCGTCAACATCGAGGGGGGCTCGCTCTACTACGAGGAGCCCAAGGATCTCATCTGGAGCAACGGCTACATCAAGATGGAAGAGTATTCGCCCGATCCGGAGAACACGCTCTCGACGCTGCTCACGCAAATCACCGCTCAGGGCTTTGATCTGCATCTCTCGCCGGACACGAGCCCGAACCGAGGCAAGGACAACCGCCCCGCCAAGCAGCTCGCGGCCGGACAGTACGCGCCGATGAGCGGCGTCGAGAAGATGGTCCTCAAGTCGAACATCTTCATGCTGACCACGGTCGACGCCAAGTCTGGCTTCATGGGCGGCGGCGAAGAACCCGGCAAGAAGGCCGACCCCAAGAAGGGCGTCGACAAGCGTCTGCTCAACGTCACCACCAACGGCGAAATGACCTACGACCTCATCAACGAGCAAGTCGTCTTCAACCATCGCCCCAGCGACGATCCGGCCATGAAGGACAAGATCACCGTCAGCCGGCGCGCGCAAATGTTCGACGCCAGCGCCGACTATCTCCTGTGCGATCACCTGACCCTCAAGTTTCGCCGAAAAGACGAGCCCGGTAAGCCGGCTGAAAAGAGCACGGGGACCAAAGAAGTGACCTTCGCACGGGCGACCGGCAAGGAAGTGACGCTGACGCTCATCGCCGAGGCACTTGCGGCCCAGGGAACGGAGTTGCTCTACAAGGCCCCGACGGCGAAGACCGGCCCGCAGACGATTCTCAAAGGCGACCCGATGAACGCCATCAAGGACGGGCACAAGATCCAGTCGAAGGAACTGCACATCGTCGGCGCCAACGCCGAGGGGAAGGGCAAGCAGGCGTTCGCCAAGGGCCCCGGCGTGCTCGATCTCTTCGACAAGAAAGATCCGGCTCGCCCCTACTTGCACCACCTGTTCTGGGACGACTACCTCACCTCGACTGAGGACGCGATCGACGACAAGCTGTTCGAGAAGATCATCCTCGTGGGCGATGCCGCCTTCCACGACGACGACAAGCAGAATCAACTCCACTCGCAGCGCCTGGAGATTTGGCTCGAGCAGGTCGGCGCATTCAAGGAGAACAAGGACAAGGCCAAGAACGCCACGCGGCATCGCATCCACAAGGTCGAAGCCTTCGATAACGTCACGTTCAAGGGCCCGGAACTTCTCGTCAACAAGTCCAATCGCCTGACGCTCGTGTTCAAGGAGATGTCGGCCGTCGGCGTGACCATTCCCGACTCGATCCCCAGGACGCCGACCCCAGCAAGTCCCGCGTCGCTGGCGAAGGAACTCAAGGAAGCGCCCGTGACGGCGATGCCGTTGCCGCCGGCCATTCAACAGATTCCCCCCACGACGCTCCCCGCCACCTCCTCCGGCGGCGTGGTCCCGCTGGGCGTCATCGGCGGCCGAGGTAAATCCAAGCATCCCATTCAGCTCGAGGCCAGCGAGATCACCGTCTACGTCGCCACCTTCGGCACCCGCACCGAACTCCAGGAAGTCTCGTGCCAGGGCGCCGTCCACGTCCATCAGGCCGCCGACGATCCCAAGAGCAAGGGCCTGGACATCCTCGGCGAAACGCTCGTGCTCATCCACAATCCCGGCGGACATACGCTCATCGTCCTGGGCGAATACCGCGTCCCCGCCAAGCTGCAGATGGGCGAGATGAAACTCATCGGCCCCAAGATCACCATCAAGCAAATCGAGAACCTCGCCGTCATCGAGGGCGCGGGAGCCATGATTCTCCCCAGCAACACCAAGCTCGACGGCTCCTCGACCGGCGCCAAGAATGGCACGCTTACCGTCACCTGGCTGCAGTTCATGTCGTTCAACGGCAACCTCGCGTACTTCCAGAAGGGCGTGCAGGCCTTCCAGGAACCCGAAGGGAACAAGGCCGGCAAGCGTGAAATCTCAGCCATGAAGTGCGAGAACATGCAGGTGACGCTCGATCAAACCATCTCGTTCAAGGACGGCCAAAAGCCGGGCGAGAACGCCAAGGTCGAGAAGGTCGTCTGCGACGACAAGGTCTTCATCGAGGACATCGTGCGCGTCGGCAATAACGACAAGATCCAGTCGTACAGTCGGCTCATCGCACGCCAGGTCGAAGTGAACAACGCCTCCAACCGCTTCGTCGCCCGGGCGCTGCTGGGTCAGGGGCAAGTCGATTATCTGGGGCTCAGCGCCAACGAAGCGCCCGGCGCCAAATCGACCGTCCCGATCACGAACCTGACGCGCGTGCAAAACTGGGAATACCTCGTTTCGCTCGGCACCGCGACGGGCCGGGAATCGACTTTCATCGGCGACGTCGAAGTCTTTCATGTCCCGTCCGAGGATCCGAACGTCTCCCTGCAGACGGCGAAGATCCCCAAGGACGGCTTCTATCTCCGCTGCGCCAATCTCAAGATCTTCAGCCAAAAGATCGAGGGGACGGGGGGCAAGATGAAGCAGAACATCATCGCCCGGGACAAAGTGCAGTTCCAGACCGAGGAGTTTTACGGCACCGCGGACGTGGTGAAGTTCGACGAATCGACCGATCTGGTGATCTTCGAGGGAGAGAAAGGCAACACCGTGACGCTGACGAAGATTTCGGGCCCCGCCGGGCAGCCGCGCGACGAATGGCGCGGGACGAAGATTTTGTACAATCGGCGGACGCAGCAGCTGTCGGCGGAGGGGGGGAGTTCGATCACGGGGGGCCTGTCGGGGCCGCAACCGTTCACGCCGACGCGTCCCAAACAGTAGTCCGTAGCGCTCAAAAGCCCCGCGGGCGAGGTACTTCGAACCCCGGGGTTCGGAGTACCTCGCCCGCGGGGCTGGGCGCGACGTCGGAAGTTCTTTCTCATTTCGCGCGCCGGAGGCCGATTTGTGACCTAAACTTGAGCGGACCTGAATTTCAGGGAAGTCGCAAGGCGGTGGTTGCTCATGGTGGGCCGAATCTTTCTAGGCCGATATGAACCTGTCAAACTCCTCGGCGAAGGAGGCATGGGCAAGGTCTATCTTGCCAAGCAAAACGATCTGGGCCGGATGGTGGTGGTCAAGGTCATGCACGACCACATCGCCGCCGATCCCAAGTTTCGCGAACGTTTCCAGCGCGAAACCCTGCTCATGGCCCGCCTGCAGCACGCCAACATCGTCTCCCTCTTCGACGCCTCGCTCAACGATCCGCAAGGCCCCTGCATCGTCATGGAGTTCATTCGCGGCGTCACGCTCGACGCCTTGCTCCAGCGCAACGGGCCCATCAACCCGGCCCGCATCAGTCGACTGCTCACTCAGCTGTGCGACGCTCTGCAGACCGCTCACAAAGAAGGCATTATCCACCGGGATCTGAAGCCTTCGAACATCATGGTCGTCGATCCGGATACTCCCTACGAAAAAATCAAGGTCATGGACTTCGGCCTGGCCAAGCTCGTCGGCGACACCGCCGGCATGGGCATGTACCACAAGGCCACCGAGACCGGCGCCGACTTCGCCGTCGGCACTCCCGGCTACATCTCCCCCGAACAAGTCCGCGGCGACGAACTGACGCACGCCTGCGACATCTACTCGCTCGGCGTGATCCTCTTCGAACTGCTCACGGGCAAGCTGCCGTTCACCCGCGACGAGACGATGGACGTCCTGCTCGCGCACGCCACCGAATCGCCGCCGACGTTCTCGGATCTGGGCCTGGAAATCAGCGTGCCGTTCGCGGTCGAGGCGATCGTGCACAGCTGCCTGGAAAAGAATCCCGCGGACCGCCCGTTGAGCGTGCGCGATTTGGCCAAGCAGTTCGAATCGGCCCTGCTCGACGATTCCAACCGCCCGCGCACGTCGCCGACCCTCGAAACCGAGCCCGAAGCGATATCGGAACGGCCCAAGACGCCCGTCCCCTTGAGCGGCAAGGCGTACGAACTCGTCGCCTGGATGCCCGATACGCTCGCCGCCATCAAGCTACGCGGCTTCGTGCAGGACATTCACGGCGAAGTCCTCGAGAGCATCCCCGGCAAGCTCCGCCTGCGGCTCGGCGCCAACGGGGCCACGAGCAAGTCGTGGTTCGGCTTCATCCGCAAGACGATGGTGGTCGACGTCGAACTCCTCATGAACCGCATCAATCCGAATCAGCCCAGCGATCTGCACATCGCCATCGGCATGTCGTCGCCGGACGCCAAGGCGTACCAGAATACGATCTGGCAGGACCGCTGCGATCAGATCTTCATCGAGCTGCGCAGCTATCTGGGCTGCAAGTGACAGGCGAAAGCCCAGGGATGGCTATCCCTGGGGACGCTCGCAGCGGCAGCACACTTCTCGTTCTCTGTTCTTCGTTTGGATACTGCGTCTTTAGGGGCCCCCAGGGATAGCCACCCCTGGGCTTTCACTCGTCGCTTCGCAGCCATAGAATCGCTGCAAGGAGGCGAGCCATGAAAGTCGCGTTGGTCACGGGAGCGGGTTCGGGCATCGGTCGAGCGTCGGCGGTCGCGCTCATGAACGCGGGGTACGCCGTCGTCCTTGCCGGGCGCCAACGGGCGAAGCTCGAAGAGACCGCGGCACAGGGAAAACGGTCGCTCGTCGTGCCATGCGACGTCAGCGACGAGCCCTCCGTCCAATCGCTCTTCGCCTTGACCAAAACGACCTTCGGCCGACTCGACGTCCTCTTCAACAACGCCGGCATGGGGGCTCCGCCCGTGCCGCTCGAAACCCTGACGCTCGAGCAATGGCGGCAGGTCGTCGACGTCAATCTCACCGGCGCCTTCCTGTGCACGCAGGCGGCGTTTCGGCTCATGAAGGAACAGTCGCCCCGCGGCGGACGGATCATCAACAACGGCTCGATCTCCGCACACGCGCCGCGACCCAACTCCGCTCCCTACACCGCCACCAAGCACGCCATCACTGGGCTCACCAAGTCGACCGCGCTCGATGGTCGAAAACACGACATCGCCTGCGGACAGATCGACATCGGCAACGCCGGCACCGAGATGACCGCACGCATGAAGGACGGCGTCTTGCAAGCCAACGGCGAGACGGTGGCGGAGCCGACCATGGACGTCGAAAACGTCGCCCAGGCGGTCGTCTACATGGCGAACCTGCCGCTCGATGCCAACGCGCTGTTCCTGACGCTGATGGCGACGAAGATGCCGTTCGTGGGGCGCGGTTAGTTGACGCAGCGTGACGAAACATTAAGATTGCCGAGGTTGCGACTTCACGCGAGGAACCGTCATGTCTGAATGGATCGTGCCGCTCATCACGCTCAGCGCCCTGGAAATCGTGCTGGGCATCGACAATATCATCTTCATCACGATCCTGGCGGGCAAGCTGCCGCCGGACAAGCAACCCAAGGCACGCCGCTGGGGGCTTATCCTGGCCCTTCTGAGCCGGCTCGCGTTGCTTGCCTTCGTCGACACGTTGCGACGAGCGACGGATCCGCTCTTTACCTTGCCCGACTTCGGCGTCATCGACTCCGAAGCCGCGGCGATCTCCACCAAGGATCTCGTCCTCCTCATCGGCGGCACCTTCCTCATCGGCAAGGCGACCTGGGAGATTCACGATAAGCTCGAAGGCGAAAGCGAAGCAGAGACGCACGGCGAGAACGCAGGCAAAGTCGGCTCGC
This sequence comes from Gemmatales bacterium, assembly GCA_038217425.1. Taxonomy (GTDB): domain Bacteria; phylum Planctomycetota; class Planctomycetia; order Gemmatales; family Gemmataceae; genus JAIEPT01. The sequence continues at coordinate 28,043 of JBBQPM010000043.1, forward strand.
TGTCCGCGGTGCTGATTCAGATCATGCTCATCGACCTCGTCTTTTCGCTCGACTCGGTCATCACCGCGGTCGGCATGGTCGACAATCTGTGGGTGATTGTGGTCGCCATGGTGCTGACGGTGGCGGTGATGATGTTTGCCGCGGGACCGATTGGCAACTTCGTGAGCAAGCATCCGACGCTGAAGATTCTGGCGCTCAGCTTCCTCATTTTGATCGGCGTGATTCTGGTGGCGGAAGGGATGGCGCAGCACATCAACAAGGGCTACATCTACTTCGCGATGGGCTTCTCGTTTACGGTCGAAATGATCAACTTGCAGATGCGGAAAGAGCGTCGGCCCGTCAAGCTGCGCGAGCCGCAGATGCCGGTGGAACAGCCGGATCCGAGTCTGTGACCGCGAAATTGAGCCCGCAGCGCAAGCAAGGGACAGTAAATCCTTGCTTGCGCTGCGGGCTCCTTCCTACGGCAACGGCACGAACGCCTGCACGGAGGCCGACGGTCGGGGCGGCGTGCCGACGCTGCCGGATTTTCGCCAACGATAAAAGAGCCTCTCAAACACCGATTCCTCCGCGACCGGCAACGGCACGTTCTGCTGCGCCGGCGCGGGAATGGCGGGCGTCTCGAACAAGTTGCGCGCCGGGGTCGGCGGCGGGACAATCGGCGCCGGCGCCTCGACGACTAACGAGAGCGGCGCTTGCGGCGGCGCGGTGATCGAGATTCCCGCGGGCTGTTGCGGCGCCCCGCTCGGCGGCGGCGACGCCTCGACGACCGCCGCGGGTGCGGCCTGCGGAATCGCGGCGCTGACTGGCGCAGCCGTCCGCACCGTCGAGGAGAGGAAGCGGTTCTTGCTGATGCCGCTGAAGTTGGCGCCCAGCTCGCCGAAGTTATTGGCGACGCCGTTCACGCCGGCGGAGAGCGAAGCGAAGATCACGTCGGTCGCCGTCGCGCCCCCTTGCGAACCGAGGTTCGTCGCCCCGTTGAACATCGCGGGCTGCGTCTCGGTGACGCTGTAGTTGCCGGGCCTCAAGTTGCTGAACAGGTATTGGCCGTTGCTGTTGGTGACGAGGCTGAGGTTGACGGCCTGGCCCCGATCGTCGGTCCCCTGCAACGTGATGGTGACGCCGGCGATGCCCGCCTCGCCAATGTCGCGTTGGTTGTTTCGATTCGTATCGAGATAGACGACGCCGCTGAGCGACGCGGGCGGGATCTCGCCGAAGAGGTAACCAGTCGCAGCTTGGCCGACGCCGAGCGAAATCGTCGTGAACTGATCGTTGGTCTGCGTGCCAGGCTGCGAGCCGTTGGTGTCGATGCCGTCGAGGAAGCCGATGGGCTGCGCCTCGGTGAGCGTGAAAACGCCGTCGGTGAGGTTGTTGAAGACGAACGTGCCGTCGGCAATCGTCGTGGTGACGAAGCTGACCGGTCGGCCCAGATAGTCCGCCCCGCTTAGGAAGATCTGCGTGCCGGCGATGCCGACCTCGGTGAGGTCGACGACGCCGTCGTTGTCGAGATCGTTAAAGACTCGACCCGCGAGGGAGCTGGTGCCGCGATAGCCAAAGTCGAGGTCGAGCCGCGTTTGGCCGTTGCCGAGCGTCAGCGCTGAGGACGCATCGACCGTACCATCGGGATCGAACGATTGCACGATGCCCGCGGGGATGCCGCCGGCGACTTGAACCTGGTAGTCGCCGCCGGGCAGGTTCGAGAAGAGGTAGTTGCCGTTGGCGTCGGTCGTGGCGGTCAGGACGACGGGCCCGGTCGGTCCGGTCCACGTCAGGCTGACGTCGGCATTTGGCAGCCCGGGTTCGCCGACGTCCTGCACGCCGTTCGTGTTGTAATCGATCCACAGCCGGTCGCCGATGACGCCCGTGCCGGCGTAACCGAAGTCGGCGTTCAGATTTTGGTAGTTGACCGCGTCGAGCGTAACTGCCGTGGCGCTGTCGCCGCCGCCGTCGAGATCGTAGCTGGCGGTGAGCCCCTGATCGGGGAGCGTGGCGGTGACGACGCGGACGGTGAAAGTCCCCAGAGGCAATCCCTGTACGAGGTACTGCCCTGCCCCGTTGGTGACAGCCGAGCCGACGACGACGTTGCCGGCATCGACGACCTCGACGGTGACGCCGGCGATGCCGGGCTCGCTCGCCTGCTGGATGCCGTCACGGTTGAGATCGTACCAGACGAAATCGCCGACTTCGCCGAAGCCTTGATAGCCGAAATCGATGTCGTCGCGAACGGCGCCCGAGACGATCGAGAACTCGCCGGTGTTGGGAAGCGTGACGAGGTCGCCGTCGATGTCGTAGGTGGGGATGGCGCTGGGGGGGAGTCCGCCGACGACGGCGCGGTAGTTACCGGGCTGGACGCCGACGAATGCGTAGGCGCCGTTGACGCCGGTGGTGACAGGTGCGAGGGTGACGTCGTCGCCGTTGCCGAAGATGCCGTCGGCCCCGGCCCAGGTCGCGGTGACGGTGAGTCCGGGGAGACCCGCTTCGCCGTTGTCTTGCACGCCGTCGCCGTTGGTGTCGAACCAGATGCGATCGCCGAACGAGGCGACCTGGAAGAGGCCGGCATCGACGGTGCTGTTGATGCCCGCGATCACGGTGACGGGGCCCGTGAAGCCGGTGGTTGCATCGGCGTCGCTATCGCTGACGTCGGCGCCGAGGTTGGCGGTGGACCGGGGGTAGATGACGGCACCCACCGTGTTGCCGAAGCGGACCTGGTAGTCGCCGGGAATGAGACCGACGAACGAGTAAGCCCCGCCGACGCTGGTGGTGGTGGAGTTGAGCAGGACGGTTCCGGTGCTGTCGAAGAGATCGACGTCCACGCCCTGGATGCCGAGTTCGCCGCCGTCTTGTTGGCCGTTGGCGTTGGCGTCGAGCCAGACGAAATCGCCGATGCCGTTGGCGAGGGCGCCGCGGACGCCGAAGTCTTGATCGACGCGGGTCTGTGCGGGCGTGAGCGTGAAATCGCTTTGGTTCGGGGTGCCGACGCCGTCGGAATCGAAGGTCGGCGTGGCGTAGATCGCGGGGGGCGTGATGGCAACGCGGTAGTTGTCGCCGCCCGCGTTGTTCACGGGCAAGCCGACGAATGTGTAGATGCCGTCGGCGTCGGTGGTCGTCGAGTACGTGACATCGTCGGCGGTGCCGAGCGTGTTGTCATTGCCCGCCCAGGTGAGAACGACATTGGCGCCGACGACGCCCGCTTCGCCGGCGTCCTGCGTGCCGTCGCCGTCGACGTCGTACCAGACGCGGTCGCCGACGGAGGCGTTGCCGACGTAGCCGAAGTCGGCGGTGAGAACCGTTTGGCCCGTCGTGAGCGTCACATCGACGGGTTCGGTGACAGGGGTTGTCAGCGACAGATTGCCGGGAACGCTGGCGTTCACGACGTCGACGCGGAAGGTGCCCGCGGGGAGATTCGCGAGGCCGTAGATGCCGGCGCCGGAGGTCGTGACGTTGGAATAGACGACATCGTCGAGCGTGCCGAACGTGTCGTCCTGGCCGAACCAGGTGACGCTGAGCTGGACGCCGGGCAGACCGGGTTCGCCGACGTCCTGGGCGCCGTCGCCGTCGGCGTCGTTCCAGACGAAGTCGCCGAGCGAGGCGGAGCCGCGATAGCCGAAGTCGAGGTCGTCGCGCGTCTGGTTGGAGCCGATCGTGAACGTCGTCAGATTGGGCGTGCCGACGCCGTCCTGATCGAACGTCGGCGCGTTGAGGCCGTTCGGGAAATTGCTGACGAGCACCTGATACGTACCCGGCGGCTGACCGGCGAAGCTCCAGGAGCCGTCGACTCCGGTGGTGGTATCGGTCGGTGTGCCGTCGTCGCCGGTGCCCAACACGCCGTCGGGCCCGGCCCAGGTGACCGTGACGGTGGCGCCGACGATGCCCGGTTCGCCCGCATCCTGCACGCCGTCGCCGTCAATGTCGTACCAGACGCGGTCGCCGAAGGTGGTGAGCTGATAGAGCCCGGCGTCGACGGTGTTGTTGGCGCCCGCGCCGAGCGCGAAGGTTGCGGTCGCGCCGGTCGCTGGATTCGCGTCGCTGTCGAGCGTGTCGTCGGCGCCTTGATCCTGAGCGGTGCGGGTGAACGTGACGACGCCGTTGGTGTTGCCGAAGGCGACCTGGTACGTGCCGGGCCGAAGGTTGACGAACGCGTACGCGCCGCCGGCGCCGGTCGTGACGCTGTCGGTCACGCTCTGGCCGAGGTCGTCGGTCCCGGTCAGGCTCACCGTGATATTGGCGATGCCAAGTTCGCCGAGATCCTGAATGCCGTTGCCGTTGACGTCTTCCCAGACGAAGTCGCCGATCGACGAGGGTTGCAACTCGCCGAAGTTGTAGTTGGTCTGCGTCTGATTGCTGCCGAGCGGGATGACGACGGCGGAGATGATGTCGGTTCCCACGGCGCCGACCGCACCGCCGAACGGATTGCCGGCGTCGCCCGCGGTCTCGGCATTGTCGAGCAGGCCGGCGGGGACGTTGCTCTCGGTGATCGAGTAGCCCGTGACGTCGGAGGGGCGAAGCTGATCGATGATCCAGAGGCCGGTGACGTCGGTGGTGGCGGAACGCGTGACGGCGTTGCCCAGATGGTCGGTTCCGCTCAGACTGATGATGACGTTCTGAATCGGCGTGTCGCCCAGGTTGAACGCGCCGTTGTTGTCGATGTCGATGTAGGCAAAGCCCGAGATCGTGCTCGTGTTGACGGTGAGCGGCGTTTGCGTTGACGTCGTGCCGGCTCGTCCGTTCGTCGGAGCGCTGGTGTAGGTCGTGATCGCGCTATTGGCGACGGACGCCCCCGGAGCCACGCTGCCGAGCAGTCGGGCCTGATACGTGACGCGAATGGTCTCGCCTTGCAGCAACAGGTCGGCGGTGACGGAGAAATTCGAGCCGTTCGAGACGATCTGCGTGTTGCTGCCGCCGGGAGCCGAGACGATCTGAATCGACCCGGCGATGATCTCCATGCCCGCGGCCGGGACGTCGGTCACGGACAGATTGTACGCCGGGCCTGTCGACGGCGTGCTGCCCGCCGGGTTTGTGATGTCGACGGTGTAGGTGACGACTTGCAACGCGTCGACCGTGCTGTCATCGACGACCTTGGAGATCGTCAACACCGGGGCGACGACGTCGGCCTGCACCGAGGCGCTCACGATGCCACTGCCGTAGTTGAGCGAGGCAGAATTGGTAATGACATGGCCGGCGACGTTGGCGCCGACGTTGGCGGTGCGGGCGACGATTTCGAAGACAATCAAGTCGCCGGCGTCGGAAACGCCGTCGATCGCGTTGAAGACCCCCGTGCCCAGGCCGAAAGTATACGTTTGGCCCGAGAGCGTCCCGGTGGCGCCGACGCCGAGCGCCGATCCCGAGATGCTGCTGCCGATCGAGACGATTTGGCTGCTGATCGGCACGAGATCGGTCGGCAGCGCGTCGGTCAACGTCAGGCCGCCGGCGTAGGTGCCTTCGCTTAAGGTCGCCACGATGCGGTACGTCACGAGTTCGCCGACGTTCAAGTCGGGATTCGCGGCATCGAACTGCCCGGAACCGGTATCAGGGAGCGAGGTGGCGAAGATCGTCTTCGTCAGCCCCGGCGGCAGGGCGGCGACGTTCGCGTAGCCGAAGTCGGCGACGGCGTAAACTTCACCCGCGCCCAGATTGACGGCATGCGGCAGGATGCCGAACGTCTGCGTCAAGCCCGTCAAGACGCTGGCCGTGTCCGTGACCACAACGATGTAGGAGGCTTCATCCAGATTGATGAACTGGTAGCGTCCCGCAGCGTCGGTGGTTCGCGTTTGGACGACGGCGTCGGCGCCGTTGATGATGCCGTCGCCGTTCGCGTCGCTGTAAAGATCGAGCGTGACGTTGGCGAAGCCGAGTTCGCCGACGTCCTGCACGCCGTCGGCATTGACGTCGTTCCACACGTAGTCGCCGATGGCCGCGCGGATCGGCGCCGTGTTCGTGTCGCGCAGCAGCACCAGTCCGAAGGACAGGTCGGCCGAGTTGACCACGGACGTCGTGCCGCTCGCCAGTCCCGCGTTGACCGTGACGATGAAGGTGATGGTGGTGGTGCCGCCGGTGGCGATGTTGGTGATCGTCAGACCCGTCTCGTCGACGGGGAACGCAGTCACGCCGCTGTCGGGCGCGGAGATGGTGATGATTCCGTCGTTGACCGTGGTGCTGTTCGCCACGTAGGTGACTTCGATGGGGAGCGCGTCGCCAGCGACCGAGTTGAGAATCGGGTACAGGCCGCGATTGATGATCTGGATCGAGTAGGCGAGGGTGTCGCCGGAGTTGAAGAGTCCGTCGCCGTTGGCGTCGCCGCCGGGAGCGAAGTCGACGGTCTTGATGAGCGTGGGGACCGGGAAAGCGGGGACGGTGTAGCCCGCGTCGATGCCGGGGACGGCGAGCGAGGCGTTGTTGTCCTGGCCATAGGCGACGCTGATGAGCGTGCCATCGACCGTGTAGAGACGCGTGCCAGTCTGATCGACGTCGCTCGAGTCGTAGATGCGCTGGATCTGTAGGCGATTGACGTCGTGGTGTTCGTCGTAGCGGTTGCCGAGCGGATCGATGAGGGCGCCGGTGGCGGGGTCGCCGTCGAAGTCGACGTAGATGCGCGTGTTCTCGACGGGCGTGACCCAGATCGGGCTGCCGTTCTCGGTGGCGGAACTGCCGTCGTTTCCCGGGGCCCAGGCGACGACAGCGACCGGCGAGAGCGTGGCGGTCGCTTGTAGCGACAGACCCCAGTCGCGCGCCTGGTTGACGCCCGAGGTGCCGCCGACGTCCATGGCGCCGACGACGGCGAAGTCGTCGCCATTGGTCGTGAAGACGTGCGTCGCGGAGCCGGCGAGCGTATTGTACTCGAACGTCGCGCCGGCCGCGATCAGCTGGGTCGTGATGCCGGCGGTAGTTTCGAAGGAGACGGTAATGTCGAACAGGTTGGTATTGTGGACGAAGAGATGGAACGGTCGAGTCGCGTCGACGGTGGTGACCGAGCTAAAGTAATCGTTGGACAGAAGATTGTCGGGAAGGAGCGCAAAGTAGCGGGATTCGTAATTGGAGCCGATATCGCCGGTCACGAGATCGACCTGGATCGGCTTGTCGGCGACGACGGTGGCTCCGGCGTTCAGCACCAGCGCGGTCGGGGTGCTGTATCCTTCGCCCTGGTTGAGAACCTGCGTGATGTCCACAATGCCGTCGGCGTTGTGGTCGATCTGAATCGTGGTGTTGTCTTGCGACGCCATTATGAAGAATGCGGTGCTTTCGAAAACCTGGGTGGCGGTTGCGACGTTCTCGCCGACGGGAGCCGTGTAGGAGAGGCCGTAAAAGCGCGTATCGTAGACTTCGGAGGCGTCGGCGAACAGGGCGGCGGTGGCAACGGGCCAGTTGGCGCGCGCGATGGAGATGGTCTGCGAGGCGCCGATCTTGTCGCCGCCGTCGAAGAAGATGTTCGCCGGGACGCGCGGGTTGGCGGGCACGTTATTGGAAAGCGTGACGATATCGCCGGCGTTGATGATATCGGTCGCATATCCCGGAGCGATGCCGTTGGAGGGGTCGTTATCGCCCCAAATCTCCGTCGTCGCCTGCACGGGATTGGCGAGGTCGGCCTCGAATCCGTCTTCCCAGTGATCGTAGTAAATGATCGTGTTGTTCGCCGACGCGGTGATCGAGGTCACGGAACGGATGTCGTTCCCCGCGGCCGGGTTGACGGAGTTCATCCACACCAACATCGGCTGTTCCGGGTACGGCAAATAAAAGAACTGCAGCGGCGCATCCGCCGGGTTGATACGATCCTCGAGCCGCTCCACCTCCATGAAGTTGCGAAATTGCCGAGGATTTTTGAGGGAGCGAAGCCAGCGCTGAAATCGATTGAGGGGGTTGAGCCGCTTCAAATTCATCGAGCTACCTGCACGGGTTAGAGGGATTATTCCTCGGGGGGGCGAGCGGGGGCAGGTAAAGATAGGTCACGAATCGGCCCGCAGGGCTTACATTTCATTTATTCCGCAAAGAAGCGATTAGCGCGCAAGCGACAGTTCTAACGGATGTGACGGATATGCCGGCAAGGGCCGGGTTTTGCGCTCGAATCAATCCGAGTGACGGCTCCTGCGCCGCTGAAAGATTTGCCGTTCGTCCGGCCTTTTTCTTTGTAGGATGACACGGATCGAGTCAATCGTATGGGACTCGACTGTTCATTCACAACCCGGAGAATCTTGGCATGGACAAGAGTACGGTCATTTACGGACAGGGCAACGGCGTACCCGTGGCGAAAGTGAACTGGACCGTCATTCGCGAGGCGATCACCGCCGAGATCGGACCCGAGCCGATCACCGGCCTCAACGCGGCCAAATCGGCAGTCGAAGATGCAAAGAAAGACAAGAGCCTGGATGGCGCCTACGTCAAGGTCGGTCTCGATGGGAGCGACCTCGTTCTGCGCATCAAGGACAAGCGCACATTCAAGGACAAAGAGATCGACACGACGCTCATCAAGGGCTACAAGAAGCTCAAGGCCGAGTATCTCAAAAACCTCGAGTTGGTCGCCAAGTCGGACATGGTCGAAGTCGATCCGAAAGTCTACGACACGATGGTGCTCGAACTCGGCCGCAACATCATGGCCGACGCCCCCAATCCGACTCAGGTCACCGAGGCCAAGCAGGCGATCGCCAACAAGGACTATGTGATGGCCCTGACCAAGGTTGGGGGCCTGGCCAAGAAGGTCCGCAACGGCCTGAAGAATATGAACAGCTTCGACGATTTCATCGCCAAGATCTGCAAGACGATGAAATGGGATCCGCGTCATCTGGACGACAAAGCGCTCTCCACGCTCAACAAAAAGCGAAAGGAAGTCATTGGCGTTCTGGAAAAAACCAATCGCATCGTCGAGAAGTGGGAGGAAGAAGTCGAGGAGATGGAGTCCAAGCTCCCCACGCCGACGACGACGAGCACTGATCCCGCGTACCAGCAGCGGTTCAACCTGATTCTCAAGACAAACAAAGCGATCGTCGAAGAGGTCAAAACGAAAAGCGCCCAGGCGGCGAGCGTTCGCGCGAGCGTCGAAAAACTGGTGACAGCCGGCAAGGCGATCAAGACTGCCGAGCAAGCGACTCAAGTCATCAACTCGCTCGGCGTGCTGGAAACCCGGTTTCGGAAAATCCTCACCGAGGCCATCGACATTCACTATCCGATGCGCAAAGGGCTCGGCACTTCTGATACGAAGACGATGAGCTTGGAAGATAAGCGGGACGTGTTCGGCCCGATCAATCAACGCGGCATGGACTGGAACGGCAAGACGCTCGACCATCACGTCGCCATCGTCTCAGCGACCGAACCTTTCTTGAACGACCTGGCGTCGAGATTCCCCGAGTTGCGCGAGGGCGCCCTCGCCATTCTGGGCGAGATCAAGAAGCCGCTGCCGGAAAAACAGTAGCTTGCTGGGCGTCACGAAGGTTAGCCGCCGGCAGGAATCGGCGGCTAAAAGAACCCGCGTTCGCGCAAATAGGCGACGAGCAGGTCGGCCGACTCCGCGGGCGTCATCGTCGAGGCGTCGATGGTGAGTTCCGGCTGGTACGGTTCCTCATACGGATCGTCGATGCCGGTGAAACCCTGGATCTGCCCCGCCCTGGCCTTCTTGTAGAGGCCCTTCGGATCGCGCGCCTCGCACGTCGCGATCGGCGTGCTCACGTAGATTTCGATGAACGGCAACTTGCTTGCCGCGTGGAGCGCCCGCACGCCGTCGCGGTCCTTGCGATACGGGCTGATGAAACTCGCCAGCGCGATGACCCCGGCGTCGGCGAACAGCTTCGCCACTTCGCCGACGCGCCGGATGTTCTCCTCGCGGTCGGCAGCCGAGAAATCGAGGTTTTTGTTCAGCCCATGCCGAACGTTGTCGCCGTCGAGCACATATGCAAACTTACCCATGCCGACCAGGACGTGTTCGAGCGTGTACGCAAAGGTGCTCTTGCCGGAGCCGGAGAGTCCGGTGAACCAGAGCGTGCAGCCCTTCTGCTGGAACAAGGCGCTGCGCTGTTCGCGCGCGACGTGTCCGCTGTGCCAGGTGATGTTCGTCGCTTTAACGTCTACCATATCAAGTCCGCGGAAAGCCCAGGGACGGCTGTCCCTGGGTAAATCTCCAGGGACAGCCGTCCCTGGGCTTTCGCCATAACTTCCTTACGACGCAGGATCGCGGCCGTTCACCCACGGGCCGGCCAGCTTCTGGTATTCGGGCGGTTCGAGCGTGCTGCCGATGTCGCCCCCTTCCCAGCCGATGATCTGGTTAGGTTTGCCGCGCTCTTTACTTCGGCGTTCCCAGGACTTGGCCCAGGTATCGTCCGCGGGCACCACGCGCTGGAGCTTCTTGTCCCAGGCCAGCGATTGACCCGTGCGGTAGCTCTGCACGCCCATGGCGACCGTGGTGAACGCAGCGGCGCCGAGTTCCGGAGTGCTGTGCGTGTTGCGATTCTTGGCGCGGACGCACGTGAGGAAATTCTCCCAGAGGGGCTGGGTAGAATCGCCTTCGCCCATGCCGCCGCCGATCCATTTGGATGCGGGATTGACAGCCGGGGCGTTGGCGCGGGGACGGTTGGCCGCCGACTGCGGAATGATCTCGACGCCGTGATCCTTCTCGCGCCGGCCAAACTTCACGGTCGCCGTCTTGCCGCGGATGATCTCGTCCAGACCGTGATCGTTAATCATCGTGGCGCTGATGAGAAGTTGGCAGCCTTCATCGTAGTCCGCGACGATGGTGGCGACGTCGGGGACTTCGCGGTCGTCGTATTCGAGATAGATGCCGCCGGCGCCGCACACGCGCGCCGGGTAACGCACGCCCATCGCGGAGATGATGCGCGTGGTGCGGTGCACGAACAAGTCCGTGAACATGCCGCCGCCGAAATCCCAGTAGCAGCGCCACTGTGCCCAGGTCGCCCGGTCAAACGGCCGATTGCTCGAGAGGGGCACGCCGTCGAATACCGAGAACTTGTGCCCCAGCCACATATCCCAATCGATGGTGGTCGGGCTCATCGTCTTGTTCAGCGGGTAGTAGCGCCATTGGCCGACCATGGAATTGCGGTAGTAGCTGGTCTGCGCCTGGGCGACGTGGCCGATATCGCCTTTGCGGATCATCTCGTTGACCTGACGCAGCAGCGGGTCGGCCATCCACTGCACGCCGACGGTCATGACGATGTTCTTCTCGCGCATCTTGTTGACGAGGGCGGTCGCTTCCTCGATGGTCTTGGTCATCGGTTTTTCGCAGTAGATGGCCTTCCCCGCGTCGGCCGCATCCATGCACATCTTGGCGTGCCAGTGATCGGGCGTGGCGATGCAGACGGCGTCGACTTCGCGCAAGTTGAGCAGGCCGCGATAGTCCTTGGTGACGTGAATCTTGTCGTCGGGATTGATGCCGCAGCGTTTGGCGGAGGGGTACAGGCCGCGGCCCTTGCCGTTGCCGAGGGTGGGATCGCCGTCCCAGACGTCGTTTACGGCGACGGGGGCGACGCCCTTGTTGGCTTTTTGCAGATCGAGGATGACGTCGATGTGCTGTTGGCAACGGCCGCCGACGCCGAGGAAGGCGATGCCGATGCGGTCGTTGGCGCCGTTGATGTTGGCGTAGCTTTTGGCGGAAGCGGCGAGGGCGTAGCCCGCGGCCCCCGCGGCAGTGGCCGACTTGATGAAATCGCGCCGATTGTGTTCCATGACAGACACCTTGAAAGAAGGAGGCGAATCGGGTTTTGATGTAAGTATTGTGGCAAAAAGAAGCCGCGAGTGCCAGCAAATAATCGCCTGTTCGGACGCACGGCAAGTTTCTATAATTGGAGAGCGAAGGAGAGGTGACAGAGTGGCCGATTGTGCCGGTCTCGAAAACCGGTGTGGGTGAAAGCTCACCGAGGGTTCAAATCCCTCCCTCTCCGCTTGTTTGATAAGGGTTTACGTCGAATCGGCGTCGTGCTCGCCGTATCTGGGGGCGCCTACTTTGAGCGCCCATTGGAGCGCGCCCCCTTTCTTTTGGGGGCGGCAGGTGAATCGCTCCATCGCTCCCGGTATGGGCCGTGTGGCTTCTGCGTCTTTCCACGAAGGCTAGGGACTGACATCTAGGACGACGCGAAATCCGATCAGGCCGTTTCGATCCGAGGGAGCGCCGCCTTTGCGGCTCGCTGAGCGGCAGTGAGATGGATAGTCGTACCAACCGCCGCCGCGGAACACGCGACTCACACCATGGGAGGGGCCGGCTGGGTCGCTCGCCGAGCTTTTGGAATAGTAATCCTTCTCGTACCAATCTTCGCACCATTCCGACACGTTGCCGTGCATATCGTAAAGGCCCCATGCGTTCTTCGCGTAAAGTCCCACTTTGGCCGTGCGCTTGAGTTTATAATCGACATTCGCGGCTTGTTCGCTGATCGTGTCGCCGTGGTGATACGCCGTGCCGCTCCCCGCTCGGCACGCATACTCCCATTCCGCCTCGGTCGGCAACCGATAGTTCTTTACTTCCTTCTCACTCAGCTTGCGACAAAATTGCTTGGCTTCGTCCCAAGAGACGGCTTCCACCGGAAATCGGGAGACGTTTAATCCTTGGACGTCGAGCTTATTCGCGCCGCTCGCGTTAAACTTGCTGGGATTTTGGGCCATGATCTGCGTGTACTCATCTTGCGTCACCTCGTAGACGCCGAAGTAGAATCCCTTTGTGATATGAACTTCGTGGCGTTTCTCATGGTCGATGGAATCGGTCCGGCGCCGTACGCTCGTCTTAAGGTCGTAAAAGGCCATGGGCGTCTGCGTTTTTTGCTTGGCGAGTTCGTGATCGTCGTCCACCTTCTTCGCAATCTCTTCGGCTACCGCGCTGGTTTGCTTCTTTACTTTTTGGAAGAATGAGTCCCACAAGTCCGGATCGCCACTGGTGCTCCCCCACCATGTTTGGCAAGTGTCAACTAGGGTGGGCGTAAAGAATCCGGCAAAAGCGACTTGCTTTGGCGAACACGAATTAACATCGACCAGTCCCTCGTACTTGAGGAGTAGCTCGCTAAGAATATCGGCGTTGATCAGCCGTTCTTGGTCGAACCGTAATTTTGGACGAGGGGCTACTTCGGCGATAACTTCGGCGATCTTTTCTTGGTTGAGGTGCTTCTCGTCCTTGCATCTGGCATCAGTGATAAGTACAGTCAGGGAACACTTTCTGCTTTTCATTGCCTCGAGCACTTCTTTGCGATAAAGCCGATTGGTTCCGTCTGCTCCTTTTAGTGTTAAATCGAAATAGTGCCCTTTGCCGACATTGGCATCAAAGCTGCCGAAACCGCTGTAGTAGACGAATAGTGTGTCTTTCGGTCCCGCGGGAATGCTCTTGATTTCATCCAAGATTTCGTTCTTCGTGACACGCGAGCGGGAGATAAAACTCGTTGGGCCGAGGTCTGCGTAAGACAGAGATGCGAGCATGTCGCGAATTTTGTTGCCGTCGTCGCTGGCTTCCTTGTTGAAGAACGGGCTGGGGTTGTTGTTGTCGAGTACGATGACGGCATAAATTTTGCCTGAATCGGGGTGCGGACTCTTCTTCTCGCTTATCGCCAAATCTTCCGCTGCTCGCGATTGTTCTTCCTTGGCCGCCCCCATCGTAAACTTCCCCGGCGGGATGTACGCCAACTTCATGCCGATGGTGTTCGTCATCGTGTCGCCCGCCTTCAGGATTTTCGCCGTCTCTGCGGGCACGCTGTCCAACCTCACCAGGGTGCCGTTAGAGACCTCGCCGCGGAAGACCGGCGTCTGCTTGAGGCCCGCCTTGTTGACGTTGCGGGTCGCGTAATCTGCCAAGCCCAGCACCGTCACCTCGTCGTCCGCATTTTTCGCCTTGCCGCGCAGGCCGTTCAGCAAGTGATAAAAGAACAGACCGTGCTGCAAATCCGCCAACTCCTGTGCCGACTGGCCTGCAGCGCAGCTGAACAACGCACAGACTCCCTTCGGCGGCGGCGGCGTGGCATCGCCGTCGAAACCAGTGCGGAAACGCGCCTTCTTCACCTTGTTCCGGCACGCATCTACGAACATCAACTTGACGCCGGCGCCGCAGTCGTCCAACTTCTCGTAGATCGTCTTCAGCGAAATCATCGTCGTCGAATCGTTCGGCTCCGCGTCCCGCGGCAAAAAGTAGTTCGCCTTGTCCCCTTCGAATTCCAGGCCATGCCCCGCGAAGCCGAAGATCACCAGGTCGTCGCGGTCGCGTTTCTTCAGCACCCGGTCCAGATGCAGCAAAATATTCTCGCGGGTCGGTTGGAAGGCGTTCGGCTGGCTGTCGGAAAGGAGCGTCACTTCGTAGCCTTGCGGCCTGAGGATCTTCGCGAGTTCGACGACGTCGTTTTCGCAGAAATCGAGTTGGCTGAAGTTGACGTTACTGTAGCGATTGACGCCGATCAGCACGGCGACCTTCTTGCCGGCTTGACACCAGGCGACATCGGCTGCAGGGGAAATCAGCAGCAAGGCGACGAATAGCGTGCGGATCATGGGCTCGGCCTCCACGCAGTGATAGGAACGTACCTGATAATATGCGAACCGAGCGGCTTTCGCGACATCGAAGGGCGCGCCAATCCTTTCCGGCACTCATGCGGCATTCCAGTATTCGGCCCATTGGCTGCTGTAGTTGAGGCAGCAGAGTTCGCCCATTTTGTTGGCGTTCTCCACCTTCCAACGGGCGCCCGTCTGTTTCAATCGCTTGCCGATCAGGTTTTTGGCGGCCCCTTCCACCATGCCGCTGCCGATGC
>JBBQPM010000044.1:0-42158 GCA_038217425.1 Gemmatales bacterium
TTGGCCCTGTTGGCTTCCGCGCTCCTGTGCGCCGGGGGGGCGGCGCAAACGGAAAAGCCGCAGCTCGTGCTCGACGCCGGCGGACATACCGGCCTCGTCACGCAAGCCTTTCTCACGCCCGACGATCTCCACGTCGTCACCATTTCCGGCGACAAGACCGTGCGCCTCTGGGACGCGAAAACCAACGAGCCCATCAAGGTTATCCGCTTGCCGATCCATCCGGGAGGCGAAGGATACTTGAGCGGCGGCGACCTTTCGCCGGACGGCAAACTCCTCGCCGTCGCCCATACCGGCTTCTTCGCCAGCAAACGCTATCCCGTCTACCTCGTCTCGATCCCCGAAGGCGAAATTGTCGGCGCCTACCTCGGGCATCAAAACACTGTCAGCTGCGTCCGCTTCAGCGCCGACGGCAAACGCCTCGCCTCCGGCAGCACCGATCACACGGTGCGCCTCTGGAATGTGGCCACCGGCACGCTCCTGCACACCCTCAAGGGACACACCCGAGCCATCGAAGGCGTTGCGTTCTCACCGGACGGCAAGACTGTCGTTTCCTGCGGCAACGATAAGACCGTACGGATCTGGAACGCCGACGACGGCTTGCATCGACAGACCTTGAACGCCCTCGACGAACTCCCTACGGGGATTCTATGGAGCCCCACGGGAGACGTGATCGTCGCCGGGACGCGCGCCGGTTCGCTGTATTTTTGGGACGGCCAGGGCAAACTGGTGAAGCGCCACGCGAAGTATCCCGGCCTGATTCAGCCGCAACAATTCAGCAGGGACGGCAAGCAACTCGTGGTCACCACCGGCAGTCCCTACACCGGGGAGGGCTTGCCGCAGACGGCGCTCCTGCAAGCGACGGCGCCCGGCTTCGCCTCGCTCCGGGAAGTCGTGCAATTCGTCCACGACGATTTCGCCCGCTCCGCCTCCTTCCTCGAAAGCAAGGAGCGCATGGTCAGCTCCGGAGGATTCAATCACGAGACGTACCTCTGGAACGTCAATTCTCCCGGCAAGTTCGCCACGCTCAAGGGACGCGGTTTGGTGATCGTCGGCGTCGGCTGGTCCCCTGACGGCAAGTCGATCGCCTGGGGCAACAGCGGGAACCTGAAGTTCAAGCCGCTCTCCCATAGCTTCTCGATCCCGCTGCTGGAAACCGGGCCGGAACCCGACGCCAAGTACGTCTCCGATAACCCGGCAAACATCACGTTTCCCTCCCGTTTTCAGGCTATCGTCAAAAACCGCCAGGGAAAGTCCCTCACCATCGACACCGCAGCCTCCTTCACGCGCATCAACACCGGCACGGTGTTGCCGGACGATCGTATCGCCCTGGGGACCGATACCGGCGTGCATATCTACGACGGCGCCACGGGCGAGTTCCTCTACAAGCTCGAAGGCCCCATTCGCGAAGTCTTTTCCCTCGCCGTCAGCCCTGACAAGAAATACTTGCTCGTCGGTTCGTACGATCAATTTCTGTGCGTGTATAACCTGCACGCCAAGTCTTTCTCCACGCCTGGGCTGGGCCTCTTATTTAGCGAACAGGTCGGCAAGGCCATGAAAGTCGGCAGGCTCCTGCCCGGCAGTCCCGCGGAACGCGCGGGCATCGTCCCCGGCGAGATCGTCACCCATTTCACCGACGCCCAGGGAAAATTTCTGGATCTGACACTCGAGAATTACCCGTTATTTGAGGGCCCTGCCGGCGCCAAGGTCAAGCTGCGCGTTCTCGACGTCAATCGCAACGAGCGCGAGGTCGAGTTGACGCGCCGGCGCATTGAGGTGCCGATTTACGAGCCGTTCTTCTACCATTTCGCCGCCGGCAACGACTGGATCGCCTGGACGAACGAGGGCTACTACGCCACCTCCGCCGGCGGCGAGAACCTCATGGGCTGGCATGTCAACCGTGGCTTTGACAAGACGCCCGACTACCACCCCGCGGCCCACTTCCGCGCCACGTTATTTCGCCCCGACGTCATCAAGCTCCTGCTGCAAACCGGCAGCGTGGAGAAGGCCCTGGAGGTTGCCGACGAAAAGAAGGGCGTCAAGACCCGCATCGCCGACATCGAGAAAATCCTCCCGCCGCGCGCCGTGATTCTCGAACCTGCTCAATCCGGACACAAGCCCCTGGACGGCCTGCTCACCGTCAAGGCGAAGGTTTCCAGCGTCGGCAAACAGCCGATCCTGGGCGTGCAGCTCTTCCTCAACGGGCGAGCGACGCGCGGCCCCTCCGGCACGCACAAGTTCGCCAAGCCCGCGTTCGGCGACGTCGAACATACCTTCCGTCTCACCCTCGCCCCCGGCGTGCATCGCGTCGCTGTCAAGGTCGAGAGCGCCGTCAGCTCCAGCCTTTCCGACGACGTCGAGGTCGTTGTCGACGCACCGCAGGACGAAAGCATTTTGCCCGCGCTCTACATGGTCTCGATCGGCGTCTCCGATTATCAGGAGCCAAGGCTCAAACTCCACTACGCCGCCAAGGATGCCAAGGTCTTGGCCGAGACCTTCAAGTCGACCGGCGTCGAGCTCTTTCGCAAGATCGACGTTAAAATGATCGTCGACCGGGAGGCCACCCGCACTCAAATCCTCAAGGGCGTCAGCTGGCTCAATCAGCAGATGACCCAGCGCGATTTGGCGATCGTCTTCTTCGCCGGTCACGGTCTCCGCGACGAAAAAGGAGATCTCTACTTCCTCCCCGCCGACGCCGATCCCGAGGATCTGTTTTCGTCGTCGATCCTCGCGAGCCATCTCTCCAAGGTCGTCAGCGGCTTGCCCGGGAAGGTCCTCTTTCTGTTCGATTCTTGCCATTCCGGAGCCGTGCCAGGCGGATTCACTTCCCGTTCGCTCAACGACGACCTCATCCGCGACCTGGTGACCGATGAGAGCGGCGTCATGGTCATGTGCGCCTCGACGGGCAAGGAGGAGGCCAGGGAAAGCCACAAGTATGAGCACGGACTCTTTACCCTCGCGATGATCGAGGGCCTCACTGGCAAGGCGAAGCTCATCCACGGAGCCGTCTACACGCACCACCTGGACGCCTACGTCACCGACCGCGTCAAGGAACTTTCCAAGGGCCGGCAACACCCGGTGACCGCCCGCCCCGCGAGCATCCGCTCGTTCCCGCTGGCCAAGCCGAAAGCGTGAGTCAAGCAGCGGTCGTGCGAGTTCATTTCGCGCCGAAATAATTCGCACGACGCTCTTCCTTTGCATTGCGAATCTGTTATACTTCACACGTTACTCCCTCCGGGATCCTTCCAGATCCTCACACGCCTACCTTCCTTCCCGCCTCGAGGTGGCCCATGTTTTCCTTCTCAGACGTCGGTCGTAATCGCCGTGAATTCCTGCGTATCGGCAGCCTGGCCCTGGGTGGCATGTCGCTCCCCGGCCTCCTGTCCATGAAAGCTCAGGGTTCCGAGACGCGCAATCTCCTCACCGATAAAGCCGTCGTCCTCCTGTTCCTGCAAGGCGGTCCCTCGCAGATCGAGACCTTCGATCCCAAGATGTCGGCGCCCCAAGAATTTCGCTCCATCACCGGCGAAGTCCAGAGCCGACTCCCCGGCGTCACCTTCGGCGGCACCTTCCCGCAGATGGCCGCCCGCGCCGATAAGCTCGCCATCGTTCGCTCCTTCCAGTCCAATAACGGCGATCACCAAAACTACCTCGCGGTCGCCGGCGGCAACGCCCTCAAGGCGCCCATGGGCTCGATCTTCGCCCGCGTTGCCGGCAGCAATAACCGCGCCACCGGCATGCCCAACAACGTCATCGTCCCCCCCGAAGCGATGGGCGTCGAAGTCAAAACCAACTTCGAGACCCAGGCCCTGCAAAAGCTCGTCGCCTCCAGCCAGGCGTTCGGCGCCTCCTACAGCTTCTTCGACCCGTCCGGCGGCGGCGAACTGCGCCGTAACCTCGAACTCAACTTGCCGCGCAGCCGTTTCGACGATCGCCGAGCGCTGCTCAGCCAGCTCGACGGTTTCCGTCGCCAGTTCGAAGACACCCATGTGCTCGACAACGCCAACGCTTACGAACAGCAGGCGTACGACGTGATCGTCAACGGCATCGCCCAGGCGTTCGATCTCTCGCGCGAAGATCCGCGCGTCATCGCGGCGTACGACACCAGCAAGTACATGAACATCGAAGCCGTGCAGCGCTGGGGCGACATGCGCCGGTCTTCCAATCAGCTCGGCAAGCAGATGTTGCTCGCGCGCCGGCTCGTGGAGAACGGTTGCGGCTTCGTCACCGTGATGGACGCCGGCTGGGATATGCACTCCAACAACAACAGCCCGATCAACCTGGGAGGCATGCACTGGCTTGGCCGCCAGGTCGATCACGCGGTCAGCGCCTTCCTCGACGACCTCGAATCCCGCGGGCTCAGCGACAAGGTGTTGCTCGTCGTGTCGGGCGAAATGGGCCGAACGCCACGCATCAACAAGAACGGCGGCCGCGATCACTGGGGCAACCTCACGCCGCTCGTCATGGCCGGCGGCGGGCTCAAGATGGGCCAGGTCATCGGCACTTCCGATTCGCAAGCGGGGAATCCGGCCTCCAACCGTTACGTCCCGGCGAATCTTTTGTCGACGGTCATGCACACGCTCCTGGACGTCGGCCAGGTGCGCGTGGCCCGCGATGTTCCCAAGAACATCGTCGACGTGCTGAGCGCCCACACGCCGATCCGCGAAGTGTTTTAGGTTCGTCAACAGAACCAACCTCGTTCCCGGGAACGACCAATTCGTGGGGCCCGTTTTTAACGTGCCGCGTTAGCGATTTTTTCTGAAGTTGGATTCAATACGTCGGCTGCTCATTCTCGCGGCACGTTCTAAACGTGCCCCACGGAAATCGCAACGGATCGAATTCATCCACCGCGACGAAGAGCCCGGGAACGAGAACGCTTGCTATGAAACACCTCCTCCCGATCCTACTGATCGCCGTGCCGACGCTTCGCGCCGCTGAGGCGCCGCTGAAATCCATCGCCGCCGACGCCCCTGCCATCACCCTCGCGGGCCGCGATACCTGGCGGCAACTCCTCGTCACCGGCGCCGACGCCCAGGGCAAACTCCGCGACGTCACCCGCGACGTCAAATACATCCTCGCCCCCGCCGGCATCGCCCAGATCGACGAGACCGGGCTCATCACGCCCGTCCAGGAAGGGACGGCCACCCTCAGCATCGCCGGCCCCGAGAACACGAAGACCTCCGTGCGCGTCGACGTCAAGAATTTGATTGAGGACGTGCCGATTCACTTCACGAATCAGGTGGTGCCGATCCTCACCAAGTTCAGCTGCAACGCCGGCGGCTGCCACGGCAAGGCGGGGGGACAGAACGGCTTCGCTCTGTCGCTGCTCGGGTTCGAGCCGGAAGAGGACTACGAATTCCTCGTGAAAGAAAACCGCGGCCGACGCCTTTTCCCCGCCGCCCCCGAACAAAGTCTGCTTCTGCTCAAGGCGACCGGCCAGGTCGCGCACGGCGGCGGCAAACGCATCGAGGCCGATTCCGCGTACTACTCCATCCTGCGCCGCTGGATCGAGCAGGGCATGCCGCGCGGCAAGGCCAGCGATCCCGTCGTCACGCGCATCCAGGTTATCCCCGATGAACGGCTCCTGAAGTTCGAGCAAGCGCAACAGCTCGCGGTCATCGCCCATCTCAGCGACGGTTCGCAGACCGACGTCACGCGTCTCACGCAATTCGAGGTCAACGAGATGAGCCTCGCGGAAGCGTCGGGCTCGGGCCTGGTCGCGGCCCGCAAGCAGCCGGGCGTCTTCGCGGTGATGGCGCGCTACCAGACGCACGTCGCCACGTTTCGCTCGACCGTGCCGCTGGGGTTGCCGGTGACGACGTTGCCCCCCGTCAAGACCTTCATCGACGAACTCGTGTTCAAGCAGCTGCGGACGCTGGGCCTGCCGCCGTCGCCGCTCGCCGACGACGGGACGTTCCTGCGCCGCGTGACCATCGACCTCGCGGGGCGTTTGCCGACGCTCGAAGAAACCAAAGCGTTTCTCGCGGACGCCGCTCCCGATCGACATGCGAAGCTCGTCGACCGCCTGATTGCCAGCGACGACTACGCGTACAACTTTGCGGGGAAGTGGAGCGCGGTGCTGCGCAATCGCCGGGCGAGCGCCAGCGACCTGCCGGGACCGACGGCCGCGTTTCACACGTGGATCAAGGATTCGCTGCAGGCGAACAAGCCGTTCGACCAGTTCGCCCGCGAGATCGTCACCGTGCAAGGCGAGGAGATCACCGATCCGCCGGTGGTTTGGTTCCGCGAGATCCGCGACCCCTCGGCCCAGGTCGAGGACATCGCGCAGCTCTTTCTGGGGCAGCGCGTCGCCTGCGCCAAGTGCCATCACCATCCGCTCGAGAAGTGGAGCCAGGACGATTACTGGGGCATGGTGGCGTTCTTCTCGCGCGTCGAAGTCAAGGACCCGCCCAACCCGAAGAAGAACGAGCCCAGGGGAAAAGTGAAGGTCTCGTTCAAACCCGGCCAGGCGACCGCGCAGAATCCGCGCACCAAGGAAAACTTGAAACCCGCAGGCCTGGGCGGCAGTCCGCTCGATATCTCCAAGGACGTCGACCCGCGTCAGCCGTTTGCCGACTGGATGGTCGATGCGAAGAACCCGTACTTCGCCCGCACCCTCGCCAATCGCTACTGGAAGCACTTCTTCGGTAAAGGTCTGGTCGACCCCGAGGACGACCTCCGCGGCACCAACCCTGCCACCAACCCGGAACTGCTCGACGCCCTGGCCGAGCACTTCACGAAAAAGAAGTACGACCTGAAGGATCTCGTCCGCACGATTTGCACGTCGAGCGTCTACCGCCTGAGCGCCGTGCCGACCAAGGACAATATCCGCGATCGGCAGAACTACTCGCATTTTTTCCTACGAAGAATTAATGCCGAGATTTTACACGACGCGATCGACGTCGTCACCGGTTCGGAGACGGCGTTCAAGAACGTCCCGGCCAAGACGAAGGCGGTGCAGCTGCCGGATAATCAGGTCGAGTCGTACTTCCTGAGCATTTTCGGCCGACCCGATTCCGCCAGTCCCTGCGAATGCGAACGGAGCGGCGAATGGGCGCTGGCGCAGTCGCTGTACCTCTTCAATTCCGAAGAGCTGCTCGAGAAGATTCGCGGTAAACGCAAACCCGACCCGACCAAAGTTCGGCCCAAGAACCCCAACCCCGGCCCTCCGTTGGTCGCGTCCGGCGGCCGAGTGCAGTCGCTGCTTAAAGACGCCCGGCCCCCTGCCGACAAGCTCGCCGACTTGTATCTGCTCGCCCTCAGCCGCGTGCCGACGAGTCAGGAGCTGGAGATCGCGCTCACGTACCTGCATTCACGTAGCGACGATCCGTCGTCCGCGTACGAAGATATTCTGTGGGCGCTGGTGAACACGAAGGAATTTCTGTTCAATCATTGAGCGGCGCTAACGCATTTCCGAGCCGGAAGCGTGAGCGACGATTGGTGCATAGTCGTCGCTCACGCTTCCGGCTCAGAAAGAATAATTCGCCGTGAAACTTTACGTCCTGGGCAACGTGCAGAAAGCGGGCGTCGCCGAGGAGGTCGAGCGCTGGCTCCCCATCTTGCGCGCCGGCGCGGATGTCCTCGTCGTCGATCTCAAACAGACCGAATGCCTCGAAAACCTGCCCCCCGCCGACGTGGCCCTGGTGTTCGGCGGCGACGGCGCCATTCTGCGTGCGGCCCGGCAGATGGGCTATCGCCAGGTTCCCGTGCTCGGCATTAACCTGGGCCGGCTCGGGTTTCTCGCCGACATCCATCCCGATCACTTCGAATCGACCTTTGAGCGCTTGCTTGCCGGCGACTACCGCGTGACGCGTCATGTCATGTTCGAATGCATCTTGGGGGGCGAAACGTTGCTCGGGCTCAACGAAGTCGTGCTGCACACGATGCCGCCGTTTCATTTGCTGGAGCTGACGCTGGAAGTCGACAACGACGTGGTGGCCCGATTCGGCGGCGACGGGCTCATCCTTTCCACGCCGATCGGTTCGACGGGGCACAATCTGTCTGCGGGAGGCCCGATCTTGAGTCAGGAGTTGGCCGCGTTCGCCATCACGCCGATCTGTCCGCACACGCTCACGGTGCGTCCGGTGGTGGAGTCGGCCGACCGCGTCTACCGCGTGCGCGTCGCCTCGGAAGAGCCCGCGACGGTCATCGTCGACGGCCAGGTGACCCGGCCGATCGGGCCCGGGGAACAGGTGACGATCCGCCGAGCGCCGGTCGAGTTCCAGCTGGTGAAGATGCCGGGGCGGAGTTTCTATCAAACGCTGCGCGACAAGCTGCGCTGGGCGACTCAGCCGCGCATGAGTTGAGACTCGCAAATAAAGAAGCCACAGAGGTCACAGAGATCGCAGAGAGAAGAGAAGCGGCATTCTTTCTCTCTTCTCTCTGCGCCCTCTGTAGTTTGTCTTTTTGCCCGCCTCGCTACCTTTGCCAGTTTGCGGGGTTTCACTTGTTTCCGGCATTCCAACCCGGTTTTAATCTTTTTCCTATTCCCTTGGTGTTGGAAAGAGATTATCTCGCTCCTTCTTGCGAATGGGGGGATTTCTGTTGTGTTCGGGCGGAGATCCCGCGAAGATGAAGGATCGATCGCCTCGCCGCGGAAATCGGGGGTAGGTCTCATGCACTCTCTCAAAATGCTGCTCATCCTGCTCGGTCTGACGCTCGGTCCAGCGATTGCGCTGGGGCAAGTGCCGAATCCGACAACGCCGGAAGCCAAAAAAACGGCGGAGAAGACCGTCGCGTTTGAAATGCGCGGCAAGACCTGGGCGGGCGTCTTCGAGTGGTTCTCAGACCTTTCGGGCCTGTCCTACATCTCGTCGTACCCGGCTCCGGGCGGAACTTTCACCTTCTACAACCCCAAGAACAAAAAATACACGATCGCGGAGATCGTCGACATCCTCAACGACGGCCTACAAAAAGATAAATACGTCCTCATCCGCCGCGACGCCTCCTTCACGCTCTTCCCCGCCGACGAAGCAATCCCTCCCGAACTCGTGCGCGGCGTCCCTCTCGAAGACCTCGGCACGGTCGGCAACTCGGAAATCGTGCGGACCATTCTGCCTTTGCAAACGCTCATCGCCGAGGACACCGCGCCGGAAGTCAAACGCCTGATGGGCTCCTTCGGCCAGGTCGTGGTGCTCGCCAAGCCGAACCAGCTCGTACTGCAAGACAAGGCGTCGAACCTGCGCGTCGTCCTCAAGATGATCGACGACATCGAGAAGAACGAGAAGGGCCAAACCGAACAACTCGCCCACATCTGCAAGTACATCAAGGCGGCACAGGCGGAACAGGTGCTCCGGAGTTTACTGGGCGATTCCAAACAGATCGTCGACATTCAGAAAGCGACCGGCGGTCCGCCCGGCGGGCCGCCTGGCTTTTCGAAACCGGGCACGACCACCGTCTCCAAGATTCGTCAGCACTTCATCACGTCGGACGAGCGGAGCAACACGGTTTACGTCGTCGGCCCGCCGGACAAGATCGCGCAGGCCAAGCAGATCATGGCCAAGCTCGACGTCGGCACGCTCCCCCTCATGGCGGGCGATCCGACGGCGATCACCTACACGGTGCCCAACGGCAACGCCGAGGCGATCGTGAAGGCGTTTCAGGAAACGATATTCAAGACGTCGACGTCGGTGCGCATGACCGCGATCAGCAGCACCCAGGTCATGGTCTGGGGCGGGCCCGAGGACCAGTTCAACTTCGCCAAGAATTTGACGAACATCAAGCCGGCCTCGCCAGCGACGGAGCTGGTGAATCTCACCGTGCTCGACGCCGCCAAGCTCGCCGAGACGCTGAAGTTGATGTTCAACGACGCCAAGGCCGGCGCGATTTTCATCGAAGCGGACGTGCTGCGTAACGCAATCGTCGTTCGCGGCAGCAAGGATCAGGTCGAAGAAGTCAAACTCGCGATCCGCGCCATCGGTGAAAACCCGACCGCGCAGGCCGGGTCGATGCGCATCATCTCGCTGGAGAAGGGGAGCGCCGCCACGCTCGCGGAGGCGATTCAGAAACTGCTCCCGCAGATGAGGCCTAACCCCGTAAAGGTCATCCTGCCCGGCAACGAGCAACCCTATCTCGAACCCAAGAAGGAAGAGAAGAAGGGCCCGGCCACGCTCGAGTTCCCCAAGCCGATGACCTATGCGCCTCCCGCCAAACTCGGCGAACCGGTCATGCTCGTCTCGACGCAGCTCGTCGATCCGACCGGCAAGGATCTCAACCCGAAAGCCCCGCCCGTCACCATCACCGCGTTCGGCAACAAGATGATCGTCACCAGCGACGACCCGGCTGCCTTGCTCATGGTGCAGCAAATCGTGCAGCTTTTGACGCAGACGCAGGCGGGCGAAGGGGACTTCGAAGTCATTCGCCTCAAGCATGGCTACTCCATCGACGTCGCGCGCATTCTCGATGAAGCGTTCAACGGCCCCAAGGTCGGCGCCGGCGGCCCGGGCGGCGGCGGCGGCGGCAAGGGAGGCGGCGCTTCCTCCGGCGGGCCCGGCGGCATCCTCTCCTCCATCGGCGGCGGACTCGGCGGGCTCCTCGGCGCCGCGGTCGGGCCCACCCCCACCCAACGCATCGAACGCATCCGCGTCGTCGCTGATCCTGCGACAAATTCTCTACTCGTCCGGGCCACGCCCCTCGACATGCTCACCGTCCGCAGCCTGCTGACCAAGGCCCTCGACGCCAATCTTTCCGACTCCAACGCCCTGGTCAAGACGTTCATCATTCCGATCAAGCACGCCAACGTCAACGACATCGCCAACGTCATTCAGAGCGTCTACCGCGAGAACATGAACACCAACCCGTTCAAGAACACCACCGGCGGCTTCCCCGGGTTCGGCTTCCCGTTCGGCGGCCAACAGCAGCAACAGCAGAACCAACAGCAACGCGTCACCCTCTCCATCGGCATCGACGAAAAGACCAACAGCCTTGTCGTCGCCTCCACCACCAGTCTCTACGAGGACATTAAGAAGCTCGTCGATCAACTCGAGACCGCGTCGGCCGACTCCAAGCAGACGGTGAAGATCGTCTCTGTCAAGGGGGTCGATCCGCGCTTGATCGAACAGGCGATGGAAGCGATCACGGGCCGAGCGGTGACCAGTCGCCGACCCGGCGTCGGCGGCGGGGAATCGGTCTCCGGCTTCCAGTCCTTCCAGTCCGGTTTCAACAGCCAGTTCACCCCCTTCGGCGGCGGCGGGAGCTTTGGCGGCGGCAGCGGCGGCGGTTTCCGCCCCGGCGGGTTCTCCCCAGGCGGAGGCGGCGGCTTCTCCCCAGGCGGGGGCGGCGGCGGTTCCTTCGGGCCCGGTAGACGCCCCACTTCCAGTATCGAGCCTCCTGGAGGGCGCGATTTTTTCGGACAACGGGTCACGGATGACCCTGGCTTCGGCCCCCTTTTCGATCCCGCTTACGAACCCGCGACCCGCCCGACCGGCATCGCCCTGACGGCGTTCCAGGAACCGCTCCCCCCGCCCCCCGTCGGCGGCGCCGTCCCTCCGGAAAAGAAGGACGACGGCATTGTCGCCCCGCGCCTGCCGATCATCGCCGAGTCGCTCGATCAGCTCGGCGTCATCATCCTGCGTGCCAACAACCCCGCCGACCTCGAGGCGGCGGTCAAGATCATCGAGTTCATTCAGAAGGTCGGCGCCGGCGCGGAAGTGACCGTTCAGCTCGTGCCCCTGCGCCAGGGAGATGCCACCAGCATCGCCAACATTCTCAACCAGATTTACGCCCGCGTCCTCCTCGGGCCCAACTCCACCACGACGATCGCCACGGGCGGCCAAACCCGCCCCATCGGCGGTCAGCAACAGCAACAACCCGGCGGCCAGGGCCAACAAGGGTTCGGCCAGCAGCAAGGCGGCGGGCAGACCGCGACGGCGCAGGCGGCGGGTTCGGTGGTTTTACTACCGCTGCCCCGGCTCAACGCCATCTTGATCGCGACCCCCAAGGCGCGGGCCGACGACGTCATCAAGGAGATCCAGCGGCTCGATCTACCGGTGATGCCAGAGTCGAAGCTGACGCCGTTCGGGCTCAAACGCGCGTCGGCGCAGCGGGTCGCCACGCTCATCAATAACCTTTACGCCGACCGCTATCCGCCCGAGGGGCATTTCCAGAATCAGACGCGCGTGACGTTCGACGACGCCACCAACACGCTCTTCGTGCAGGCGGCGCCCGCGGACATGGCCGAGATCAAGTCGCTCATCGAACGGATCGACGGCATGATTTCCAATGCGGTCAGCGACATCAAGCTGATCCCGCTCAAGAACGCCATCGCCGACGATCTCGCGGTCCTGCTCATGCGTTCGCTCGCGGACAACTACACCGGCACCACCCAGCTCGGCACCGTCACCGGCGGCCAGGGCCAGGGACAGCAAGGTCTCGGCCAGGGCCAGGGACAGCTGGGAGGGCTAGGCCAGCAGGGCGGCATCGGTCAAACCGCGGCCGGCGCCGGCGTGCAGACGCAGCAGCGCCAGATCAAGACCAGCTCGCTCCGCTTCATCAGCAACCGCAAGGACGGCAAAGTTCTCGAGGCCGGCATCTTCGAAGAGATCCGCGTCAACTCCGATCCGCGCACCAACAGCCTCCTCGTGACGGCGCCGGAAAAGGCGATGCAGCTCATCCTCGCCCTCATCAAGGAACTCGACATCACGCCCTACGCCCGGGCCGAGATCAACATCTTCTCGCTCAAGAAGGCCGACGCCACCCAGCTCGCGCTCACCCTGCAGCAGCTCTTCTCGGGCTCCGGCGTGGCGCGGACCGGCGCGGCCGGCGGCGCCCAACAACCGATCGGCGGCGCCGGCGGGCTCGGCGGGGGTACGACGAACGTTCGGCCCTTGCAGCTCACCCTGCAGGGCATGGTCGCCGACGGCGCCCCGCTCATTGATCTCCGCGTCACCGTCGACGAACGGACCAACAGCCTCATCTTCAGCGGCAGCAAACAAGACTTGCAAGTCGTCGAGGCGCTCATCAGCCGACTCGAGGATGCCGACATCCAGCAGCGCCGCAACGAAGCATACCGCCTGCGCAACGCCCAGGCCGTCGACGTCGCCACCGCCCTCAACGACTTCCTCACCAAGTCGCTCAACGTCCTCCAGGTCGGCGGGCAGCTCACCAACTTCCAGGAAATCCAGCGCAACGTCATCATCGCCGCCGAGCCCATCAGCAACACGCTCCTCATCTCGGCGACCCCGCAGTATTTCGACGACATCATGCGGCTCATCGTCGCCCTCGATTTGATGCCCCCCCAGGTCGTGATCCAGGTTCTGGTCGCGGAAGTCGACTTCAACGACAACAACGAGTTCGGCGTCGAGTTCGGGTTGCAGTCGCCGGTCCTCTTCCAGCGCAGCCTGTTCCCCAACGGCCTGGTGACCAGCACAACCGGCATCGGCGCGCCCGGTTTTAACTTCAACAACGTCACGTTGCCGCTGGGCAACAACTCCAACGTCAACCCGAACCTCGTCGGCTTCCAGGGGCTGGGCAACCTCGGCGTGGGCCGAGTGTCGCCGGTCAGCAACGTCGGCGGCTTCGTCTTCTCCGCGTCGAGCGATTCGTTCAACCTGCTCATCCGCGCCCTTAAAGTCCAGAATCGGCTCGACATCCTGAGCCGACCCCAGGTCATGACGCTCGACAACCAGGCCGCCTACATCAACGTTGGCCAGGAAATCCCCATCATCACCGAGAGCAACGTCACCGCGACCGGCGTCATCTCCAACAGTATCGCCCGGCGCACCGTCGGCATCCTCCTACAGGTGACCCCCAAGATTTCCCCTGATGGCCGAGTGCTCATGCGCGTCAAACCCGAAATCTCCTCCGTCGTGCCGACGCCCGTCAATCTCGGCAACGGCGTCCTCAGCACCGCGCTCAACATTCAGCAGCTCGAAACGACGGTGTCGGCCTACGACGGCGAAACGGTCGCGCTGGGCGGGTTGATCTCCAAACGCGACTCCAAGAACGAGAACAAGATCCCCTGGTTCGGCGACTTGCCGGGCGTGGGGGCGGCGTTCCGCTACCGGACGCACACGCGCAGCAAGACGGAGCTATTGATTATTCTTACGCCCCACATCGTACGAAATCGTGCCGATGCGGAGCGAGTGTTGGCGGAGGAGGCGAAGAAGATGGACTGGGTGCTGGGCGACGTGCTCAAGTTTCACAGCTATTCGGGCCTGAACACGGGCCCGCTGCCTCCCGGCCCGGTCCCGCACGGCGCGTTGCCGCCGGGCTCGCCGCCGCCGACGGGATTGCAGGCCCCGCCGCCGATGGGATTCCAGGCCCCGCCGCCGACGTTTTTGCCGCCGCCTCCGCCGATGCAGCTTCCGTCGGCATCCCCGCTGGCGCCGGGAACGGAGCCGCTGCCCAAGCCGCGGATCCTGCCGGAATCGCCGGTGATCATTTTTCCGTCGCAGCCGGGGACGCGTCCGCTGCCGCCGCTCAATCCGCCGGGCGCGACGTTTCAGCCGATGGGTTCGCAGGCGCAGCCGGTGAATCCGCTGCCGCAAGCGCCTCAGGCGTTGCCCTTTTACGACAAGCTCCCCCCCGGGGCGCCGAGCATGAAGCTGGGTTCGGGGACGGGGCCGCAGACGCAGATTCAGCCGATACCGAATTACGCGGGGAACGTGCAGGCGCAGCTCATCCCGAATTCGCCGCCGCGCCTGGGCGAGCCTGCCGGCCTCAGCTTGACGTCGGCTTCCGCGGAGGGACGCAAATGAACGGACGCTGGCTTTCCTTGATGTTGATCCTCGTGGTCGGCTGCGATACGTCGACGTCGAAGAGCTTCTTTCACTCGGCCTGGGACGCGCCCCCCGCGCCGCCGGCGCAGGTGCACACGACCTGGGAGAACCAGATGATCGTGACGCAGGACGTGGTCAATAACGGCGCCCCGCTGGCGGGTTTGGCGGGTCGGCTCTATTTGTTCGGCACGGAAGTGGGCCATCCGCTGCAGTGGGCCGGCGCGGTCACCGTGCAGATCCACGACGTGACGCCGGGCCGCGAGCCGAAGTTCATGGAGGAATTCAAGATCGACCCGGAGACGCTGAAGCGCCTGGCGCGCAAGGACACGATCGGCTGGGGCTACACGTTATTCCTGCCGCTGGCGACGCATCGGCCCGACATCCAGCGCGTGCAGGTGCAGACGCGTTTCGAGATGGGGAAGAGCCAGCTCTTCGCCCCCCCCGCCGTTGTCTCGCTCCGCAGCGACCCGCCCGCGGTCGCCTCGCAAGCGCGTTAGGCGAGCGGCCGACGTCAGTCGGCCGGTACGAGGTCCACTCCAGGAATCGACGCGCCTGGCAAATTTCACGTACCGGCCGACTAACGTCGGCCGCTCGCCTTCGACAGCGATTCGACGGGCTTGCCGCGAATCATAAGATGATGCCGTCCCGCATCACTTCGAGATTCTCGCCATGCATCGGCTCGCCGTCTCCAGCCGGTTTTTCGCGTCCCACGACATGCACCATGTCGTCCACCACCTCTGCAACCTCGGCTACGAAGGCCTCGAATACGACCCGGTTGCCCCGCATCCCACGCCTGAAGACCTCGCCACGGAGGAAGCCCGAACCGCGTTTCGCAAACTGGTGACGAGCCACGGCCTCGCCTTCGCCGCCCTGGTCGGCGCCGACGCCCCGCTCGCGCACAGCCTCGGCGCCCCCACGCTAATCGTCGAGTCGGCCGAGCGCTTCACCGCGCTCGCCCAGTCGGCGCCGAACGTGGCGCTCGCCTGGCGCTTCACGCCCGCGCATCGACCGGGCGAAATCATGGAAGTCCTCCGCAGCGTGCCGGACCGCTTCGGCCTCGCGTACAACACGGCGTACGCCCTGCAGATTGCCAGCGACGACCTCGAGTTCCTGAAAATGGTCCGCGAACGGATCGTTCACATCGAACTTGCTGATCTGGGCGGGCCGCTCGGCAAAGGCAAGGTCGCCTTCGATCGCCTGATCCCCGAGCTGAAAAATGTCGCCGCCCATGTCTGGACGAGTCTCGATTTGACCGGCAGCGAAGATCCGTTCACCGCGGCCGCCGACGTTAAACGCCTGGTCGAGAAATGGCGCAGGAGGTACACATGAAACGTCTTACGATATTAGTCGTAATGGTTGCCGCCGGTTCCATGCGTGCCGAGCCGATCCGTTGCGATTTGCTCATCGTCGGCGGTACCGAAGCGGGCGTGAGCGCGGCCATCTCCGCGGCGCGGCAGGGCGTCAAGAACATCGTCCTCGTCAACGATATCGATTGGCTCGGCGGCCAATTCTCCGCCGAGGCGGTCGGGGCCATCGACGAATGGACGCTCTACCGCGATCGCAAGGTCGAGTTCAATCGCTCGGGCCTCTTCCTCGAAATGCTCCGTAAGGTCCGCGCGCGCAATGCCGAGAAGTTCGGCCTCGCCCGGCCCGGCAACGGCTTCTGCGCCAGCGAAACCGTCGAACCCGCCGAGGCCGCCAGGCTCTTTCGCGATTGGCTCTCTCCCTACAAACAAATCACGATCCTCTCCTGGCATGAACCGGTGGCCGTGAGAGTGGAGGCGGGCCGGGTCGAGCGCGTCACATTCGCGAATCTCAAGACCCAGGGCCAGGTCGCGATCCTGCCGAAGCTGACGATCGACGCGTCGGACTGGGGCGACGTCATCCGGCTTGCGGGCGCCAAATGGTCCGCGGGGCCCGATTCCAAGGCGCGCTTCGGCGAACCCAATGCCCCCGTCGGGCCGCTCGGCATCCACCAGAACGAAATGAACCCGATCAGCTACTGCCTGGTGCTGCGCGAGACGGCCAACGATGCGGTCATCGCCAGGCCGGCGGGGTACGATGAGCGGACGTTCTACGGCACGTGCAACACGACGGCCGGCGCTTTCGCCAAGCTCGGCTGGCCCAAGAAGGCACAGATGATGAACGTCCCCGCGTTCGTCGACACCGCATATCCTGAGGGCATCTACTCGAGCCCGGTCACCATCTACACGCATCGCCGACTCGTCGATCGCGTCCACAATCGCCTGGCGCCCGGGACGGAGACGATCCTCGTCAACTGGCCGACGCAGGATTATCCCCTCTACGATTTCCCGAAGCACGTCGCGGACGCCCTGGAAAAAACCGAGGCGGGCGCGTCGCTCAAGAACGTGGCGGCCATGACGCCGAGCCAGCGCCGCATCGTTTTCGAGGACGCGAAACGGCACAGTCTCGGCATGCTCTACTTCTTGCAAACGACCGTCCACGAGCGAACGAAAACGCCGTTTCGCCGGATGGAGCTGACCGACGAGTTCGGCACGCCCGATAAGTTGCCGCCGAAGCCGTACGTGCGCGAAGGGCTGCGGCTCGAGGCGCTGTACATGCTGCGCGAAGGCGATCTGCGGATGCAAGGCAAGGAGCCCGGCTGGGCCAAGCACATGGCGCCGGACCTGGCGTTCGGGTTTCAGTTCAACATCGACTTCCATCCGACGCGCCGCGTCTTCTTGAACGAGGATCGCTCCGGGCCATGGGCGAATGTGCATACGGAGAATCGCAACTGGTCGACGCACACCGACCGCTCGGGGCTGCCGCTGCGCTGCCTGGTCCCGGTCGAAATGAAGGGACTGCTCGGCGCGTCGAAGAACATCGGGCTCTCGAGCATCGTCAGTTCGGCGCTGCGCCTGCACGGGCACATGATGCTGACGGGCGAGGCCTCGGCGACGCTGTCCGCGATCTGCCTGGAGCGCGGCCTCGAACCGAGTCAGGCGGTCGCCGATCCCAAGATCGTGCGCGAGGTGCAGCTTCGGCTCGTCCGCAACAACGTCTTGCTCTGGCCGTACCAGGATTTGGCGCCGGACGATCTGCATTTCGAGGCCGCCAACATGCTCGCAGTCCGGTCGATCTTCGTGCCGCAGGGGAGCGTCGACTTCGAGGCGTGGAAGCCGGTGACGCGGCGCGAGTTGGCGGTGGCCGTGGAGCGCGCCGCCCTCAGCCTCGCGCAATCCGACGAGGCGCTCAAGGCCTGGACGAAATCGGCGCTGCGTTCCGACGACGTCGCTGACTGGGCGACGCTCTCCCGCTGGTTCGGCGACCTCGGTTGGACGCCGAGCCCCGGTCTGGCGGCGCGCGGCAAGAATCGCCTCACGCGCGCCGAGCTGGTCCGCAACCTTTGGCTCGCGATCAAGGATCGGCCCGAAGCGTTTCCGGATGTCTCGAAGTATTTAACGCCTGGCCACGATTCCGACGGCGACGGCATCGTCGATCTCGAGGACGCGCTGCCGTTCGACCGCGATAATAATGGCGTGCCCGATCGTCTGCAACCGAAATAGTGCAAGCCCCGGGGTGAGGGACTCCGAACCCCGGGGATAAACCTCTGCAATCGATGGATCCCCGGGGTTCGGAGTACCTCACCCCGGGGCTTTCGGAGAAACTCCTATGCAGCAAATCTTCGATCAAGCCGAGCAAGCCAAGGCCTTCCTGAAACTCCGCTGGCCCAAGACGCCCGACGTGGGCCTCATCCTCGGCACCGGGCTCGGCGCCCTCACGCAAGACATCCAGACCGACGTCGCTATCCCCTACGGCGAAATACCGCACTTCCCCGAATCGACGTCTCCCAGCCACGCCGGCAAACTCGTCCTGGGCTCCCTGGGCGGTAAAAACGTCATGGCCATGGCGGGCCGATTTCACTTCTACGAAGGCTACTCCCTCCAACAAGTGACCTTCCCCGTCCGCGTCATGAAGGCCATGGGCTGCAAGGCCCTCATCGTCAGCAACGCGTGCGGCGGCATGAATCCCCAGTGGGAAAAGGGGGATATCATGCTCATCGAGGATCACATCAACCTCCTGGGCGATAACCCCCTCATCGGCAAGAACGACGACCGCCTCGGCATCCGCTTCCCCGATATGTGCCATCCTTACGACAAGGAGTTCCTGGCCCTGGCGCAGAAGGTCGCGCTCGAGGAAAAAATCGCGTGCAAGAAAGGCGTCTTCGTCGCCGTCTCGGGCCCCAATCTCGAAACCCGCGCCGAATACCGCTTCCTCAAGGCGCTCGGCGCCGACGTCGTCGGCATGTCGACGGTGCCGGAAGTCATCGTCGGCGTCCACGCGAATCTACGCATCCTCGGCCTCTCCGTGATCACCGATCAATGCCTGCCGGACGCCCTGGAACCGGCGGTGCTCGAGGACATCCTTGCCACCGCGAACGCCGCGGAAAAGAAGCTGCGCGTCCTGGTGAGGCGTTTCCTCGAGGACGTGAAATTATCGTAAACGCTGTTGCAATCGGGTTGATGTTTCGTCCCCCTCCGGGGACAATGGAGCCTCGGTCGGTCTCCCTCCGCGAGGATGTCTCATGAAGTTTGCCGCGCTGCTTGCTGGTACGTTGTTTGCCGGATCGGCGTTCGCCCAGGATTCGCCCTACACCGTCTCGATCCGCGACGGCAAAACCGTCAGCCAGGCGGCGGAGCTGCCGATCGATCCGGTCCCGCGTCTCACCATGACCCATTACGGCAACGCCATCGTCGGCCTGCAACTGGGCAACATCACCATCATGAACGGCGGCGCCTGGCCGCAATTCCGCGTCGACGGCGCTCTGGTGCAGTCCGTCAACCTGCCGAATCAAAATACCCAGGCGCTCCCCCTCAGCCCCACCGGCAAGCCGCGCCACGGCTGGCAGGTCGCGTCGCGCCAGGGAGATCTGCAGTTCACCCTCGTCACCGAACTCGTCCCCAGCAAGCCGGGCCCCAAGAATGTCGCCGGCAAACGTCTGCTCGACACCGCGCGCATGACTTACGTCCTCGAGAACAAAGGCTCGCGCGACGTCAAAGTCGAGTTCAAAGTCTCCATGGACATGTTCCTCGTCAACAACGACGGCGCCCTGTTCGCATCCCCGACGACCCACCCCGACAAGATCCTCAACGGCGTCGAACTCAAGGGCAAAGATCTCCCCGAATACTTCCTGGGAGTCGAAAACGCCAACGCCAAGAACCCCGGCATGACGACAACCTTCTCGCTCAAGAACGGCCTCATCGAAGGTCCGCAGCGCGTGGTGCTCACCCAACTCGGCGCAATCTCCGGCGTCAATGGCTGGGACGTTCTCCCCCAGGCCGCCGGCGATTCCGCGTGCGCCCTCTTCTGGGAAAGCAAGACCCTTCGGCCCGGCGAAAAACGAACCATGGCCTGGGCCTACGGAGCCGGGCTCGCCTCCAATCCCGAAAACGAAGGCAAGGTCGCCATCCTCCTGGGGGGCTCCTTCGAGCCCAAGAAAGTCTTCACCATCCTCGCCCAGGTCGACGACCCCGTCTTTGCGCAAACGCTCACCCTCGACCTCCCCCCGGGCATGACCCGGCTCGAAGGCAAGGAGATTCAGCCGGTCCCCGCGCCCGTCGGGTCCGGATCCAGCATGGTCTTCTGGAAAGCCCGCGTCGACAAGTTCGGCGCCCACGAACTCAAGATCCGCTCAAGCACCGGCGTAACGCTCAGCAAACACATCACCGTCTCGAGGAATGAGCCATGATCCGCTTCACGCTCGCCGTCGGTCTGGGACTTGCTTCGATCGGGGCATTCGCGCATGCCCAGGACAATCCGGTCACCGTGCGTTTCCACGAGCCCAAAATGGACAACGTCCAGGTCTTCGCCCCCGTCGACCCGACGGTGCGCATCCGCGTGACGGGCCGAGCTGGGTTCATGTTCGGACTCGCCACTGAGAAAAATCAGATGCTGAGCAACGGCTACCTGAGGCCGTCGTTGAAGATCGACGGGCAAGTAATGTATCCGCAGAACAACATGGCCGGCGTCGTCATCGGGGTCAACGTCGGCGGGCCGGCGGCGGCACAGAAGTTCCCCATGAAGTCCGAGTTCGTGCGCGACAAGATCTCCCTTACGCAAACCCTCGAACCGATCGCCACCAAGACCAAGGACCCGCAGGCAAAACGTCAACTCGACTCCATGCTCGTCAAGTACGTCGTCGAGAACAAAGACTCGGCGCCGCACAAGGTCGGCATCCGCATCCGCATGGACATGTACCTCATCAACAACGACGGCGCCCTCTTCGCCGCCCCCACCATGCCCGGCAAGATCCTCGACGGCGTCGAACTCAAGGGCCCCACCCTCCCGGAATACGTGCAAGTGCTGCAAGTCGCAAACCTGCAGAACCCCGGGTTCGTCGCCCATTTCACCCTCAAACTCGGCGGCGGCATGATCCCCCCCGATCGCTTCCTCTGCACGGCGCACGGGCTCGGCGATAACGGCTGGGACATCGCCGCCCAGCGTTCCAACGGCGATTCCGACGCCGTCATCTTCTGGGATCCCCGCGAAATCCCCCCCGGCGGCAAAGTCACCTTCGCCATGGCGTACGGCAAGGGACTCGCGTCGTTTCCCGATCGCGAAGGCCAGATCAAGCTCCTCCTGGGGGGCTCGTTCGAGCCGGGCAAGACTTTCACCATCCAGGCCTTCGTCGAGGAACCGCTGCCGAGCCAGACCTTGAAACTCGAACTCCCCGCCGGCATGCAGCGCGTCGAAGGCCGGGAGATTCAGCCCGTCCCCGCGCCCGCCGGCAACCTGGCGTCCAGCATCGTGATGTGGAAGGGACGCGTCGAAAAGCTCGGCGAATTCCCCATCAAAATCCGCTCCAGCACCGGCGCCCACCTCACGCGCACGGTCAGCATCTCCAGGTAAGCAGAGGCGCCGACGATCATCCGAACCCGCCGCATCGGTCGATTGGAAGCGCCACTTCTAAGCCCCGGATGGGGCTGAGGACGGTAGCCACGGGGTGGAGCGCAGCGCCACCCGTGGATGCTGGCGATTTACATATCGCTCCGGAGGAGCGAAGGAAAATGTGACGAGGACCGTACGGGTTCCGCTGCGCTTCACCCGTGGCTACATTCCATCGCCCCATCCGGGGCGAAATTACGCGGAACCATTTCATGGGCGATCACACCCGCATCGAATGGACCGACGCGACCTGGAACCCCGTCCGCGGCTGCACCAAGATCACGCCCGGCTGCGCCCATTGCTACGCCGAGACGTTCGCCGAGCGTTTCCGCGGCGTCCCAGGACATCCCTACGAACAAGGTTTCGATCTGCGTTTCGTGCCGGAGAAGCTCGCCGAGCCGCTGCGCTGGAACCAGCCCAAGAGAGTCTTCGTCAACTCGATGAGCGACCTGTTTCACAAGGACGTGCCCGACGAATACATCGCCCGCGTCGTGGAGGTGATGACGCACGCGAACTGGCACACGTACCAGGTACTCACGAAGCGATCCGAGCGGCAGGCGGAATTGCTGGCGACGCGCTTCCGCGCCGAGGCGAGCCAGGCGCACAT
This sequence comes from Gemmatales bacterium, assembly GCA_038217425.1. Taxonomy (GTDB): domain Bacteria; phylum Planctomycetota; class Planctomycetia; order Gemmatales; family Gemmataceae; genus JAIEPT01. The sequence continues at coordinate 22,228 of JBBQPM010000044.1, forward strand.
CTGGTGGGGCGTCAGCGTCGAGAACCGTGCGCATGGCTTGCCGCGCATCGAGCATCTGCGCCAGGCGCCGGCGGCGATGCGGTTTCTGTCGATCGAACCGTTACTTGAGGATTTGGGCCCGCTCGATCTCACCGGCATTCACTGGGTGATTGTCGGCGGCGAAAGCGGCCCCGGCGCCAGGCCCATGCGCGAGGAATGGGCGGCGTCGCTGGCCGAGCAGTGCCGGGAACAGAGCGTGCCGTTCTTCTTCAAGCAATGGGGCGGCGTGCGGAAAAGCAAAACGGGCCGAACCCTGCTGGGCCGTACCTTCGACGAGATTCCTGCGCCGTCGACGCATCCGATGCCGGAGAAGTTCGCACGCCGTGCGTCGGCGGAGCGGATTTCTCTGGTTTAGCGGTCGCTCGGGATCTTGCTTACTTCTTTTGCGAAAGTCGTTCGCGGAGCCGGGCGAGCAAGAGCGACTTGGAGATTTGCCCCGGATTCGCCTGGGTCGGCGATTCGGAAGCGGTCGCGGCAGCCGGGGTCGCCTGCGGCTTGGGCGCCGGGGCGATAGGCAAAGGCGGCGGCGGCGGCGGAGAGACGTTGCGAGCCTGGAGTTGGGGCGAATTGAGCGGCGCGCTGGGCGCTATGGCGGTCGGCGGCGCCGAGGGCATCGGCGTCGCGGGAGACGGGGGCGCCGCGAACGCGGACTCTGCCGGCTTCGCCGCATCCGGCGCCGCGCCCGGCAGCGAGACCGCGCCGCCGTCCGTACCGAAGATGGCCTGGATCTCCGTTTCCGGCAACACATTCGTGAAGCACAGATAATCGATGTGCGCGTACGGCAACATGATGATCCGCGACCCTTCCATCGACCCGCTCAAGCGGGCCCGCATCACCACGACTTCCGTGTCAAACCGGTAAAACTGCTGGATGATGATCTCCTGCCCGGTGGTCGACACCAGGGCCAAGTTGTGGTGGTACTTTACCGGAATGATGCGGAAGAGATCGAGCCAAAGGGAATTGTTCATGACGCAACCAGGGGAGAACAGGGGGGATGTTCACCGAAAGGATAGCTCACAAATCGCGCCGAGGGAAAAGAATCGGACAGACACGTTTAGCCGCCGCGCCTTCGCGGCGCGGACGAGGGCCATATTCTCCGTCAGCACCTGTCCGCGCCGCGAGGGCGCGGCGGCTAAACCTAATCACGCCGTTGCCTCGACGACCCAGGTATCGTCGTTGCGGAACAGCTTCGCGAGGTCACCCGGGCCCTGCTTCTCGCGCGCAAGCTGCACCTGCCGATGCGCGTTCTGATCGTACGTCGGTTTCGGCGCCGAGCGTAGCACGCCCATCACCTCGGGGAAATCCGGGCATTTCATTCGGCTCATCAGGAACGCCAGGTTCGGCTCGGCCGAACGTTCGTTGTGCACCAGCAACCCCTGCGTCTGGCCCGGCTCGATCGACACCTTTTCCAGCTCGAACGTCTCGGGGTTGATGCGAATCCCCTTGTCGCTCTTCGTGCCGTAAACGAGCGGTTTGCCGTGCTCGAGGTACAGGAGATTCTCGGCCTTCACCTGCTTGTCGGTAGCGTAGTCAAAGACGGCGTCGTTGAAGATGATGCAGTTCTGGTAGATCTCGACGAACGCGGCTCCCTTGTGATGCGCCGCCTGGGTGAGGATCTCCGTCATGTGCTTGACGTCGCGATCGGTCGTCCGGGCGACGAACGTGGCGCCGCTGCTGAGGGCCATCGTCAGCGGATGGAGCGGTTGTTCCGCGGAGCCGGTCGGGCTCGATTTGGTTTTGGTGCCCAGACGCGAGGTGGGCGAATACTGCCCCTTGGTGAGGCCGTAGATTTCGTTATTGAAGAGGACGATCTTGAGATCGACGTTGCGGCGCAGGGCGTGCAGCAGATGATTGCCGCCGATGGAGAGCCCGTCGCCGTCGCCGGTGATGACCCAGACGTCGAGATCGGGGTTGGCGACCTTGAGTCCGGTGGCGAACGCGGGGGCTCGTCCATGGATGGTGTGAAATCCGTAGGTGTTCATGTAGTAGGGGAATCGACTCGAGCAGCCGATGCCGGAGACGAAGACCATTTTTTCGCGGGCCACGCCGAGCGGGGCGAGGGCTTTTTTCATCTGGGCGAGGATGGAGTAATCGCCGCAGCCGGGGCACCAGCGGACTTGTTGATCGCTGGCGAGGTCGGCGGGCGAGAGAATCGGGAGCGAGGACATGGATGGATCTCCTGTGAGAAGAAGTCTTTGGCGAAAGCCCCAGGGTGAGGTACTCCGAACCCTGGGGATGAATTTGTTGCAAGCGTCGATCCCCGGGGTTCGGAGTACCTCACCCCGGGGCTTAAAATTTATCCCAATTTGCGGACCGCGTCCGCGAACTCACGCACGTCGACGGGGCGCTCTGTCCACTGACTGTACCGTGCGACCATCTCCTGCTCGCTGAGGCCGAGCGCCTGCCACTCCGCGTGGAGTTTGGCGAGATCCGTCGATTCAGCCACGACCATGCTCTCGATCTTCCGCTCGATCTCGTGCGTGAGGAATGGCTGCCCCTGCACCTTGCTGAGCGAAACCGCGGGGACCAAATACTTCGCGCGCAGCTCATGACACAACTGCCCCGCGTTCAACTCGGGGACCAGGATCTTTGGGAAGCGGCGCAGCACCTCTTCGAGATTCTTGGGGAACGGATTGAGATAACGCAAATGCGCCTGCGCCACTTTCAGGCCGCGACTGCGACAGCGCTGCACCGCGGTCAGGATCGAGCCATACGTGCCGCCCCAACCCAGGACGAGTAGCTCCGCGTCGGGCGAACCGGTCACTTCGAGCAGCGGAATCTCGTCGGCGATGTTGGCGATCTTCTGAGCCCGGGTGCGGACCATGTGTTCGTGGTTCGCGGGTTCGTAGTTGATGTCGCCGGTGACGTCCTGCTTCTCGATGCCGCCGATCCGGTGCTCGAGGTCGGGCGTGCCGGGGATCGCCCAGGGGCGTACGAGGCGTTCGTCGCGCAGATAGGGCATGTACTTGCCGTCCTGGTTGAACGTCGTCGGATGCGTGACCGACATCTTCGGCAGCTCGGCGACGTCGGGAATGCGCCACGGTTCGGAGCTGTTGGCGAGGTAGCCGTCGGAGAGGAGATAGACGGGCGTCATGAAGCGCGTGGCGATGCGGACGGCTTCGATGGCCATGTAGAAGCAATCGCCGGGCGAGCGCGGCGCCAGGACGGCGACGGGGCATTCGCCGTGCCGGCCGTAGAGCGCCTGGAGCAGGTCGGCCTGTTCGGTCTTGGTGGGGAGTCCGGTGCTGGGCCCGCCGCGCTGGACGTCGATGATGACGACGGGGAGCTCGGTCATGACGGCGAGCGAGACGCCCTCGGCCTTGAGGCAGATGCCGGGCCCGCTGGTGGCGGTGACGCCGATCTGTCCGCCGAACGCCGCCCCGATCGCCATGCCAACCGCGGCGATTTCATCCTCGGCCTGCAGCGCGTAAACGCCGAAGTGGCGCATCTCGCACAGGTGATGGAGAATGTCGCTGGCGGGCGTGATCGGGTAACCCGAGTAGACCATCGACTTGCCGAGCTGCGTGGTCGCGGCGACGAGGCCCAGGGCGATCGCCTGGTTGCCGGTCATCTTGCGGTACGTTCCCGGGGGCAGATGCGCCTTGGCGACGCGGTAATGTGCGGGGAGGAGTTCGCAGGTTTCGCCGTAGTTGTAACCGGCGCGGAGGGCGAGGAGATTCGCCTGTTCGATGGCCGGCTTCTTGCCGAACTTTTGGCTGATCCAGCGTTCGGTGTTCGTCAGCGATCGTTCGTAGAGCCAGTAGACGAGGCCGAGGGAGAAGAAGTTCTTACAGCGATCCGCCTCGGAGCCGGAGAGCTTGCACGAGGCGACGGCCTGGCGATTGAGGCTGGTCATGGAGACGGAGATGACGCGGAAGCCTTTGAGGGAGCCGTCTTCGAGGGGGTTGGAAGTGCAGCCGGCTTTGAGGAGATCGCGCTGGGTGAAGCTGTCGGAATTGACGATGAGGATGCCGTCGGGCTCGAGGTCGCCGATGCGGAGTTTGAGGGCGGCGGGGTTCATGGCGACGAGGGCGTTGAGGGCGTCGCCGGGGGTGAAGATGTCGTTGCTGGAGAACTGGATTTGGAAGCCGGAGACGCCGGCGAGGGTTCCTGCGGGGGCTCGAATCTCGGCGGGGAAGTCGGGGAAGGTGGAAATATCGTTGCCGAAGCTGGCGGAAGTGTTGGCGAACTCGGTGCCGACGAGCTGCATGCCGTCGCCCGAGTCGCCCGCAAATCCAATGGTGGCTTGTTCAAGTCCCACGCTCGTTTTCTGGAGTGATTGCTGCATGTGCGCACCTTGACCATGGGTAGGAAAGTTGGGGTAGGGCTCTTCTTTATGTCCGCGAATGCGACGTTGGGGGGGCGTTTCGAATTGGGGAGAGGGAAGCGCCCGCAAGGTGAATCAACTTCATGGTAACTTCACCAGCGGGAGAAATGCAAACGGATTTTTGCATCCTTCGAAAGCCCAGGGATGGCTATCCCTGGGGAAGCGCCCGCGGATGTCACTTTTCGGCGAACGCGAATGGGATATCGGTTTCTGGCGCTTCCCCAGGGATAGCCATCCCTGGGCTTTCGGGCGGCTACGCGACCTATATACTGAATGTCACGCCAACCTCCTTCCGACGGGTTTCCCATGCGAGCCACTCTTTGCGTTCTACTTTTTGCCACGGCCCTCCACGCCGAACCGGGCAAAGTGCAGTTTGCCCGCGACATTCAGCCCATCCTCTCCGCCAACTGTTTCGCGTGCCACGGGCCCGATCCGTCGACGCTCAAGGCCGGCCTGCGTCTCGATCTACGCGAACGCGCCCTCAAGGCGATCGCGCCGGGCGATCCGGCCAAGAGCGAACTCCTCACGCGCATCCACGCCACCGAGGACGTTATGCCTCCCGCGAAGACCGGCAAAAAGCTCAGCCCGCGCGAGAAGAAGTTGCTGGAACAATGGATCCGCGAGGGAGCCGAGTATCAGCCCCACTGGGCGTTCGTCAAGCCGCAGCAGGCGAATCTCCCCGCGGTGAAAAACGCCGCCTGGGCGAAGCAAAAATTCGATGCCTTCGTCCTGGCCCGCATTGAGCAAAGCGGCATGCAGCCGACGATCGCCGCGGACCGCACGACGCTGGCACGCCGCATCGCCCTTGATCTCACCGGTCTGCCTCCCACGATCGAACTCGCCGACCGTTTTCTGAAAGACACTCGATCCGACGCGCTCGATCGTTACGTCGACGAAGTCATGAAGCTCCCGGCGTTCGGCGAACGCTGGGCGCAGGTTTGGCTCGACCTCGCCCGCTACGCCGACTCCAACGGATACGCCGAGGATCAACCGCGGACGATGTGGAAGTATCGCGACTGGGTCATCCAGGCCATCAACGACAACATGCCGTTCGATCGGTTTACGCTCGAACAGATCGCCGGGGATCTGCTTCCCAATCCCACGATGGATCAGCTCGTGGCCACGGCGTTTCACCGCAACACGCTGACGAACACCGAAGGCGGCACCAACGACGAGGAGTTCCGCAACATCGCGATCGTCGACCGCGTCAACACGACTTTGCAAGTTTGGATGGGCGTGACGATGTCGTGCGCCCAGTGCCACGATCACAAGTACGATCCGATCACGCAGGAAGAGTACTTCAAGTTCTTCGCGATCTTCAACCAGACCGAAGATTCGGACAAGGGGGACAACAGCCCGAATCTGCCGTACCTCTCGGCCGAGGACGCCGTCCGCAAAAAGGCGTACGACGTCGAGTTCGCGGAGCACGACCGGGCGGTGCGCAAACTTCGGCCCACGCTCGACGCCGACCAGGCGAAATGGGAGACGGCCATCAAGGCGGATGCTAAGGCGCTGGGGAAGCTTCCGGCGCCGGTGCAGGCGGCGCTCAAGATCGAACTCGCCAAGCGCAAGCCGGATCAGAAGGACGCCGTAGCGAGCGCGTTCTTCGCCGCGGATGCGGAATTGGCCCCGCTGGGAACGCTGATCGACGCCGTCAAAAAGAAACTACAGACGGTGCAGCCGGTGCCGACGCCCATCATGAAGGAGCTCCCCGAAAAGAGCCGACGCGCGACCAAGATCCACCTTCGCGGCGACTGGCTCAATCTTGGCGCCGAGGTGAAGGCCGGGCTCCCCGCAGCGTTCCCGCCGATCCCCAAAGGCGAAGCCGCGAATCGCCTCGGCGTCGCCCGCTGGCTCGTTGCCCCCGAGAATCCGCTCACCGCGCGCGTGGCCGTCAATCGCTACTGGGAACAGATCTTCGGCCTTGGCCTGGTCGAGACCGCGGAAGATTTCGGCATCCGCTGTGCGCCCCCCGCGCATCAAGAATTGCTCGATTGGCTCGCGGTCGAGTTCAGCACGAATCTGAAGTGGGACGTCAAGAAACTGCTCAAGACGATGGTGACGAGCGCGACCTATCTGCAGTCGTCGCAGGCGACGCCGGCCGGGCTCGAGAAGGATCCGGACAATCGCCTCTTCGCCCGCGGTCCGAGATTTCGCAGCTCGGCGGAGGTGATTCGCGATCAGGCATTATTCGTAAGCGGTTTGCTGAGCCCGAAGATGTTCGGCCCCGCCGTGCGTCCGCCGCAACCCAAGAACAATCTGAACGCGGCGTTCGGCCCCGGGACCGACTGGACCACGAGTTCGGGCGAGGACAAGGTTCGCCGAGGGCTGTACACGAGTTGGCGGCGGACGACGCCGTACCCGTCGATGGTGACGTTCGACGCGCCCAATCGCAACGTCTGTACGGTGACTCGGCCCCGTTCCAACACGCCGCTGCAGGCGCTGGTGACGCTCAACGATCCGGTCTACGTGGAGGCCGCCCAGGCACTGGCGCGCCGGATGCTGAGAGAGGGAGCGGGCGACCCGATCGGCTACGCTTTCCGCTTATGCGTGACCCGGGCGCCGTCGGCCGCGGAAGCGAAAAGACTCGCGGAGCTGTACGTCAAGGTTCGCGCCGAGTACGCCAAGAATCCCAAGGACGCGGCGCTCCTGGCCAGCGATCCGCTCGGCCCGATCCCCGCTGGCCTGGACCCGGTCGACCTGGCGGCGTACACCGTGGTCGCCAACGTCCTCATGAATCTCGACGAGTTCTTCGCCAAGCGCTGAACTACTTCCGCCGGGCGCGCATCACGGCGATCCCGGCCAGGAAGCCGACGATGAGCGCGACGCCCCCGGCCCAGTACGTCTGCCGCGCCACGGTTCGCAGCACCGGGTTGTCGAAAAGATTCGTCGACGTCTGCAGGTTGACGATCTTCCAGCGCCCCTCGTGCTTGACGAGGGTGGCGCTCCAGCGCGTCGGCAACTCGAACTCGTTGCCGTCGGTCAGAACGTAACGATCCGCGGAATGCCCGAAGGCGATGCCCGTCTCGTCGCCGAGCAGCATCGTGTTCTCGTCGACGGTGACCGTCGGCTGCAGGCTCTTGATGTTCGCCTTGGGTCCGGTGAGCATGCGTTCGAGATATTCGCGGACCCCGGCGTGTTTGCGAATCATCGCCAAATTCTTGCCGTCCTGCGTCGTCAGCACCACGTCGGGATGCAGATGCGCGAGGATGGCGTCGGCGTCCTTGGCCTTGATCGCGTTCAAAAGGCCGTCGCGCATCGCGCGGATCTCGGTGTGCGACATCTCGGACTTGTCTTGCCCGAATACCCCGGCGGGCAGCGTCAGCAGCAGAATGAATGCGGTGCGATTCATAACCGGTTTCCTCGTAGTTCAAAGTTCGTATTTCTGCAAAACCCGCGCGCCGATCTTCGTGAGCAACAGGGCCAGCATATTCCACACGGCTCGGCGAACTCGCGGCAAATGCTCGTAGTAGACCGCCGTATATTCCAGGTGCGGTACCCCGCCGCGCAGGCGTTTGAACCCCGCCGCCCCGGAACTCAAGTTCAGCGTCACGCCCTGTCGGGCAGCGCCGCGCAGCACGAGCGCCATCAGCATGCGGTACAGCCCGACCTTCTGCGGCAACGCGGTATCGTACCCTACGAGCGGCGCCGTCAGCACGCCGTGCCGCGCGAAACAGCCGACCACGCCATCGAGTCGGCCTTCGGGACTGCGCAGGCCCACGATCTCCAGCAACCGCTCCCGGCGCCACAAACGCACAAGCGCGGCCGTGAACTGCGGATTGTGCTGCGAGTACTTTTTTAGGTAGAGCATCCCATAAAGGCGAACCGCTTCCGCATCGTCGGCGTCGCTCAGGCCTTCGTGCGGCACGACCGCGTAATGGGTTTTCTCCAACAGCCTCTGATCCCAACGCGTGTTCGGCCGACGCAGATAGTCGGCATGGATGCCGTCGAAAAGATACACCTGTCGGCTCGGCACGAGTCGATACCCGGCGGCGAGGAAGCGGTCGCACAGCTCGGCGTTCGTCGCCCGGTTCAGCGACCGGAACATGAGCGCCCGGTCGGGAAAACGCTTTCGCAATATTTGCGTCACCGCGTCGATTTCGGCTCCGTCCCACGCGGGATACAGGTTTGTTGACAGGAGCCAGTTGTTGACGCTCACGACCTTGTTGATCTGGGCGGCCCGCAAGAGCGGCGCGACGCAGTGAATGAGGGCGGCCAGCGACCCTCGCAGCACTCGGCTCGGGAGCTTGGCCAACTCTTCGAGCGGATAGAGGATGGTCGCGGTGTAGGGCGAGCAGACGTACGAGTTCTGGTACTCGCGGTCGTTGATCGTGACCGGGAAAACCAGATTCCCCACACGGAGTAGCATCATGGTCGCCTCGACGTTGGCGACATGGGTCGAGACGCCGTCCTTCAGAAGCGGCGTGCAATAGGCACGTTCGAACTCGGCGTCGGCGGGCCAATCGAATCGCGCCAGTCCGCCGGCATCGCACAGCTCGATGCCCTTCACAGCGGTTCTCCGTTCCATTCGATGTCGTACGTCGCCGCCTCGGTGAGCTGGCGGCGCTCGCGCCAGGCGATCCCTGCGATCTCCGCAACTGCCAGCGGCAAGAGCAGCGTCGGCAACGGATCGCTCCAGGCGAAGACGACGTCGCGCGCCCGGACGAAATCGCGGACGAGTTTCCCCAGCCCGCGCATGCGCAGCCCGAAGACCGCCAGTGCCAGCCCCAACATCGGCGGCGCCGACGCGCTGGGCCGAACGCAGTCGGCGACTTCACCCACGATCGCCTCAATGAGCGCATCGCGCGGCGCGAAGAGATGGACGCCGCTGGTCGCGCGCGGATTCGCTTCCAGCACCCACGGCTTGCCCTCGGCGTCGACAATGACGTCGAAGCCGATCTGCCCCGTGTAACTCTCGGCCGCGACGAAATCGCGCACGAACGCCTCGATCGCCGGCTGCTGGCAGGCGATGAAGTAGATGCCTGAGCCGACGCCGACCTTGTACTCCGAGCGATAGACGGCATGCGCCTGCAGCCGGCCGGCACGGGCCACACTGTACGTCGAATATTCCTGGCCGACGATGCGCCGCTGCGCGATCCACGGTTTTGCCGCGCTGGGCCGCACGGATGCCAGCGCCGCCGCGTCGGGACCAATCCTGGTCTCGGCCGCAAACCGCGAATAGACGGGTTTGAACACCCAGTTCGCCGAATCCGCGTGAAAAGGTTCGAGGTGTGTCGTGTCGTTGAGGAGATGCGACTCGGGGGCCTGGGCGTGTTCCGAGTAACGTTTCTGTGAGAACTTCCATTTATTGTGCATCCGCTCCAGCTTCTCGAGGGAGTCGGTGCAGACGGCGCAGACGTCGCGGAAGCGGTCCAGATGATGCGCGATAAAGAACACCTCTTCGCACGTCGGCACGAGCAGATCGATCTTCCAGCGATCGACGGCGCCGAGTAGGGCATCGACGTACCTCGCGGCCGAGGCCTTGGGAGCGGGCACGACGAGCATCCTGGTCACGGCGCGCGAGAACGCGGCGACGCCGAAGCGAAGGCTGTCGGCCAGGAAGACGGCGTGCCCCTGGGCGTGAAATCGGCGTGCCAGGTCGAGAGTAACGGGAGCCCGGGCGCCGGTAAGAAGAACTCGCATGGAGGCCCGGCTCGCAGAAGAGTTGGAAAGACCGAGGTGCGTGTGTTGTAGTTCTCCGCGAAAGCTCGTCAAGCGAGGTCCGAAAAGGCCTGGCCCTATGCTTTCGGCAGCCAGCATGCTAAAAATTCATGATACCATCTCGCACGCGCACCAGGAGTATCGTCATGAAATGGGAAGGCCACGAAGAGAGCGGCAATGTAGAGGATCGTCGGCGGTTCGGCGCCCGGGGGGCCATGGTCGGCGGCGGAGCGGTCGTCGTCCTCGTCGCGGCGTTGTTCGGCGTCAGCCCCGATACCGTCAACATGCTCCTGTCGAAGTTCGGCGGCGGCGCTGCCCAGCAACCGGGCAAGGAACGTCAGCTCTCCCCCGAAGAGGAGAAAGACGCCAAGTTCCATGCCGTCGTTCTCAGGTGGACGGAAGAGGTTTGGGATGTGCACTACCCCAAGCTCGGACGGGGCGCCTATCAGCATCCGAAGCTCTCGCTTTTCACCGGGAAAGTCGATACCGCGTGCGGTTCCGCGTCTTCGGCCGTCGGTCCCTTCTACTGTCCCGCCGACAAGAAAGTCTACATCGACCCTTCCTTCTTCGAAGATCTGGAACGAAAATTGGGAGGCTCCAAGGCGAAATTTTCCCAGGCCTACGTGATTGCCCACGAGGTCGGCCATCACGTGCAGAACCTCATCGGCTACAACGCCATCGTCAACCAGAAGCGCAATGGACCGAAGGAAGAATACAACCGCTGGTCGGTCAAGCTCGAGTTGCAGGCGGATTACCTGGCAGGCGTCTGGGCGCATTATGCTCAGAAGAAGCACAATTTCATGGAGGTGGGCGATCTGGACGCCGCCTTGAAATCCGCGAACGCGATCGGCGACGACACGCTCGGGAAGCGCTCGGGCGGCTTCGTATCGCCGCAGGGGTACACGCACGGCACCTCCGAGCAGCGAGTGAAATGGTTCCGCCGGGGATACGAGACGGGCGATTTGTCGATGGTCGACCGGATGTTCAAGATGAACCACGACGAGTTGTAGCGTCGTATTTACCGGGCGGCAAGCGCGAGCGACGACTTTCGCCTGGCTCGAGTTTCGTTTCAGCGGATCGGCGTGCCGCTGTAAGTGGCGACTCGTTTGGGCTACAATGGAACCGTCGAAGTCAGGGGCACGATGCGGATCGTCGTGCTCCTGAGAGGAGAATTGGGAGAAAGCGATGCGTTACAGAGTCGCATGGATGAATCGGAAGAAGGTTGCGCCGTCCGGGCGCCGGGGTTGCCCGGGTGCGTCTCACAGGGCGAAACCCGTGAACTCGCACTCATCAATATTGCCGATGCGATTCGCGAGTATCTCGATGCTGTTCGAGAGTTAACTCATACGGAATTTCGCCCGCTCCTTTGAACCGATTCGAAGACGACATGCTCAACTATCGGCAGCACGAACATCACGACTTCGACGGCGCCTCTGCTCAGGCCCTCGCCGACCCGCCGCTCCAGGCCGCCCTCACGCGCCTCGCCGACACCCTCATGGCCGGCAATCGCCGCGGGTTCGGCGCCCTCGCCGATAGCAGCCAACTCCGCGACCATGCCAAGGCGATCAAGGAACATACGCTCGCGCATCTGGATCAATACCTCGAACAGCTCGAAGCCTCCGTCACCCGGCTCGGCGGCAAAGTTCACTGGGCCGAGAACGCGAAGGAAGCTCAGGAAATCATCGTCGACATCGCTCGCAAGGCGAAGTGTCAGCGGGCCGTCAAATCGAAGTCGATGACCACCGAAGAGATCCACCTCAACCCGGCGCTGCAAGCCGCGGGCATCGAAGTCACCGAGACCGATTACGGCGAGTTCATCCTGCAAATCGCCAACGAGCGTCCCTCGCATCTCGTCGCCCCGGCCGTGCATCACACGCGCGAAAGCATCGCCGCCGTGCTGTCGAACTTCGTGGGCCGAAAACTCCCCGACGATCCGAAATCGCTCGCCCTGGAAGGCAGGCGCATCCTGCGTGAGAAGTTCCACGTGGCCGACCTGGGCATCACCGGCGGCAACTTCGCGGTCGCCGAGACCGGTACCGTCGTACTCGTCACCAACGAAGGCAACGGCCGACTGACGACGACCTGCCCGCGTGTGCAGATCGCGCTCGTCGGCATCGAGAAAGTCATCCCGCGCTTCCGCGATCTCCCCGTCTTCCTCAAACTCCTCGCCCGCGGCGCCACCGGTCAAACGCTCTCCGTCTACACCACCGTCATCACGGGGCCTCGGCACCTCGGCGAACGCGACGGGCCGGAAGAGTTTCATCTCGTGCTGCTCGACAACGGCCGAACGAAAGTGCTGGCGTCGCCGTTCCGCGAGAGCTTGCAGTGCATCCGTTGCGGCGCCTGTCTCAACGCCTGCCCCGTCTACCGGCGCATCGGCGGCCATGCCTACGGCGGCGTCTACTCCGGCCCCATCGGCAGCATTCTCACCCCCCTCTACGATAGCGTCAAGGACAACCCCCAACTGCCGCATGCGTCGAGCCTGTGCGGCGCCTGCCTTTCGGCCTGTCCCGTGAAGATCAACATCCCGCGCATGCTCATCGGCCTACGCGAACTGCAGCACAAACACAAGCCGAGCCGGCTCGAGAATCTCGCGTATGGCATTTCGAGTAAGCTGTTGCAGGCACCCTGGCTCTATCGCCTGGGCATGAAGCTGGCCCGCTGGTGGATGCGGTCGCAGAGCAAAGAGGGTTGGCTCGACAAGTTGCCGGGCCAGGGTGCGGGCTGGACGGCGGCGCGCGACTTCCCGGCTCCGCCCGCGAAATCGTTCCGCGAACAATGGCGGGAGATGCAGCCGTGACCAGCCGCGAAGCATTTCTGATGCGCGTCCGCCAGGCGGTCCACGAGGGGAACCGCAACCTCGCGATCCCGCCGTTGCCGGAACGTCAGCAGATCGGCTATCAGGGCGCCGGCGACGATCCGGTGGCGAAGTTTTGTCGGGAGCTGCAATACGCCGGCGGTTTCGCGTACGTCGCCCGCAGCCGAGCGGAGGCCATCGAGCGCATTCGCGACCTGGCCGACGAACGCCACGTCCGCAAACTCGTCATCGGGCTGGGCGCGGTGATTGAGGAACTCGACCTGGTCCGCCAGCTCCGCGACGACGAGCGTGTGATCGCGGCGATCGAGCCGGGCAAGTGGGATCGGCAAGCGTTTTTCGACTGCGACCTCGGCATCTCCGGCGTCGAGTATCTGGTGGCCGAGACGGGGACGGTGGTGATGGCGACGAGGCCGACGGAGCCCCGGTCGCTGAGTTTGTTGCCGCCGATCCACATCGCGGTGGCCCATCGTTCGCAGATCCTGCCGGACCTATTCGACCTGTTCGACCGCTTCGCCCCGAGCCCCGACCGTCCGCACTCGGCGCCGCCGTCGTGTCTGTCGCTGATCACCGGCCCCAGCAAGACCGGCGACATCGAGTTGAAGCTGGTCACCGGCGTGCACGGCCCGGGCGAGATCCACGTCATTCTCGGGACGTGGTGAGGGTCAAAATTCGCGCGGATTTCTGTTCGAGAAATGCCGCCGATCCGATATAGTACACAGAGTCCGCATCCCGCCTTGCATTCCTCGCGACGAGTCAGAGGAGTCATGATTCGATGGGAAGAGGCTAATCGCGAGATCCGAGCGAAATTCCCTTCCCCCGTGCCAAATGAAGCTCATCGGAGGAAACCCATGGACACGACGACTCGCGACGACATTCGCGACTTTCACAAGTATCTCGGTAAGGAAATTCGCAAGGGCCGTAGCGACTTGACGCCCGAAAAGGCGATCGAAGAATGGCGTGCGTGGGTCGATATGCAAGAGTGCTACGACGTCGACGATGACGAAGCGATCCGCCAAGTGCTTGAGGATATTGCGAACGGCGATAAGGGGATTACTTTTGAGGAAGCCGATCGGCAATTGCGGAAGGAATTCGATCTTCCTCCGAGGCAATGATGCTGCCGCTACGACTTTCCAGGCGGGCATTCAAAGATTTACGCGTCAAGATGATTTGGCTTCGGAGTCAGTCTCCGCAGGGAGCCGTAGTCTGGTACGAAGCCTACGAGCGTGCGGCTCAACGAATTCAAGATGCGCCCGAGTCGTTTCCGTTTTCCGCTGAGGGCGAACGCTTCGGCCTTCCGATTCGGCAAGTGCTTTTTAAGACGCGCCTCGGTCGGCGCTATCGTATCCTGTACAAGATCGAGGAAGACGAGATTAGGATCCTTCGAGTTCGCGGCCCCGGACAACCGCCGCTGAAACGCCGAGATTTTCGTTCCAACTGAGGATTTGCCATGACCGCCACGCGACGTGATTTTCTGCATCTGGGCTCCGCCAGCATCTTTGGAGCCGGCATGTCCTTGCCGCTGCTCTTGCAAGCGAAGGCTCACGCCGACGTCCAGAGGCAGCCGACGCGCGACGTCTCGCTCATCTTCATCTTCCTGCACGGCGGACTCAGCACCATCGACACCTTCGATCTCAAGCCCGACGCCCCCGCCGAGTTTCGCGGCGAGTTCTCCCCCATCGCTACCAACGTCAACGGCATCCGCATCAGCGATCAACTGCCGAAACTCGCGCAGAACATGGACAAGTTCTCGCTCATCCGCTCCTTCCGCCATCATAACTCCGATCACGGCCCCGCCGACCATTACCTGCTCACCGGCTACTTCCCCATCGCGGGCTTCAACCCGTCCGTCACTCCCAACAACCAGCGCCCCGCGCACGGCTCGATCATCGCCCGCAAGCTCGGCTCCAAGGGGGGCGTGCCACCTTACGTCTGCTTGCCGAAGCTGCACCCCAGCGCCGGTCCCGCGTATCTCGGCTCCACAGTGTCCCCCTTCATCATCGACGCCGATCCGAACGCGCCCAACTTCTCCGTCCCCGATATCGCCCCGCCCGTCAGCCTGCGGGCGGATCGGCTCGATCGGCGCCGGGAACTGCTGCAATCGGTCGACCGCTATCAGCAAGCCGCGGAAATGCGGGGCAACCTCCACGTCCGCGCCGTCAGCGATTACCAGCGCGAGGCGTTCACTCTGATGTCGTCGCCCGCCACGCGTCAGGCGTTCGACATCAATCAGGAACCGACCCGGCTCCGCGACGAATATGGTCGCAACACGCTGGGCCAATCGTGCCTGATGGCTCGCCGTCTCGTGGAAGCAGGCGTGCGCTGCGTCACCATCGATCACAGCAACTGGGACACGCACGACAACAACTTCAGCTCGCTCAAACGCGAACTTCTCCCCTGGCTCGATCAGAGCATCTCCACCCTGCTTCGCGACCTGGCGGATCGCCGCAAGCTCGATTCGACGCTGGTGGTGGTGACGGGCGAGTTCGGTCGCACGCCGCGGATCAACAACAAGGCGGGCCGCGATCACTGGGGCCCGGCGTTCACCGTCGCTCTCGCCGGCGGCGGCATCCAGGGGGGCCGGGCCATCGGCACGACCAACGCCCGCGCCGAACGTCCCGCGACCGATCCCTTCGGCCCCGAGGACTTGGCCGCCACGATGTATCACCTCCTCGGCATCAATCCGCAGGACGAGTTCCACACGCCCGACGGCCGGCCGATGCCGATCGTCAACGGCGGCCGAATCATCCGCGAACTGCTGGCGTAACGTCAAGTAAAATACCTAACCACAGAGTCACAGAGAGCACAGAGAAATCACGAAGGGCAAAAACATCCCATACGATTGTTTCCCCTTTCTTTCTCTGTGCTCTCTGTGTCTCTGTGGTTAGGTGTTTTTGTGCGACTGACTCCATCGAGGAAATTGACATGATTCGCCGAACTCTCGCGGTGCTGCTCTCGCTGTCGGCGACCGCGCACGCCTCGCCGCCCGTCGCCTCGTATCTCTTCCCCGCGGGAGGCCAGCGCGGCACGAACGTCGAGATGCGCGTCGGCGGTTTGTTCCTCCATCATGAGTGCCACTGGGAAGTGCTCGGCCCCGGCGTCACTGCCTCCCCCAAACTCAAATCGATCCCGACGCGCTGGTTCGAAGGCCCTGTGCTGCCGCTCCCCGATTCACAGCGACAAGAAGATTATCCTAAGGATATGGGCGGGTCGCTCGCGCTCGCGGCCGACGCGCCGCTCGGCTCACGTTTCGTCCGGCTCTGGACATCGCAAGGGGCGACGTCGTCGCTCAAATTCATCGTCGGCGATCTGCCCGAAGTCGTCGAGGACGAACGCCCGGGGGCGGCGGCGCCCGTCAAGGTGACGATGCCCGTCACGATCAATGGCCGAATCTTTCCGCATCATGACGTCGACGTCTGGACCGTCTTCGCGAAGAAGGGCCAAAAGATCACGGCCGAGGTCCATGCCAATCGCTTCGGCTCGCCGCTCGACGCCCGACTGGAAGTTCGCGATCCCGCGGGCAAACGTCTCGCGGAGAACGACGACTTCACGGGCGGCGATCCGCTCGTCACTTTCACCGCGCCGGCAGACAGCCTGTACGAAATCCGCATTCAGGACACCGGCAACCTCGGCAGCCAGGCGCACGTCTATCGGCTCAGCGTGACCGCCGGCGCTCCCGCGGGGCTGCCGTTTCCGCTCGGCGGCAAACGTGACACCCCCCTGTCACTCGAACTCGCCGGCGCGAAGGTTCAGGTCGCGCTCGCCAAGTCCTCCGGGTGGCACGACGTTGCCGGCCGTCGAGTATTGCTCGACGTCGATGAACTCCCCGAGGCGTTCGAAGCGCAGAAACTCACGCTCCCTGGCGTCGTGAATGGCCGAATCTCGAAGCCGGGCGAGGTCGATGCCTGGAAGTTCGCCGCCAAGAAAGGCGAGTCGTGGACCGTCGAGATGCGCGCCGCTCGGCTCGGTTCCAAGCTCGACGGCGTTCTCGTCATCGTCGACGACGCGGGCAAGAATGTCGTCCAGGCTGAAACCGCCGGCAAGGAACTCGATCCGACGCTGACATTCTCGGCTCCCAAAGACGGCGACTACGAACTGCAAGTCAAGCATCGCTTCCGCTCGCAGGCCGGGCCCGACTTCTCGTATCGCGTCCGTTTGAGTGTGGCCGACGGTCCCGATTTCCGTCTGAGTCTGCTCGGCGACGCGATCACGCTTACGCGCGGCACGCCCGCCAAGGTCAAGCTCGGCGTCGAGCGTCTGCGCGGCTTCAAGGACAAGATCCTCGTGGAGGTGAAGGGGCTGCCCGAAGGCGTCACCGTGAATCCGACCGAAATCAAGCCGAATCAAAACGCGCTGGACCTCGTCCTGACCGCCACCGACATGACCAAGGTGCAGATCGCTCATCTGACCATCGAGGGCGTGTCGGGCGAGCTGCGCCGAACCGCGTTGCCGCCGACGGCGCTGGGCGAGGCGCCCGTGCCGAACATCCTCCTGGCGGTTGCGATTCCGACGCCGTTCGTCATCAAGGGCGAATACATCATGGGCTTCGCGGCTCGCGGCGGCATGCATCGTCGGCCTTACAAGATCGAACGCAACGGCTTCAAGGGCGTCATCGACGTCAGCCTCTCGGATCGCCAGGCGCGGCATCTGCAAGGGGTGCGGGCCGAGCCGATGACGGTCGCGGCCGGGGCGAGCGAATTCACCTACGCCTCGTACTTGCCGCCGTGGATGGAGACGGGCCGAACCTGCCGGGTCTGCGTGCAGGGCGCCGCGACGGTGACCGACTTCGACGGCACCAAGCACCGCGTCGCGTATCACTCGGTCAATCAGAACGAACAGATGGTCGCGGTCATCGGCCCGGGCCGGCTGTCGCTGGAAATCGATCGCACCGCGCTCGCGCTGAAGAAGGGCGAGAAAGGAGCGGTGGCCGTGCGCATCCGCCGCAGTCCGGAGATCAAGGGCGAGGTGCGCGTCGAGCTGGTGTTTCCCGGTATGCAGACGTCGGTGCTGGCCCCGGCGCTGATGATCCCGGCGGGTCAGGAAGAAGGGACGTTGTCGCTGGAAGTGCAGATGCCGATGTCGGCTCCGATGCCGACGACGGTGCGTGCGACGCTGATGCAGCAAGGCGAACCGGTCATCGCCGAGACGCCGATCGAGCTTCAGCCGGCGCTGGAATGATTCAGCGGGACGACGACTGCCGCGAGCGCCGCGCGGCGCGAGTCGCGGTTGCCGCGGCTCACCGCCTGTACGTTGACCACGCCTCCCCGGCTCATCGCGGCCGAGCATTCGTTCTCGTTCATCGAATCGATCAGCCAAAGCCAGTGGCCGCCGCTCGCGTCCAACGGCTCCTCGTGAAAACGATGATCGCCATACTGCTCGGCGAAGACGCGCTGCAGCACGAGGTACTCCGGGACGGTGAGGCCCTGCCAGCCGCGCGCCTGGAATTGTTCCTCGATCTGGCCCGCGGTCTTGCCCCAGCAGTTCTCTTGCGGCGCCGGCGAAAAGAGGAGCAAATACGGCCCGTTCTCGCGCCCCGCCAGGCCATTCTCGCGCTGCACGACGTTCGTCAATACGGGCGGCCGATATTGCTGGTTGTCGGCGAGTCGGTCGCTGCCGACGCGTGCGGTCTGTTCGACGAGGCGTTCGAAATGCGTCTGCAGCGCTTGCCAGCCGGGAAATGCGAAGGCACAGTAGAACCCGCTCCGGATGCCGAATTCGACGAGCGACGAGGAAACGGTTGGCTTTTTGGGAATGAGATCCGCGAGTTCGGCGAGATGATGTCGGCGGTAGAACGCGCGACTGGCACGGGCGGAATCGGCGACGTCCAGCATGGGCGGATTCTCGTAGGGCTCCCGTGTAACCGATGCCGGCAACAAGCGACCTGAATCTCTTGATACCAGTTTAGCGATCGGCAGATGCGAGGCTGAAAAATTGCTTCCCCGGCAGTCGCCCGGCCCTTTCCTAGAATAGCGAAGTCGCCCGAGGAAACCGAAGACGGAGAGTTGAAAATGCCCTTATTCGCTTCATTGCCTGAATTGCCGACCTCGGCTTTCGTCATCACGCTCGTGTCGGTTTCCCTGCTGTTCGTGGGATTCTTCCTTTGGCTCGTCTTCAGGCAGGTGGCGAAAAGCCGTGAGTTGTCGCACCTGGAGCGCATGAAAGCCCTGGAACTAGGGAAATCGATCGAACCCTCGGATGCCGAGACAGGCAGAGGTAAGTACCTGCACAACGCGTTCTGGATCTGCTTTTGGATCGGGGCAGGCGTTCCGATGGCGGCCACCTCGTCAGCAAGTTCGATCATGATCAAGACGGAGCTTCAAGAGTTCCGAACCATCCTTGCGATCTGGATCTGCGTGGCGGTCATTTCGGTCTTCAGCTTGGTTTGCGCCACCGCGCTGATGATCTCCTGTCGGCAATGGGGGCACCGGACTTCGGCAGACAAAGGAACTCTCGTTTAGGCCCGATCCAGAATTCCAGCCTTGCAATGACCGGGGAGAACTCTCATGCGGACCATCATGGCTACGCTGACCGTTTCGGCAATCCTTTGGGCTTCTTTCTCCGCGGCGCAGGAGCCTGGGAAGGCAGCCCGTGAGAAGCTGGTCGGAGTCTGGGATGGATACGCCGTCGAAGGCAAAGGCGAAAAGCCCAATCAGGGGGCCGTCAAGCTGGAGCTGACAATCTCGAAAGACTTCATCAAAGCGAAGCAATTCAAAGGAAAAGAAACGTTCGACCTGGGCGAAGGCACGTTTGAAATCCTGCTCGACAGCACGCCGAGCCGTCTCGACGGCAACAAAAAACTCGACAATCCCAACCGCAAGGAAGTATGGCTGGGAATCTATCAGCTTGAAGGCGACACGCTGAAAGGCGAGCGGCAGGTCTTGATTTACCCACATCTCGGTTGTTTTGGTCGAATCAGGATGTCGTACTTGGGCAGCGTCGTCGAGCGTTCCAAGCGGGCTTCGTAGGGTTTCATGTCCTTCTTGGTGATGCGAATGCCGTCCGGGTAGACGCCGTGCAAACGCTTCACCGTCGGATGCCGACCGCACCACGTCATGCGGAGAGCTTCCTGCAAGATGATCTTCAAGCGAT
>JBBQPM010000045.1:0-42059 GCA_038217425.1 Gemmatales bacterium
AAAAAGTCGGGGGTGATTTCAAGCGGGTAGGTCTTCACTACACGCCGAGTGGCGGAGGCGGACGTGGGAATTACCAAGGATTGCGAGCGGCGCAAGGGCGAAAATCGTTAGAAAAAAAGTCGAACAGCGTAACTTGGGTTAGGCGAGCGGCCGACGTGAGTCGGCCGGTACGTGTGCGTGAGCGGTTGCGATCAGATCTTCGAATGGGATGCTATACCGGCCGACTGACGTCGGCCGCTCGCCTTATTAGGAAAGCTCCTTCTTGCCCGCTGCCAGACGCTTCTCGAATTGCTTGAGCCCTTGGGCGTACGCCCCTTCCCAGGCCGCGGTCGGCTGCACCGGTGCGCGGAACTTCACCATCTGACGCACCGCGTCGGCCACCCGGTAGTCGGCCTTTTCGCCCGCTGATTTGCGGCCCTGGTTTTCCAGCCCGGCGAGCGCCGTCGCGGCGGCGCCCAGCGCCGGGCCCTCGTCCGATCGCAAGCGCTCCAGCGGCCGAACCAGCACGCTCGACAAAATTTCGCACATCAGTTCGCTCCGCGCCATCCCGCCCGAAACCGAAATTCGGCCGATCGTCTGTCCCGCCTTCTCGTGCTGACGAACGCCGAGCGCGATCAGATACGCGAGCGCCTCGAGGGCTGCGCGGAACTTCTTCCCCGCCTGTCGCGGCGGCGCCGGATCCCAGCCAAATAGCTTCTTCGTGACGCCCAGCGATGGTTCCGAATAGAGGAATGGCAGCACGCTCGTTCCATCGCACCCGGCCGGAACGTTCCGCGCCTCGGCTTCAAGTCCGGCCCAATCGGGATCCTGACCCACGATCTGATTGAGGAACGAGGCGCCGTTAGTGTAGCAACGCATCCACAGATAAGGGCCCCAGTTGAGCCGCATCGCATCGAGCGAATCCGTGGTCGGCAATTGCTTCGACGAGGAGTTGACGACCGCGGAACTGCCGAGGATGATCGCCATCTGCCCGGCATCAACCGCGCCGCCGCCCACCAACCCCGCTTGCTGGTCGTCCGACGTTGGGAAGATCATCGGCCGAGCGGTAAGCCCGGCGTCCAGCGCCAATCCGTCCGCCAGCGGACCGACCGGCGTGAAGTGATCGACGATTTTGGGCAGTTGCTTCCACGCCAGTCGGCGATACTCGGGATGGGCCAGGGCGTCCAGCATCTCCTGGTTCCATTTACCGGTGCGAAAGTCCATGATACCGGTCGACGCGGCCGACGAGACGCTGCACGTATCGAAGTTTCCCGTCAAATACCCCGCGGCCAGGCTGCCGTGCGACAGGATCTTCGAGGTCGCTTGCCAGTCCGCTTCGGAGAGATTCGCTTCGTCCTTGACGAGATGGCTAAGGGAGTAACGAATCGCCCAGGGGGCGCCGATCTTTTCGCGGACGCGCTTTTGCCCGCCGAGCCGTTTGACGCCGACGGCGTGGTACTCGGCCAGTGTCTGATCGTTCCAGCAGATGGCCCGGCGAACTTGATTGTTGAAACCGTCGATACGGCCGGCAGTATGATGCGTCGCGGAGATGCCGCCGGCAACCCAATCGTGCGCCCGGCCCAAAATCTGCAGCTTCTTCGCGAGTGCCCGGGTGGAGGCGCGGGCCTGGCCTTCGAGTTGCTGCAGGCTCAACTCGCTGACGCCGTCTGCGGTCCAGAGGTCGGTCGCCAGGCGAACCTCCGCGAGCTTATCCCCGTCGATCGTGAACGCCAGGCATTTGACGCCGCTGGTGCTGAAATCCCAGCCGGCAAGAATCGACGACGGCGAAACGTAACGGAGAGCCTGATGCATACGCGAAATCCCTTGTAGAAACAATCGTTAACATGTCTCGCCGTCGCTTCCGAGGGGCTCAAGCGAACGTTCGTGCTCTACCTCACCGCGACGCGCGACGGTCCATAGTGCCAGGTAAACCAGAAACGCGATCATCAAGAGCGGCATCTTGAGCTTGTACGGAGCGAAGATCAGGGCGTTCACGATCCCGAGCACGGCAAGTAACCAACTCGCTGAAATCCCCGGGCTGGAGACGGCCTCGACCGCCCGCGACAGCAGCAACATCGTGGGCAGGATCTGAATCACGAGTTTATAATCATGACTCGTGCCCGGCACCAGGCACATGACCTGACACGCCATGCCGATCAGCGCAATTTCGGCCAATGTAAACTCAGTACGCGGGGCGGAAGGAGATTTCGAGAACGTCCAAAGGTTGCCGCGACGAAATGAATCGACGAGCCAAGCCCCCGCAAATGCGGCGAGCGTTCCGTACTTCAAGCACTTCGTGATCGTTTCCCGATAGGAATCGCTCCAGGCGGGAAAAAGGAACATGAAGTATCCTTGAAACGAATGATTCCCCTCCCAACTCGCCAATGGAGCCATCAACGGCTTCACGTTTTCGAGAAAACCAATAAGCCCCGCCAGCCCGAAAGTAAAGAGAGCCCCGATATTGAGAATTCCGAACAATAAGGCGAACCTCCATCCGGCCCGGTTAAGCAGCAGAAAAACCAGCAGGCCCGGATAAATCTTGATCTGCGTCGCCAATGTCAGAAATACGGTTGCCAGGAAGAATCGTCCGTTCTGCAAGGCGGCGAGGAATGCGCAGGCGATGCCAAGGGAGACCAGATCGCTATTGCCTCGTTCGAGAGAAAAGACGACCGGATACGTGTGATTAAATAGTGCCCAGAAGATAACGGATGCGGCGAGAGCGCCCGATCTCGGCGAGTCGCGGACCGGCTGGCATTCATTGACGAGCCAGTGAATACTGAAGAACAGAAACCCCTGAAGCATGATGGAAAAAATAAAGTAAGCTAAGTTCTCTGAAACGAGCGAGAACGGCCAGTACAACACGATCATGAACGGAGGATAGTTGGCGCCTTGCCTCATGAAGGAGTCCAGACCTTCTGAGAGCGCTCGCCCCCATTGATGGACGCAGCGAAAATCGCCGCCCTCTTTCTCGTGTACAGGAACGCCGTGTCCCTCGCGGAAAGACGAGAATCCCGGCGCTCGTACGTGGGTTCGGGTGCGATACAATTGGTACGCACACGTCAACACCGTGACGAACAATATCAGATACGCCGCCGTACTGGAAAGCCGCGGAGCGCCTCTTGCCGCCGGCAACGAAGTCGAAATACTGTTCATGCATGGTTCCTCGCGAGACGCCAAAGCCGTCGGATAGTCCCTCCACTATCCCGACGGCGGCTTCTTCATACCGTGTTGCCACTCGAAATTTAGGCTACCGCCGCACGCGGTTCTTCCGCAGATCCGCCGCGGGTCGACACGATCCAAAGCGTCAAATAGCCGAAGAACGTGATCACCAAAAGAGGCATTTTGAAGTGGTACGGGCTGAAGATCAGGGCATTGAGAATGCCCAACAGGACGAGAATCAAATTCGCGAACCTTTCGTGGCGTGAGATGGTTTCGACGGAACGCGATAAGAGCAGCAGCGCGGGCAAAATTTGAATGACCAGCTTATAGTCGTGGCTCGTGGCCGGCAGGAGACACATGATTTGGCAAGCCATGCCGATGAGCCCGACGTCGCCGAGCGATAGGTGCGTGACTTGCTCCGTGCGAGGCTTCGAGAAGGTCCAAAGGTAGCCCCTGCGGATCGCGTCGAACGACAAAATCGCCGCGAAGCTTCCCAGGAAACCATACTTCAGAATGCTCGTCGTCAGTTCTCGATTGACGACATCCCAGCTCGGAAATGCGTAGATGAAGTAACCTTGGAACGAATGATTGCCGGCCCAGCTAACGTCGGGATGCATAAGCCTGTCGAGGCCTTCCAGGAAGTTGACGAGTCCGACCCAGCCGAGCGCAAACAGGGCGGCGACGTTTAGTATGGTGAAGATGAATACGAACTTCCATCCCGCCCGCTTGAGCAGCAGAAATACTAACAGTGCGGGGTAGATCTTGATCTGCGTCGCCATAAAGAGTGCGGCCGTCGCCCAGTAGAAACATCCTCTTTGCAGCGCCGCCAAGAAGGCGCAGGCAAATCCTAGTGCCACCAGATCGCTGTTGCCCCGCTCCAACGAAAAGACGACGGGATAGGTGTGATTGAAGAAGGCCCAGAACGCGCCGGCTCCTACCCAAACCCACCCGCTGGCTATGTTTCGGGAGTCCAGGCATTGCTTGAGGATCGAGTAAATACTGTAGAACATGAAGCCTTCCAAGATCCAAACGAAGAGGAAGTAAGCCATGTTCTCGGAAACGAGCGAGAGGGGCCAATACAAAAGAATCATCAGCGGAGGATAGGTATTTCCGAGCTTGAGGAATTCATCCATGCTTTGGCTTAACGCTCGGCCCCACATGTGTACGCATCGGAAGTCGATGCCGGCGCGGTCGGCGCAGTAGATGTTATGGCCCTCGCGGAATTTCGCGGCGCGATCGTAGCGGACCGGACTTCTCGTACGGTACAGATGGTACGAAGAGGTCGTGACCATAACGAACATTACCAGGTAAATCATGGTGCGCGGAAGCGTACGAAAGTCAAACAGTTCCTGAACCGATGCCAGTGCGGCTTTCATCTTCGCGATCTCCCCAAAAGTAGTGCGGTATATTGAGCGAATGAGGACGATCGAAGTCCCCACGCCGGCAACCGCGACACAGCGCAGGCCCCGGGCCGCTTTTCGCTGGACTTTAGCGAAGCAGGTGCAGAAAAACAAGCGAAAGTTCAGCTCGGATGCTCGCCGACGATCGCGATTATCTCCGCATGTAATAACCCCGATTCGATGCATGATGCTGGCAATTCCCGAGATAGTGCAATCGAACTCAAGCTGCGATTGCCGGCCTGATGCGCCCGGCGACTTCTCGTTCCCACGCCAGGATCGCATCGACGCCTTGATCGCTCGTTATCCGGGGCGACCAGTGCAGCAAGCGCTCGGCCTTGCGAATGTCTGCCACGAAGAACTTCTGATCGCTATGCCGCCACGGAAGCTGATTGTACTTGAGCTTCACGCCGAGCTTTGCCTCCAGGCAGGCGAACAACTCTAGCAGCGAAAGGCTGTTCGCCATGCCGCCGCCCAGGTTGAACGCCTGGCCTTGCACCGAGTCGATATGATCGACGGCGGCGAGATAGAATCGGACGGCGTCGTCGGCGTGCAGGAGGTCGCGTACCTGTTTGCCGTCGCCGGAAATAGTGAATGCCTCGCGGTTTGGATTCTCGCGAACCTGCAACGCTTGTCGGCAGAACCAGCCGACCCAGCCCTGGTCGAATGTCGCGAACTGCCGGCTGCCGTAAATGGTCGAATGGCGGAAGACGACGGTTTTGAGACCGAAGCAACGAGCATAATCGAGCACGTACTGGTCCGCCGCCCCTTTGGAACATCCGTAGGGAGTATGGAAGTCCAGCGGAGCGGACTCGTCGATGCCGTATTGCGAATTGCGAGGCTGATAACGACTTGCAGTTTGCTCCAGATCGAGCCCCCGGATATCGCCGTAAACTTTGTTGCTCGATGAGTAAACGACCGTCGCCTCCGGCGCGTGCTTGCGGACAGCTTCGAGCAGGTTCATCGATCCGAGAACGTTGACTTCGAAGTCGAGGCGTGGCGACTGCATCGACGTCGTCATCGCCACTTGGCCGGCGAGATGAAAAATCGCGTGCGGCTTGAGTTTGGCGACTGCTGTATCGACGTCGAAAGCGTTTCGGACATCGCCCCAGACGAAACGGACTGGTCCGAGCGATTCAAGCCAGGCGAGATTCTTCTCCGCGCCGAGGCGGGAGAGATTGTCGAAAACAGCGACGTCGTTTCCTTGGTGGAGCAAATGCGCCGCAAGGTTGGAACCGAGAAAGCCGCAACCGCCTGTGATCAAGAAACTCATGCTGCACCTCGCGCCTTACGGATTTGCCATTTGAACCGCGTCAATCGCACCAGCGTACCGAAGTAGCTGAATGCGAAGCGAACCAGACTGCGTTTGCTCGAGCCGGCCTTTCGTCGTTCGAAGACGATCGGCACTTCATACGCCACGCGATTCACCGGCCCGAACAGAAGTTTGATCAGTATTTCTTCGACAATGTCGAAGTTATCCGAAACCAGCTTCGTCGATTTCAAATGCTCGGCTTGATAGAGCCGTAGACTATTGGAAACGTCGCGGCACTTCAGACCCAAGAACAGTCGAAAAACGACGTTGACGAGCCAGCTCAGGAAGATGAGGATCTTCGGATTTTCCGTGCCGCCGCCGGCGACGTATCGGCTGCCGACGATGATATCGCCCTTGTCGCGGTTGTCCCAAAGGAGTCGAACCAGGTCGGGATTGTGCGAACCGTCGGCATCCATGAAAAGCAGATGTCGCCCCTTCGCCGACGCAATGCCGGACCGGACGGCGTCGCCGAACGAGTTGCCCCCGGTCCGGTGAATGTGCTGTACGCCTAGCTCGCTGCAAATGGCGGCGGTATCGTCGAGCGGCTGTTCGGAATCGACGATGAGAATCGCCGTCGTCACCTGCAACGAATCGGCGACGCGGCGCAATTGCGGCAGGAGCGTTTCCAGAGATTCCGCCTCGCGGTAAGCGGGGAGGACGATCGTCAAATCGACTTCGTCAGATGTTGGGGGCATGATAGTCACTCCGAGGCCGAGGCAATTGCAAAAAAGGAAAGCGACGGCGAGCGAGTTCCCACACGCTCGCCGCCAAGTTGCGACGAGGATGCCAGCCGAGGTACTGTCGGGCCCGGCTGCAATCGCCCACCAGGTGCGCCGGTTCACCCGCGGGCAACGGCTTTTGGCCCCAATGCAGTTCGACTTCGAGATGCAGCGTTTCGCACAACTCGGCCAGTAGCGCTCGCAGCGGCGTTTCGCGGCCGCTGCCCAGATTCCAGATTTCGATGAGATCCTCGCGCTGATGCGTCAAACAGGAAGCCATCCCTTCCGCCACGTCGGCGGCGCTGCAATAATCGCGGACCTGCAGGCCGGACGTAAGCGTCATCGGCGTGCGGCCTACCGCTGCTTGAAGCAGTCCGTAGATCAATCCTCCCGGTCGTTCGTGGGGACCGGAGAAAGAAAAGGGCCGAACGATGGTCAGCGGGCGTTTGGCTTCCAATGCGGCTGCTTGCAAAAGAGAATCGGCGGCAGCTTTGCTCGCGCCATAGCCGTGACGCGTTTCGAGGGGATCGCTTTCACGCAACGGCCGACCTTGATCGCGGTACGCCAGTCCTGAGCTTGCGTACAAGAACTGACATCCCGGGACTCGGCCTGCCTGTTCAAACAATCGCAAGCTGACGTTGACGTTAAACTCGACGAGATCGCGTAACGTCGGTCGCGGGGGCCTGACGCCCAGCACCGCCGCGTGAAGGATCCAGTCGGGGCGCTCGCGCTCCAGAACCTGCGAGGTTCGCTTCTCATCTTGCAAATCGCAAGAAACATAATGTACGCGTTCGTGCGGCGGCAGATCATGGGGGCCGCGCGTCAGCGCAACTACTTCGATCGGAGACGTCTTTTCGTCCAGAAAGACGTCCAGGAGAGTTCGGCCCAAAGAACCGGTTGCTCCCGTCAGTAGTACCTTCAGCCGACGCATTCCGCGGCTCTCCAAAAAATTCAAGCACCTCTGCAGTCGCCGCGAGAAATAGCGAGGGTCTCGGGAAAAAACAAGTCGAACTTGACGGCAGCTTGGCGCGGGAAAAGTACAGGTTGTTTTTTTGCAATCGGCAAGCTAATATTCGCCCCGGACACGCCGAGGAACTCAGGACGAGGTCACTTATGCAAGTAGTCATTTTGTGCGGCGGACAAGGAACGAGAATCCGAGACGTCTCCGATGATATCCCTAAGCCGATGATTCCGATCGGCGGGAAACCGATACTTTGGCACATCATGATGGGATACGCGCAGCACGGCTATAAAGACTTCGTTTTGTGCTTGGGCTACAAGAGTTGGGCGATCAAGCGATTTTTCCTCGACTATCATCTCGCCGGTGCCGACGTCACTGTGAGCCTCGATCGGCCGAACGACCTTCGCATTCATACGCCCAACAACTGTGAAGACTGGCGCGTCACGCTGGTCGAAACTGGCCTGGAAAACATGACCGGCAGCCGCGTCAAGCAAGTCGAAAAATACATCGTCGGCAATACTTTCTTGCTCACGTACGGCGACGGCGTTTCAGACGTCGATATTCCTCGACAGGTCGCTTTTCATCGCGAACACGGCAAGATCGGCACCGTTACCACGGTTCAGCCGCCGGGCCGATATGGCGAGATTCAAGTCGAAGGGAGCCAGGTCGTGGAGTTCATGGAGAAGCCGCTGCTGTCCGCGGGTCGAATTAGCGGGGGGTTTTTCGTCTTGCAGCGGTCGATTTTCAGTCGTTTGCGGAACGACCCGGAGTTGATCTTCGAACAAGAACCGCTGATGAGCCTGACCCGCGACGGCGAACTGATGGCATACGACCACCAAGGGTTCTGGCACGCGATGGATAGTAGTCGAGACTTCAGCTACTTGAACGGATTATGGAACAAAGGCGGACCGTGGGCGACGTGGCTGAAACCCGCCGCACGGTTGGCGGCGTAATGTCGAGGCGACCATTCTCGGCAAATGAACCGATGGCGGGCGAGAACTTCGCGAAGTTTTTCGGTTCGGCGTGCCGCATCAGTTTTCGCGCGAATGCGCGAACTATGCATTCTTGATGCGTGAGCATCACCTCGACGTCGCGGCCATTGTGGGCCAAGTGCAAACGTTTATTGAGCAGCGACGGAACCGCGTCCGAGCGGCCGCCTAATCTCTCTTAGGAATCGACTCGTATGACCAAATCCTTCTGGCAAGATCGTCGCGTCTTCGTCACCGGTTGCACCGGCCTCGTCGGCGCCTGGACCGTGCGCAGCCTCCTGGAAAAAGGCGCTCACGTCGTCGGCCTCGTGCGCGACCAGGTGCCCGGCTCCGAACTGCACCGCAGCGGACTCGGCGCCAAGATGGACGTCGTCCGTGGCGCCGTCGAAGACTACGCGCTCATGGAGCGGACTCTCGCGGAATACGAAATCCAGACCGTCCTACACCTGGCGGCGCAGACCATCGTCGGCATTGCCAATCGCAGTCCGATGTCTACTTTCGAAACCAACATCAAAGGCACCTGGTGCCTGCTCGAAGCGGCGCGCCGTTGCGGCTTCACGCCGCATGTCGTCGTCGCCTCGTCCGACAAGGCGTACGGCGAACAGGCGGTGCTCCCCTACACCGAAGAGACGCCGCTCCGCGGGCAGCATCCCTACGACGTCAGCAAGTCGTGTGCGGACCTGATCTCGCTCGCCTACCATCACTCCTACAAGCTCCCCGTCTGCGTCACGCGCTGCGGCAATTTTTACGGCGGCGGCGATCTCAACTGGAACCGCCTCATCCCGGGCACCATCCGCTCCGTCCTCCGCGGCGAAGCGCCGGTGCTCCGCTCGGACGGCAGCTTCTTACGAGATTATTTTTACGTAAAAGACGGTGCCGCCGCGTACCTCTTCCTCGCCGAGTGTATGGCCAAGAATCCCGACCTGCACGGCCAGGCGTTCAACTTCTCCAGCCAACTGCCGCTCACCGTGCTCCAGATGGTAGATCGAATTCTGCAGGCGATGCACTCGAGCCTGAAGCCGATCATCTTGGCCGAGAGCACGAACGAGATTCCGCACCAGTACCTCTCGTCCGACAAGGCCCGCGACGTCATGGGCTGGCGCCCGTCGTTCTCGCTGGACGAAGCACTTGTGGACACCATCGCCTGGTACCGGTCGTTCCTTGAGCAAACCGGTTCTGCACGCATTGCGGCCTAAACCTGATCATTCAAACCTCGCTGGACTCACGCATGGAAACCGACGTCAACGAGCTGCGCACGCAGATCCTCGATCTGGTTCGCCAGTACTATCACGGGCGGCACGAGAAGAAGGAGTTCGTGCCAGGCCGAAGCAAAGTCCCCTACGCCGGGCGTGTGTTCGATGCGGAGGAGATGGTCGCCGGCGTCGATTCGCTGCTCGATTTCTTCTTGACGCTTGGCCCCGAAGGCGACGCCTTTCAGCGCGAACTTGCGGACTACGTCGGCGTCCGTTCGGCGCTGTTGGTCAACTCCGGTTCAAGCGCCAATCTTATCGCGTTTGCCACCCTGACGAGTCCGCAGGTCGAGCGCCCCCTGAAACCCGGCGACGAAGTCCTCACCGTTGCCGCGGGGTTTCCGACGACCGTTGCGCCGATCGTGCAGCACGGCTGCATTCCCGTCTTCGTCGATGTCGATCTGGAAACCGCGAACGTGCAGGCCGACCGTCTGGAGTCGGCGATCGGGCCGCGCACGCGGGCGATCATGATCGCGCACACGCTGGGCAATCCGTTCGACCTCGACACCGTGATGGACGTCGCCAAGCGTCACGATCTATACGTGGTCGAGGACAACTGCGACGCGCTGGGAGCGACGTATCGCGGCCAACGGACGGGAACTTTCGGGCACTTGGCGACGCAGAGCTTTTATCCGCCGCACCATTTGACGACGGGCGAAGGCGGCGCGGTGCTGTGCAGCACGGGCCGGCTCAAGCGCGTCGCCGAATCGTTCCGCGATTGGGGCCGAGATTGCTGGTGCGCCTCGGGTCAGGACGACACCTGCGGCAAACGCTTTGACTGGCAGCTAGGAAGTCTTCCGTGCGGATATGACCATAAGTACATCTACAGCCACCTTGGGTACAATCTGAAGCCGCTCGATTTGCAGGCGGCCATCGGCAGGCAGCAGCTTCGTAAGCTCGACAGCTTCGTCGCCGCCCGACGAGCCAATCACGCGTACCTACTAAACGCACTCCGGCCGTACGAAGAATACCTGACGATGCCCAGGGCGACGCCGGGGAGCGATCCGTCGTGGTTCGGCATGCTGCTCACGGTGAAGCCCGATGCCCCGTTCACGAAGTCGCAGCTTGTCGCCCATCTGGAACGAAATCAGATCGCGACTCGCCAGTTGTTCGCGGGCAACCTCTTGCGACAGCCGGCGTTTACGGGCGTCCAACACCGCGTCGTCGGCGATTTGACGCAGACCGACCGCCTGATGCGCGACGCATTCTTCATCGGCGTCTACCCGGGCCTCACGCCGGAGATGCTCGATTACATGACGGTGGCGTTCCAGGTCTTCTTCGAGAGCCAGGCCTGGAAAAACCAGGCCGCGTAATGCGACGGAGCTCGTGATGCGATAATTTTCCTGGAGCCTTGGCCTGATCATCGAACGTCCCAGGGCAGCCCTACCATGCCCTAATCGAGGCGTGGCTCGTCTGGCCTCGTTTGAGACAGGCGGCGATTACGAGGCATCTGGTAAGAAAACGTTTCCGAGGTTCGGACTTCAGTTCATGTCTCGCCAGTGCGGCAGGCTGCGCAATGCGAAGTCGGAAGGCGATTTTCGGCCAATAGGCAAGACCTGTCCGCATTCCTCTTTCGCTTCGTTTTTTCTTCTGGCCAGGCGTTCCGCGAACCAGCCGATGAATTCAGTGGACGCAGTCCGGGCGTCGCAGATTCTTCGACGACAACCCGTTCCTGTGGGACGGAAATTCTCGTTTGTTTATCGCGCCAGTATCGTCTCCGCATACTGCAATCGCCCCGTGAAGCCGTCGTAATACTGGAAGATTACTTGCGCCTTCGGGTACGCGATCCAGCGCGTGTCGCCTTCTTTCTGGGGATTGTTGAAGACGTTGTTGACTTGCACCACGCAATAGAGCGGTTGGCGGGCGATCGGGCGCGGCACGTCGTCGGCGAAGTAGCTTGACCAGCGGATAAAGCACTTGGTTCCAAACGAATCGTAAGGCCCATTGATGGGTCGTTTGCCTTCGTCGCCGGCGAGATGGTTCTGCGAGTTGTGGGGGCCCGACGCGAACTCCCAGACGTTGTCAGCGATCTTGATCGCGAAGCTGTTGTGCAAGTCGCCGGTCAGCACCATGACCGGCTTGCCCAGGCTGTTCCAGAAGTCCAGCAACTCGCCGCGCTCCTCGAGGAAGACCGTCCAGGCATCGTCCTTGTTTTTCGCGCGCACGGCGCCGCCGCCGACGTGGGGAACCATCAGGTTGACGGACGACACGACGAAATGGAAATCGGCGTCGCTCTTCTTCATTTCCTCCTTCAACCAGGCTTTCTGTTCCTTGCCCAGCATGGAGATGCCCTTCTTGGCGCGATTATCGAGATCGTGCATATCGCGATGGCTGCGCGTGTCAAGCAGATAGAAATCGCAGTTGGCGATGCGCATCTTGAACCAGTTGCGACGGCCGATCGAATAACTGGAGGCGCCGTCGGCGTATGCCGCGGGCTTGATGCGTAGGCGATTCTTGTCGAGGATCTCGTCAATGGCAAAGACGCCGGCGTTGGGATCGCCGGGAAGTTCGTCGTCGAGTTCGTTAATGTTCTCGCCGGCGCTTGGTTTACCCCAGTGCACATGCAGGTTGGCGATTTGCTTGAGATCGAGCTTTGTGAAGTCGGCGCTCTTGTCGACGAGAATGTCGCTCCCTTTCTTCAACGCTGCCTTGCCGAAATGGACGTCCTGAGGTCGACCTGTCGGGTTGCTCCAGGCGAGATAATCGTACCAGGCGTTGACGCCGATATCGCGGAAGACGGCACGGCGTTCGCGGACCCCTGCTTCGCCGGCACCCCATACGTCATTGAGGATTTCGTGATCGTCGAGGGTAAAGAAACTCGGAATGCGGCGATGCCATTCCGACAGATTCTTGCCCCGTTCCAGATAAACCTTGTAGTTCTCCCAGACGCCGACGAGCGTCGGCGCGACTTTGACTTCGTGGGGGATGTCCTTGGCCGTCTTGCCAACTTGCTTCAACCAGTCATCGACGGTATGGCTCCGCTTGTCCTCATACAGCCAGTCCCCGTTGAGGATGGCAAAGTCGATCTTGTCTTCCAGTTCGCGCAGCATGGTCTTGAAGGCCGGGCCGTTTGGTCCGAGGCTTTGCTTGGGATTCTGATTGTTGCCGCAGGCGTATTCGAAGCTGAAGTTGAATAGCCCGCGCGGGTTGAGCTTGGCGTCGCGCAGTGCCGCCGAATCAGGAAGCGTTCGGAACGAACCGTCCGTTTTTCGCTTGCTGCCGACCACCTGATAGTAGTACTTCGTGGCGGGATTGAGTCCGGTGATATGAACCCAGCCCGTGTTGTCGCGAGCGAGCTTGGTTTCCGCGACGGGCGAAAGTTGATCGAGCTGGTCGGCATTGATCCCGTAACGCACTTGAAACGCGCCCGATCGCGCGGTCCGGACCCAAACGCCCACCTCATTCGTACCGAGCCGGCCCAGAATCGGACCATGCGTCATCTCGATTTTGCCTTCCTGGGCCATCGTGCTCCCCGTAGCGAGCAGACCCAAGATGAAGGAGACAACGTGCTTGTTCATGGAATGTTTCCTTTGCTCAACGAAAAACGAGAAGGCCATTGGCGAATCGCCGAATATCGTAAGCCCAATCTAAACGACCCCGATCGTCGTCTCAACGAAATACTCGCGGAGAATGAAAGATGTACGTCGCACTGCGTGCTGGCGCTGTTCTGATTGCGTTCTGGATTTCGTGTAATTCGCTCGGCTTCGCGGACGAAAAGGCCTTGTCCCGGATTGCTTTCGGCTCCTGCGCGCGGCAGGACAAAGCGCAGCCGATTTGGGAGTCGGTCGTCGAGACGAAGCCGGAACTGTTCATCTTTCTCGGCGACAACATCTACGCCGACACGGAAGACATGGACCTGATGCGGGCGAAGTACAAACTACTCGCTGATCAGCCGGGATTGATTAAGCTCAAGAAAATCTGCCCGATCATCGCCACATGGGACGATCACGATTACGGCGCCAACGACGCCGGTTTCGAGTATCCCAAGAAGAAAGAGTCCCAGCAGATCTTCCTCGATTTCTTCGGCGTCGCCAAAGACGATCCGTGCCGCAAGCAGGAAGGCGTCTACTCCGCCCAAGTCTACGGTCCGGTCGGCAAGCGCGTGCAGATCATCCTGCTCGACGCACGCTATCACCGCAGCAAACTCAAGACCGGATTCAAGCCGGGCGAGCCGGGCGACGGTTATCGCGGCAAGTATGCCCCCAACGCCGATGAAGACGCCACCGTGCTTGGCGAAACCCAATGGCGCTGGCTCGAGCAGCAACTCAAAGTCCCCGCCGAGATTCGACTCATCGGCTCCGGCGTGCAAGTCATTCCCGATGAACATGGCTCCGAGACCTGGGGCAACTTCCCGAATGAGCGAAAACGTCTTCTCCGCCTCATTCGCGACACCGGAGCTAATGGCGTCATCTTGCTCAGCGGCGACCGTCACCTTGCGGAGATCTCGCGACTCCGCGCCGACCACCCTCTTGGCGTCGGGTATCCGCTCTTCGACATCACCAGCAGCAGCCTGAATCATCCCAGCGGCAATAAGAACAAGGCCGATGTGCGCTTCGCGAACGAAATCAACTCGTATCGGCTCGGCTTGACCTACTTCGATACCAACTTCGGCTGCATTCACGTGGACTGGGATGCGAGCGATCCGGTTGTCCGTTGCCAGGTACGTGACGAAAAGGGGGGCGTCATGTTGCAGCAGCGGATCGCACTCAGTCAACTGCGCGCCGCGAACAAGTGACGCTCCCAGTTCCTCCGGCGCCGTCCACGAATACGTGCGCGTCGTCGAGTCCGTCCGCGAAAACGGACAAATTGAACAAATGGGCTTTGCTCGCTTCTTGTCGGCGTCGGCCGCGCTTGCTTCCCGACGAGCATGAGTTAGAAGCTGACGCAAATCGTGTGGTAGGGATAAAATGCCCTTATCGATTCTCACATCTCCATGCGAGGAGCGTCGTGATGATCACTCGGTCCCTCGGTCTACTGTGCTTGATCGTGCTGCCGGGATTCGCTTCCGGGCAGGAGCCAAAGCTCCCCCTGGACGCGTACGGATTTCCTTTGCCGAAAGGCGCGATTGCCCGTCTGGGCGATTTACACTTCGCCCAGCGCGGGCGGGTTGACGGCATCGTCGTCTCGCCGGATGGCAAGGTCGTCGCGACCGCCGGAGCGCCCTATCGCCGGATCTTGCATGGTTACGGCGACTTCGAAGACGCCAACCTTTACCTTTGGAACGCCGAGACGGGCCGGCTCACGCACGATATTCCCCTGGGCATCGGTTCCCGTCCGCTCGGGTTTTCCACCGACGGCAAAGTTCTGGCGGTCACTTCCAAACAAGATTTCATGTTCGTGGACGTCGCAACGGGAAAGCTCTACTGGCCGAGCGAGAAACCGGAACGGCCGGCGTTCGTGAAGCCTCACTTTCTGGACGGCGGCCGCCTCATGGCGGGGCACAACTATCAAGACGTCGAAGTTTGGGACGTCGCCAAGGGAACGCTGGTGCAAAGCTGGAAGACGACCCGAACGAAGACGTTTCCGGACGGGCTTCGTGTCGAGAAATTGAAGCTCGAAGGACAGGAGATCCGGGTGGGCTTGTCTCCCTCGGGAGCGACCATGGCCTGGTTCGTCCGCACTCCCGTCGGACAATTGCAATGGCCCTCGCGCGTGGAAATTCACCTTTTCGACACGCTCACGGGCGAACGCAAGGGCGACGTCGTACGGCTCAACGGCTATTACCACGACGCCGCGCTGCTGGATGAGGGCGAAACCGTCCTGGTGGGGGCAACCTTTCTCGGCGCCGATCGTTCTGGCAGCCAAGACCGCGGCGGCAACGTCGCTCTGGATGTCAAGACCGGCAAGGAACGTTTCCGCATCCACCACATCGTCGGGCGCGACGACGTGCAGATCGTGCCGACCCGCAACGTGATCGAAGGGTTCCGCCTCACCGCAGTGGCGCCCGACGGCAAATCGTTTTACACCTTCGGGACGAGGGCGCTTCGCGAACGCCGAGACATGGCCACCGGCAAGGTACTGGCCAAGCTCGAAAGTTACGCCCGCGGCGAAGTGAGCATCTTCGGGTTCGCCGCCGACGGGAAGCGGACCGTCGTTGGGGACGACTGCCGATGGTACTGGGGCGACCTCGATCTCAAGCCGCTGGCGCCCAGGACCGAGGGATCTAATTTGTTCCCGACGGCGCGTTACTTGTCGGCCGGCCGCATCCGTTTCCCGGGAGCGGACAATTCGTTTCGCGTCTGGGATCTGAGCGCGAACAAGGTCGTCGAGTCGGGCCATTATCCACCCCGGCCGAAGCTGCATCCGGAGCCGGCCTCGCTGAATTGGCGCCACCCCATGGAGCGTGATGCCGGGCACCGCATTCTCGCGGCGAACTATCAGGGACAACTGGTCGTCTTCGACCGGGCGGAGGGAAGTATCCGTTGCCGGCTGGAGGGCATCTTCGCGAACAGTCCCGACGATAGAAACTGGCCTGTCGTCAGCGCGGACGGCGAACTCACCATCGTGCCCCAACTCATTGGCAAGGACTTTGTGGTTTCGTCGTTTGAAACGCGGGCCGGTCGCCGACTGGCAACCCACCGCGTCCCGGCCGCCAGTGTGTTCCCCGGCGTTTTTCCCTTCCTCCCGCTCGGCGACCAGACGCGCCCCGCCGTCGCGTGGTATGCCGAGGATGCCTCGGTCTTCGGCTACCACACGCGCGATGGCCGGCTGACACTCGTCGATACCCGCACCGGCAAGGCGATCCGCACCGTCGGGTTTGCTGGGCTGCTGACAAAGGATTCCGAAGTGAAGCGGCCCGTATCAGTGGGGGATCTGAGCCGGGCGCCCGTGCAGGGGGGGCCCGTTCCGATCCCGCCCATGCTCGCCTGGGGGTATGGCACGCAACCGGACAGACCATTCATCGTGGCCAGTACGGCCGCGTTCGTCAAAGGCGCCGGCTTTGAGTATGCCCTTTTCGACCGGAAAACGGGCGAGGTCTTGCGGCATCGCCTGCTCTCTTCCGGAGGCGTGTTTTCGCACGATGGCCGCTTTGTTTTCGCCAGAAGAAATGTCGATGACGTCTACATCTACGAAACCGCGACCGACACGCTGCGCGGCATCATTTCGACGGGCGGCGGATCAGGATTCTCCCTCGTGATCGCGCCGGACGATCGAACGATGGCGACTGGTAATGCCGACACGTCGATACTGGCGTGGGATCTCAGCCGCCCGCTCGGCGGCGAGCCGATCCTGCCCCCCGCCGACGCCCCCGGCGCCAAGGTCGGGGATTACTGGCAATTGCTGGGTGAAGTCGAGCGCAAAAAGGCGGAGCCCGCGCTGTGGGCGCTGGTGCGCGGCCCGAAGCAAACACTGGCGATTCTGAAGGAGAACCTTCGGCCCGCGCTGGAAGCGGAACCGGGGTTGTTCAAGGATCCGACCAAGGCGCCAACCTCTCTACGAGAACTGCGTGCGCTGGAGGTGCTGGAACGAATCGGCAGCGCGGCAGCGGAAAAGCTGGTCGAGGAAATCGCAACTGGCCATGCAGAAGCACTGCTGACACGCGAAGCGAAACGAGTGCTGTCGCGCTGGCCTCACGGAACGGGGCAACTCTTCGATCGTTGACGGCCGAAATGCGCCGTGCGGTTCGGTCATGACGGATCAGCCGGCGCGAATGTTTCCATCCTCGGCGCCCTCTGTGACTCGTCTTCCTTTTCGCTACTTCGCAGGGGGCGAGCGATGGAAATGGACGTGCTTCCACGAGCCGGACTGCTTCTGCCAGACGCGCGTCTCCTCGACGCTGCGCGTGACGGGCGTGCCGTCGGCGAGTTGTCGTTGGTTGACGCGGACGTAGCTGAGCACGGCGACGTCGCCCATGATCCGCACGTGCGGCGAACACATCTCGGTGTTGTACGGCTGACTGGCGGCGCCGAACTCGAAGTAGAACTTGTGGAACGCCATCCCCGCGACGAGCTGGCCCAACGCCTCCGGCTCGAAGCAGGTGAGCGTCGGATCGCACAGCGCTTCGTAGGTTTTCCAGTCGGCGGCGGCGATGCTGTCGAGCAGTTTCTTGTTCAGGGCGAGCAGTTCGGGTTCGGCGGCGCTGGACATGCGGAAGGCTCCGGTGGAGGGTCGATAATCCGCGGTATTTTACGCCGAGCGCCAACGGGCGGCGAGAGCGATCGTCAATCGGCGACAGCCAGCGCTCGCAACTCCGCGATCTCGTCTTCGAGCTGTTGCTTCCGAATCGCCAGGGCGAGGCTGTCCGAGAAAGAACGGAGCGTTGCGAGGAGGTTGTCCGAAAGGGGATGCCGGGCGAACACCGCCATCACTCCCAACACCTGTCCGCCGACCGCAAGCGGGTGCCCGGCGAACGCGACCATTCCTTCTCGGACGGCCCAGGCGCGGTCGCTCAGACGCGGATCGTCGATCACCGCGTTGGTGAGATGCGGCTTGCATTCCCGAGCGATCATGCCGATCTTGTACTCGCCGACCGAAACCTTCGAGTGGGGACCGTCGAGGTGCGTGTCGAGTCCGGCACTCGCCTGAAGTTCGAGCGTCTCCGACTCATCTTTCAGGGTCCAGATACGGGCGAAAGCGACGTTCAAACGCGTGACCGCCAACTCCATGCATTCTTGAAGCGATTCGCGCAGGTCGGCGCCGCGAGAGAGAATCGCGGCGGAGTCGGAGATGAATGCAGCCGCACCCAGCAATTCCGCCGACGCCGCCTCGGCTTTCTTCTGAACGCTGATGTCCCGAACGATTTTCGAAACTCCGACCACGATGCCGGCGTCGTTCTTCACCGGCGAAACCGTGAGCGATACGGGAACCAACGAACCGTCCTTGCGCTGACGTACCGATTCGAAGTTCTCGACGCGCTCGGATTGCGTCAAACGGTTCAAGAACTCGGCCTCCTCGTCCTTTCGATCTTCCGGGACGAGCCGAAGAACAGATTGGCCGACAATCTCGGCGGCGCAGTAGCCGAACAATCTCTCGGCGCCCGGGTTCCAGCTGCGGACGATGCCGTCGAGCGAGGTGCTGATGATCGCGTTCTTGGCCGAGTTCACGACGGCGGCCAAATGGAGCCGCGACTGCTCGTCGTGTCGGCGGGCGTTGGCTTGCGCGATCCGCTCCGTCACTTCTCGGGCGACGGCGTAGATGGCGCGCTCTTCCGGGACCGACTGGGCAGTCCATTCGAACCACAGGTAATGGCCATCCGCGTGGCGGTAGCGGTTCAGGAAATGGAAGCACGGTTCGCCGCCGGAGACGCGGAGGAGTTCCAATCCCGTTTCGTCCCGATCTTCGGGGTGAACGAAGTCGATAAACGGACGCGAGGTTAGCTCCTGGGCCGTGTATCCCAAAATGCGTGGGAAGTTCTCGTTGACTCGGCGAAAATAGCCGTTGTTCTCGGCGATGCAGAAGAGATCGAGGGAGAGATCGAAGAAGCGGACGAGATCTAGCTCGGCACGTCGTTGATCGGACTGCAAATAGTCGGTCATCTTTTCGACCAGCACTGCCGCGTCGGCCGGTCGGTCGTCGGGTTCGGGGGACAGACACCACTTCGCCAATCGAACGAGGGCGAGCGGCGCGGCGCAGGCGTTCAATCGCTGGAGCATATCGCCGGCGTCGGCCGCGACGGCGCTGTTGTAGATTTCCAGACCGTCGGCGCCGGTGTAGGGGGGGAGCCCGGTGAGGATCTCGCACAGGATGCCGCCGAGCCCGAAGACGTCGGCGCGCTTATCGACGCGGTCGATCTCGCCGCGCGCTTGCTCGGGGGGGAGGTAAGCGGGAGTTCCCAGAATGGTCCCCACTTGGGTCGCCGAGGCCAAGTCGTCTGCGGAGGCGCGTTGACGCACGGCAGCGTCGCTGAAGCGAGCCGCAGTCTGCGCCGCCTCGATCCAGTCGGGGAGGTCGGGCTCGCCGAGCACTTTCGCCAGTCCCCAGTCCATGACCTTGACGACGCCGAACGCTCCGACCATGATGTTCGCCGGTTTGAGGTCGCGGTGGATCACTCCCTGACTATGAGCGTAGGCGACAGCCTGGCACGCCTGCAGGAAGATATTCAGGAACCGCAATTGATCGATCGCCAGGTCGTCGCGGCGCTGCAGGATTTGCGCCAGCGTTTCGCCTCGCACCAGGCGCATGACGAAGAACGGTCGGTTGTCGTGAGTAAAACCGAGTTCGTGGATGGCGACGATCCCGGGATGCTGCAATCGGCTGGTGATGCGGGCTTCTTCGAGGAAGCGTCTTACGACTTCGGGTTTGTTTTTGTGTTCTTCGAGGAGCATCTTGAGGGCGATCTTGCGCATCAGTTGAGCGTCCCACCCTTCGAGGACGACGCCGACGCCGCCGCAGCCGATTTCTTCGCCGACGAGATATCGGCCCGACGGGGCTGCGCAGGCAGTAGGCTCGGCAATCGGACGGTGCTGCGGTTCTGGCGAAGAAGGAGCGCGCAGCTCGATCGTCAGGGCGGTATCGGTGCGACGCGAGTTCGGGATGTGCGTGTCGGACATGGGCGTGTCCTCCCTGCCTCGAAACTGGACGACCAGATGGAAGCTCCTGGGCTCTGGTGGAGTGGGACGGGTGTTACTCCTTAGGTAACGCTTGATGATTAGATGACGATCCATCTTCCGCTTGGAGTTGCTCGGTGTCAAAGGAAATTTCGCCGCGGGCGGAACGATTTGGCAGCGTGCGCGACTTCCTGCTACACTAGCGGGCAGTGCAAAACCTCCGGCGGTTTGCCGGGGGCAAAATCAATGAATCGGGAGACGCGTATGAATCGTCGCAAATTTATCGCTGCCGCCGGCGTTACTGCCGCCAGCGCCATGGTCGCTCGTCACGGCAAGGCCGCCGCAAATGAACGCGTGCGCGTCGGCATTGTCGGCGCCAGCGGGCGGGCGTTGAGCCTCATTCGTACCTTCGCCGACAATAAGTTCGTCGAAATCGTCGGGCTCGCCGACATTGATAGCCGAAAGTTCCCGGTGGCCCTGGAGGAGATCCAGAAACGCCAGAACGTGAAGCCGGCGACCTTCGGCGACTTCCGCCGGCTCGTCGACAACAAGGAAATCGACGCCCTCGTCGTCGGCACGCCCGATCACTGGCACGCGATTCCGACGATCCTCGCCTGCATGAACAACAAGGACGTCTACGTCGAGAAGCCCGACGCGCACAACATCGTCGAGGGGCAGCGCATGGTGGCGGCCATGAAGCGGTATCGGCGGATCGTACAGATGGGTTCGCAACACCGGGCGACGGCACGCATGCAATCGGCGCTCGACTACATCAAGACCGGCGTGCTGGGAAAGTGCCTGGTCGCCAAGGCGTGGGAGAGCGGCAGGCAGCGAGCGATCGGCCGACCCGCCGACAGCGTCGCGCCCAAGGAAGTCGACTACGACATGTGGACCGGTTCCGCGCCGCTGCGGCCTTACAACGTCAATCGCTTCCATGGCAACTGGCGCTGGTTTTACGACTACGGCACCGGCGACCTCGGCAACGACGGCGTCCACCGGCTCGACATGGCCTTCGCCGCCCTCAGCGCCGCCGCCGAGGCGCAGAAGGAAGAGTCCCTCGGCCTCCCCACGCATATCACCTCCAGCGGCGGCAAATGGTACTTCGACGACGCCCAGGAATTCGCCGACACCCTCCAGGTGAACTACGAATATATCTGCAAGAATCCCAAACTACTCACCTACGAGATGCGGATCTGGGCGCCCTACCACATGGAAGACGAATCCGAAGGGGCCGCGGTCTACGGCGATCAGGGCTACATCATCCTCGGCAACTCGCGTTGGCGGGCGTACGGCGCCGGCGGCAAGCTCCTGCGCGAAGGCGTGGGCGATAGCCACGAACGTCCGCACGTGCAGAACTTCATCGACTGCATCAAGTCCCGGCAACGGCCCTACTGCGACCTGGAAACGATCGGCCATCCCGCGTCGATCCTGTGCCACGCCGGCAACATCTCCACGCGCGTGGGCCGAAAGTTGACGCTCGACCCCAAGACGGAGACGTTCGTGGGGGACGTGGCGGCCAACGCGTTACGCACCCGGCCCGAGTACCGCCGACCGTGGGAATTGCCCACGATTCCGGAGTGAACGGTGATCTAGCCCCGGATGGGGCTACGGAATGTAGCCACGAGTGGAGCGGAGCGTAACTCGTGGTAAGCCGAGACGATTGAATCGCTCCGGAGGAGCGAAGGAGACCTTATCTGGCGAGGACTTAATTTCCTCTGCCCCTGCCGGGGCAGTCGAATCTCCTCGCCTCTCCACGGGTTGCGCTACGCTCCACCCGTGGCTACATTCCGTCGCCCCATTCGGGGCGATGATTGGCTGCCCCATGTCGAGACCGAATCGCTAAATGGTCCGCTTACCGCGCTTCCAGGTCCAGCAAGAATTGTTTGATCGGCAGGCCGCCGCCGTAGCCCGTCAACTTGCCGCTGGAACCGATCACCCGGTGGCACGGCACCACGATCGGCAGCGGATTTCGCCCATTCGCCAGGCCCGCTGCCCGGCTCGCGTTCGCATCCCCCATGCGCCGCGCCTGTTCGCGGTAGCTGATGGTTTCGCCGTACGGAATCTGGCGCAACTCCTGCCACGCCCGGAGCTGGAACGGCGTCCCCTGCGGAACCATGGGAAAATCGAAGTCGCGCAGCTCGCCGGAGAAGTACGCGCCCAGCTGCTTCATCACCTCGCGGAAAGGCCCTGCGTCCTCACGCGCCCCCGTCGGCGGCGCTGAGCCGGGGAACTCGACCCGGCACAGGCCGCGCTCATCCCCCAGAAGCAACAACGCGCCCAATGGCGTCGGCATCATCGCGTAGTGCATCGCCCGGTCCTTTCTCAACGGATGTTCATGGCGCCCAGAAGATTCACGTAGCGGTCCGTCCACAGTCGGCCGCGCGGCTCCGGGATCCGCCAGGTCTTCATCATGCGAAAATCGTTCGCGTTCGCGTTATTGTAGAACGGCGCCAGCCAGCGCCACTGCTCCATCCCCAAATACGTCGCCAGCGGCGCCGGGCCCGCGAACGGCAACTGCTTCGCCTCCAAGAGCGCCCCGATCGTCGACTCCTTTCGCCGCATTACCACGTAGTCCGTCCCCCATTTCTCCGGGATCGACGCAAACGACGAGTCTGCGAACACGTAGCACTCCAACCCCAACTGGTCGGCCACCACGCGCAGCACCCCCTGGATGTCGACGTAATTGTTCGTGGCGTTGAAGACGAGCAGGCCCCCCGGCGCCAGCTTCGACAAATACAGCTCGACCGCCTCGACCGTGAGCAGATGCACGGGGATCGCATCCGAGCTGAACGCGTCCAGGCAAATGACGTGATACCAGTGCTCGTGGGCGTCCTTGATCTTGAGTCGGCCATCTCCCAGGATGACCTTGAGATTGGCGGCCCGCTTCTGAGCGTCCTCAATGTACGTAAAAAAGGCGGGCTTACGCGGCAGGCTTTGCGACAGATAAAGCACCAGCGGATCGATCTCGTAGAAGTCGACGTGTTGGTACGGCGTGGCATGCGTCGCCAGGCTGCCGACCCCCAGCCCGACGACGGCGAACGGCGGGCTCGACTGCGTTGCCGCCAGCTGACTCAAAGGATCCGCGCCGAAGCCGATCAGCGACGCGGCCAATCGCAGGTCCGGCATTACGAACAGATGCGAGGTGCGCGGCACGACTGCGCTCCCAGCGCCCGCGATCGCGACGGTTGACATCGGGTCGAAGCCCAGGCCGATTTGCGCCAGCTTGAGCGTGTACTCGCCTTGCAGCGACGCCCGACCGAAACCGTCGAACTTCTGAAATACCTGGCCGATGCCGTTCAGAGGATGAAAGTAGGCGAGCGGCACTCGGCGCTTCGTGAGCCGAGTGTTCTGCCGGCCGTGGTCGATACCGCCATGCACGAGCAGGTTGTAGGTGTTGCCGTCGCGTTCATCCTGCTTGACCTTGACCATGCCGAAGAAACTTCGCCCCACGAAGAGCTGGTTTTCATCGCGATAATCGAAGACAAAGACGGTGAGCCAGATGGCGACAAGCCCCAGGCCGAAACGCAAGGGCCGCATCGCCAGGGCAAGCACGGCGATGACCGGAATGGGCATCAGATACTTGCGATAGAGAGTGCTGTCGGGCTTCGCCGTGTAAGTCAGGATGCCGTACACCAGCAGCGCCAGGCCGATCGGGATCAGCAGGTCGAGCGCCCAGCCGAGGGGCGTGTCGCCTTTTTTGCTGCTGTCGCCGGGAATGAAGACTTCGTCTTCGACGAGGCTGGGGCGAAGGAAGTTGCAGAGGATGAGAGCGATCGGATATTCGACGAGCCCGAACCAGAAGACCATGGGAGCGAAGAGGGCGCTGAAGAGCCCGCCGACGACGCCGCCGACGGACATCCAGAGGAAGAATTCGGTGAGGAAACGCTGACTGGGACGATCGCGCGCGAGTTCGCCGTGACACATGAGCGTGCAGCCGAAGAATGCGCCCAGATGCAGCAGGAACATCAGCCAGGTTGGCGGGGCGAGATTGGCGACGAAGGCGAGGATCAGAAAAAGGACCAGGCACGGCTGCGAGAAGAGGATGACCGTGTGCGGCCCTTCGGTCCAGACGATGGGCCAGCGGGCGAAGACGAGGATGAAGGTGAGCAGGTAGAGCGCCAACGGCAGCACC
The DNA here is from genome assembly GCA_038217425.1 of Gemmatales bacterium. GTDB lineage: Bacteria > Planctomycetota > Planctomycetia > Gemmatales > Gemmataceae > JAIEPT01. Next base: position 24,386 of record JBBQPM010000045.1, read on the forward strand.
CAGAAGAACGGCACGGCGGCGATGTCGGTCGTCAGATACGTGGTGACGCCGAGCATGAGCGACGACGGGCACGCGGCCAGGCCGATCCAGCGCAAGCGGCGTGCCCACGTCGGCCGTTCCACCGCGGGCGCCGGTCCGCTGCGGGGCTTCACGGTGATCGCCGAGGCGGCGGTGCTGACGACGGGCGCCCCGAGCGGCGCCGGAGCGTCTGTCTCGATCGTGCGGTAGAGGATCACGATGCAGCCGAAGACGAGCCCCGCGAAGAGGAAGTAGCCGAACTGCCAAACGTGCGTCTGCTGGTCGATGTCGAAGAGTTGCTCGACCAACAGGGGATAGGCGAGCAGGGCGAGCATGGAGCCGAGATTGGAGGCGCCGTAGAGGAAATACGGGTCAGCCGCGGCGGGATGGCGGGTGTAGCCGAACCATTTCTGCAAGAGCGGCGCCGTCGTCGACACCACGAAAAACGGCAAACCGACGGTCAGCGTCAGAATGCCGAGCACGGAGAAGACCGGGTTCGACTCTTCCGGCGGCGTCCAGTCGCCCAGCGTGAAGGGGAGCAGCGCGAGCGGCAACAGCAGCACGAAGCCCTGCAAGATGAGTTGCTGTTTGCGAGTGAGGTAGGTGGTGACGGTATGCGTGTAGAAATAGCCGATGAGGAGCACGGTCTGGAAGAAGACCATGCAGGTGTTCCAGACGGCCGGGGTGCCGCCGAGGCTGGGCAGGATCATGCGTCCGATCATCGGCTGCACGAGGAACAGGAGGGTCGCGCTGGTGAACAGCGTCAAAGCGAAGAAACCCAGCAAGAAGGCACCTCGAGTCCGGCGATGAAGAAGGCGAAAGCCCAGGGATGGCTATCCCTGGGAGCGCCCGAAATCGTAACATTTCTGCAACCGGCGCTTCCCCAGGGATAGCCATCCCTGGGCTTTCGCCCTGGTTACTTCCCCGGAAAGCGATGTCCGACCGCTTCCATTGTCGCGGCGTAGACCGACGTCCGCGCCGTCACGTAAAGCGTTTTCAGATCGGCGCCGCCGAAGGCGGCGTTGGAGGGTTGCTCCGGGAACGCGATGATGCCGAGCGCCTTGCCGGCCGGATCGAAGACTTGCAGGCCCAGCTGCGAGGTGATGTAGAGATTGCCCTTGGCATCGATGGCGAGGCCGTCGCCGCCGGTACCTTTCTTGCCCTCAGGTTGCTTCAGCGTGCAGAAGACTTTGCCGGCGCTGATCTTACCGGGCGTCTCGACGGCATATGCCATCATTTCCGCCTGCCCGGTGGGAACGACGTAGAGGGTCTTCTCATCGGGAGAAAGGATAACGCCGTTGGGCTTGGGGAGTCCGTCGATAAGGCGCGTCACATCGCCCTTGGCGCTGACATAGTAGACGCCGAGCTTGTCTTGCGGGTTGGGTTCCGGGGCGCGGAAATTGGGGTCGGTGAAGTAGACGCCGCCCGCCTTGTCGAGGACGAGATCGTTGGGGGCGTTGTAACGCTTGCCCTTGTATTCGCCGGTGATAACGCGCCGGGTCTTGGTTTCGACGTTCCAGGCGACGATCGTTCCGTCCATTTCGCAGGCGACAAGTTCGCCCTTGGCATTGAACATCAGACCGTTGGCGTGGTTCGATTTATCCGTGAACACGCTCAGGGCGCCCTTGAGGTCGATCTTGTAGATCTTCTCGTCGGGGATGTCGGTAAAGTAAACGTTGCCCTGCGGATCGGCAGCGGGACCTTCGGTGAACTTGAAACTGGTGTGCAGTTTCTTGATGTCGCCGACGGGTCCGAGACCCTTGACTTGCGCCTGAGGGAACGAGGCGGCCAAAAAACAGACGCCGAGCAGTAGGTGCTTCACGGCACGATCTCCATAATAGAATTAGGGGAATGCAGCGGCATTATTGTAGGACGGCATGCTCAAAAGCCCAGACTCGGACGCAGCACGGGCTCCCAAAAAATCAGAGTCGCTCTTGACCGGGCGACCTCGCCTTCGTAGCCTAAAACCTTTCGGATCGACTCGGACCGCTTTCTGCGCAGATATTTCGGAGTTCGTTGATGCCTACCGTCAATCAGTTAGTGAAAAAGCCGCGCGTGCAGCAGACGCGGCGGCCCAAACATCCGGCCCTTTTGGGATGCCCCCAGAAGCGAGGAGTTTGCTTGCAGGTCAAGACCATGACCCCCAAGAAACCCAACTCCGCCATGCGGAAAGTTGCCCGCGTTCGCCTTTCCAACGGCATCGAAGTCACCGCATACATCCCGGGCGAAGGGCATAATCTGCAAGAACACTCCATTGTCCTGGTCCGCGGCGGCCGCGTCCGCGATTTGCCCGGCGTACGATACCATATCGTTCGCGGCGTGCTTGACTCCCAGGGCGTCGCCGATCGTAAACAAGCTCGTTCGAAGTACGGCTCCAAACGCGAAGGCAGCTAACCTTCCCGGGGCCGACAGGCCGATCACTTGCGCTCCTCGTCTGGGTTGGACTGGGTTCGCCGCTCTTCGCCGGGCGGCGTTCGGGGACGATAAGCATACGCCTGAGGATTCGTGATGTTGGAACTCGAAGTTGTTCTCGATTTCGCATGTTGCCACTGCGATCAACAACTAGGAGTGACGCTCAAATGCGAAGGGGAGGGATTGGCCGACAAGGACGCCTCGGCTGCATTCCCAATGACATGCCCCTTCTGCAACCAAAAAAACGACGTCGTTTTCGTGCCCGATACCAGCGAGGTGCTCTATGTTTGGCCCGACCTGGAAACGGTTCGCTTCATGATACCGGAACCTTCCCTCAACTAACTGTCTCAGGATCACCATGGGAAAACGAACTGCCAGCGCGGACACCCTCAAGCCCGATCCGCGCTACAACAACAAACTCGTCTCGAAATTCATCAACTGCCTCATGTGGCAGGGGAAAAAGTCGACCTCCATGCGCATCTTCTACGGCGCCCTCGATCAGATCAAGAAGCGCATGCCCGACGCCGAGCCGGTTGAGATCTTTATCCAGGCGGTCGAGAACGTGAAGCCCTCCGTCGAAGTCCGCTCCAAGCGCGTCGGCGGCGCCACGTACCAAGTTCCCATGCAGGTCAACAAGACTCGGCAGCAGAGCCTGTCGATCCGCTGGATCATCAACGCCGCCCGGTCCAAGGCGGGTCGCCCGATGTTCCTGCGGTTAGCCGAGGAGTTCATGGCCGCGTATCGCCGCGAAGGCGAAGCGATGACCAAGCGCGAAAACACGATCAAGATGGCCGATTCGAACAAGGCCTTCGCCCATTTCGCCTGGTAACGTAGCGATCCGGGCGGATTCGAAATGCAAAGATGCGGAACCCAGCGGTTCCGCATCTTTTGTTGCGCGTCAGAGCCGCAGCGCCAGCGATTGAGCGGGCTCGACTCGCTGCTGTTCGGCCTGAAAGGCCGTCTCTTATAGCCCAGGCCGTGAGGCCTGGGTAGGCTGATATTTGCATCTCGGCCCTGTAAGGGCCGCTCGTCAGAATCCTTACGAGCGGCCCTTACAGGGCCGAATTTGGTGTTGCATCTTGCCCAGGCCTCACGGCCTGGACTGTACGAGGCGGCCTTTCAGGCCGAGTACAGGATCCTGTGGAATCGCGCAACCTCAACTCTACGCCGCGATCTCCTGCAGCGATGCCTGCGCGGCCGTCAGCGTCTCGTCGATGTGCGATTTTGTCATAGCCGATGACAAAAACGCCGCCTCGAATTGGCTGCAGGGCAGGTAGACGCCCCGATCCATCATCGCCCAGAAGAACTTCGCGAACCGGACCGTGTCGCTCTTCTTGGCGCTGTCGTAATCATGTACCGCCTCAGGCGCAAAGAAGAGCGTCCACATACTGCCGACGCGCGCGAAGTAATGCGGGATCTTGAGGTCGGTGCATATCTTCCGCAGCCCTGCTTCCAGCTGCACCCCCAGCGCGTCGAGCGTCTCGTACGGCGGATGATCGCGCAGCTCTTGCAACGTCGCCAGACCGGCGGCCATCGCCAGCGGGTTGCCCGACAGGGTGCCGGCCTGGAAGACGGGCCCGGCGGGCATGACCTTTTTCATGATGTCGGCCCGGCCGCCGTACGCACCGACGGGAAGCCCGCCTCCCACGATTTTGCCGAGCACCGTAATGTCGGGTTTGGCGCCAAAGAGCTGCTGCGCCCCGCCCAGCGCCAAGCGAAACCCCGTCATCACCTCGTCGTAGATGAGCAGGGCGCCATGCTTCGTGGTGAGATTCCGCAGCGCCTCGAGAAATGCGCGGGACGGGATGACCAGCCCCATGTTGCCCACGACCGGTTCCAGGATCACGCCGGCGATCTGGTCGCCGCGGCTGGCGAACGCCTCCTCCAGGGCCTGGACGTCGTTGTACTTGAGCGACAGCGTGTCGGCGGTGCAACCCCTGGGGATGCCGGGACTGTTCGGGACGCCGAGCGTCGTGGCGCTGGACCCGGCCGAGACGAGCAAGCTATCGACGTGGCCATGATAACAGCCGGCAAACTTGACGATCACGTCTCGGCCGGTGTAACCGCGTGCGAGGCGAATGGCGCTCATCGACGCTTCGGTGCCGGAACTGACCATGCGGACCATCTCGATGGACGGCATGAACTGGGTGATGAGTTCGGCGAGATCGGATTCGATTTCGGTGGGGGCGCCGAAGGTGGCCCCGCGGGTCATGGTTTCTTGCACGGCCTGGGTGACGCGGGGGTGGCAGTGGCCGAGGATGAGGGGACCCCAGGAACCGCAGAAGTCGAGATAGCGATTGCCGTCGAGATCGATGAGATAGCACGATTCGCCGCGGGCGATGAAGGGGGGCTTTCCGCCGACGCCGCCGAAGGCGCGGGCGGGGCTATTGACGCCGCCGGGGATGAGGAGGCAGGCGCGGTCGAAGGCGGCTTCGCTTTTCTTTCGATTCATCATATTCTCGCAAAAGAGCCAACATTCGTGGCAAAAACTGTCGCATTTCGTGGCAAAGGGCGCTGGGAAAGGTGCAGCGGACGGTGTCGATCTTATTATTTCGTGTCCGATTCGTCGCCTGCGGGCAGGTTGGTCACGTGGAAATCTCGTAGAATACTCCGGAGAGCCGAATGCGCCTGCTTCACGAACGCCGGGCTCGTTCGATTTTCGCATTCTTGGCATGAGGAATGCTTAGCTTTCACGCGGTCTCCATGGGATGGAAAAAACATGACTCCGCTCACGTCTCCAATCGCTCCTCCTTCGCCCTTTGCGGGCGACGTCGCCGAACTTTCACTCATGGTACCGAGCTGGCAGGCCAAGGCCCTTTTGGACCAGGCGACCAAGCAAGGGATGACGTTGGGACAGTACCTGCGTCGCGTGCTGCACGCCGTCCTTCAACCCGGCATGGGCGATCTCGTCGCCAATCGGAACTGATCGCGCAACTGGTCGAACAGCGACTGTCGGCCCGGCGCGGGTTCGCTGCCGCCGAAGTTCCAGTAGACCTTGAACGCAGCCGTTCCGCTTTTGTCGAAGAAGAGAAAGCCGAGCGTGCTCGTGCCGCGTGCGGTCGGTCGGGTCACCGCGAAGATCGAGCCGATGTGATTGCCGCGAATGTGCATGTCGAGCGTCTTGGTTTGGACGTTAAAGAATTCTCCCCATTCGCTGAAGTTGCCGAACGTCCCCGTCACTTCCAGCGTCGCGCAGGCGTTGGTGACGAGCACATGCACGTCGCCGGCCGCTTGGTGCGACTGGAGGATGTCCTGCCAGCGCGCGGGATCGAGTTCGACGGCTTGCCCCGCGGGTAACAGTCGCACGACTTCCGCCTCGGAGACATGGAAGTGCCGGGCGACTTGCACGGTCATTTGACCGGGGTTTTCTACAAGGTAAGTGCGAATCGTTTCGGGGTTCATGGTCAACTCCTGGGCGGGATGGTCACGTAGCTCGCCTGCGGATTCACCAGCCGGGCGACGTACAAAATCTGACCTACATGATACGCCGCATGCGTCAGCCCGCGCAGGCACGCTTGACGCGCCGTGAGGACTTCGCCGCGGATCGTGACCGTCTTCGTCAGGTCCGATCCCGTAAGCGTCTGCAGCGAGGCGAATAGAATCGCCCAGCCACGTTCCCATTGTTCGAGCAGATTCGCCCGCGAGTCAACGGCGCCCACGATGAATTCGCCGTCGCGATTGCGAGTCGGCTTCTCGCCGTCGGTCGTCAAGAATTCGGTCCAGCGCGAAGTTAAGTTGCCCGCGAGGTGTTTGACGATCGCTGCGACGGCGTTCACCTTGTCCCCCGGCTTCTGGAAAAATGCGTCGTCTGTGAGCTGCGCGAGTGCCCGGTCCGCGAGGTTCTTGTGTTTCTGGAACTCGTCGATCAAATCGTGCATCATCGACGGCGGCCTCAAGAACGCGACGTAGACCGCGACCCCGGCCCCGATGAACCCCAGGGCGGCGAACGACTGGATGGGCTGCGTCCAGAACATATTCACGAGCACCGCGCCGAGCACCAGGATGTAAACGATCGTCAGATACGGATAAAGCCAGCAGCGGTACGGCACGTCGACCTTCCCGGGCGGATACTGCTTTCGGAGTACGAAGATCGAAGCGACGGCGAGCGTCTCAAACGTGAGGGCGCCGAAAATCGCGTAATCGGTGAGCAGATCGAACGTCTTGGTCGGGTCGCCGAACTCGGCGACGATCAGTACCAATAGTACGGTCCAGCCAGTGAGCACCCAATGTGCCAGGAACGGCGTTCGATAACGCGGGTGGAGCGTGCTGAAACTGCGGGGCGCGAGCCGATCGAGGCCCATGGCGTAGAGCAGGCGCGGGCCGACGAGGAGGTTGCCGTTGAGGGCGCCGAAGACGGAGATCATCACCGCCGCCGACGCGAGGAGCAGGCCGAACGGCCCGATGAGTCGGGCGGCGAAATCGTTGGCGACCGGCCGGTCGGTCATCTTCAGGATTTCGCCGTGCGGAATCACGAGGTGATACGCGACGTTGACCGTGACGTAAAGGCCCATGACCGCAAGCGTGCCCAGGAGGAACGCGAGCGGGATATTGCGTTGCGGCTCGGTGATTTCCTCGGCCGCGGGGGCGAGGTTCATCCAGCCGTGATACGCCCAGAGGACGCCCAGCAGTGCGGCTCCGAACTTGCTCCAATCGACCTTGCTCCAGTCGTCGGGCCAAAAAGGCTGCAAGTTGTTCGTGCTCATCAGGCCGGAATCGCTGGCAATCAGGAACACGAGCAGCGGCGCCGCGGCGATGGCGAGGAGCGTGAAGACCTTGACGCCGGTGATGAAGACCTGTAGACCGCCGCCCAGCCGGGCGCCCATGGCGTTCAGCTGCGTCAGGATCAAGATGACGCCGAGCGTGATGGCTTGCCGGCCCCAAAAGGATACAATCTGTTCCCTGGGTCCGGCCTCGTAGGCGAAACGCAGGAGATCGTGCAGCGATTCGGTGAAGACCGTGGCAAGGGCGGCGATCGACGCGGAACGGATGATCCAGAACTCGACCCAACCCCAGAGGAACCCCGCCCAACGGCCGTACGATTCGCGCAAGTAGACATAGTTGCCCCCCGCCCGCGGCACCAGGATCGCGACCTCGGCAATCGACAAAGCGCCGAACAAAGTAATGATGCCGACCAGGATCCAGGCCGCGAGGATGAGCCCGAAGTAATCGATGTTCTGGGCGATGACGGCGGGCTTCTTGAAGACGCCGGCGCCGATCACGGTGCCGACGACCAGCGCCATCGCCATCCAGAGTCCGAGTACGCGCGGCAATTGCGGTTGGTTCATTTTGAACTCAAAAGATTAACCACTTGAACTCAACAGATTAACCACAGAGTCACAGAGAGCACAGAGAAAGTCACCGAGAGAAAAGGAGAGGGAGAAATAGAACCACCGCGTCCGCCTTCTTCCTTTTCCCCTCTCCTCCTTGCATTTACTCTGTGTCCTCTGTGTCTCTGTAGTTCAAATTCTTAAATTCTTAGCTTCTCATTCGCGGCGGGAAATCGAGACGCTTGACGAATCGGCACGCTTCCTCGGCGCCATGCTCGCGGTCCATGCCGGCGTCGGAAAACTCGACCGATAGCGGGCCGTCGTAACCGATGTGGTTGAGCGTGCGGAGGATATTTTCCCAGTCGATGCCGCCGTGCCCCGGCGCTCGCGACTCCCACCCTCGCCGCGGATCGCCTGGCGGCAGGTACGAGTTCAAGAGTCCGCTTCGGCCGCTGAGCCGCAGCGCGCAATCCTTGATGTGGACGTGGTAGATGCGGTCCGGGAAACGCCGTAAGAACTCGACAGGGTCGACTCCTTGCCAGTGAAAATGGCTCGGATCGAAGTTGAAGCCGAACTCTTCCCGGCCATCGAGCGCCTCGAGCGTCATTTCGGCGGAGACGAGATCGAACGCGATCTGCCCCGGATGGACCTCGAGCGCGAAGCGGAGCCCGGCTTCGCCGCAGGCGTTGAGGATGGGGGTGAAGCGGTCGACGAAGTCGGCGAAGCCGTCGCGGACGAGATCGGTGGAGGGGGCGGGGTAGCCCATGACGCCGGGCCAAAGCGCGGAGCCGGAGAAGCCGCAGACGACGCCGGCGCCGAGCCGTTGGGCAGCCTGAACGGTGGCGACCATTTCCTGGGCCGCACGCTCCTGGACGCCTGCGGAATCGCCGTCGCCCCAGATGTGGTCGGGGAGGATCGATTGATGTCGGCGTTCGATGCGATCGCAGACAGCCTGGCCGATGCGATGATTGCTAAGGACGCCGAGGTGCAGTTCGTGGCGGGCGAGCAGGTCGAGTTTTTGCTGGCAATAGTCGTCCTCGGCAAGGGCGCGCTGAACGTCGAAGTGATCGCCCCAGCAGCAGAGTTCGACGCCCTGATAGCCCCAGTCGGCAAGTTTAGGGGCGAGCCGATCGAGCGGGAGATCGGTCCATTGTCCGCTGAAAAGATGGACCGCGCGGGGCATGGAGTGTGTCCTTACCAAGGCGAGCGGGGGACGTTAGTCCCCCGGTACGTCACTGACAGTCAAGACGATGCATGAGTGTAAAGGCGAGCGGGGGACTAACGTCCCCCGCTCGCCTTTACGCCGGGCCGTCGGGCTTCGGATCGATGATCGGCGGCGTCACCAGCGGCGTCGGGTCCGCCGGCTTCGGCGGCGTCGGGTCGGCTGGCTTCACTAGCACCGGCGCTTCCACCACGTTCAGACTCACCGTGCTCGGCTTGACCGTAGTGGGCGTCGCCGGCGTCGCGGGCAATGGCGCCGTCATCGGCATCTCGTCATCCTCCATGTACACCTCGTCGAGATCTGTCTCGTCGACGTGCTTGCGCATGAGCAGGTAGATGATCGACGACGCCGTCCAGAAATAGCTGTAGCCGAACCCGACGATCAGGAGGAAGACCAGCCCGAGCCAGAAAGACACCATCCACTTGCCAACCTGGTTCGGGAAGCTCAGCTTAGCTTTATATTCGGGCAAGAGATCGACCCGCTTCCGCATTTCGCCGGACGGAGCGATGTACTCGCTTTCCACCGCATAAGCGCTATCGGAGAGGAGCAGGTCGCGCCAGCCGAAGGATTGCGGCGCTTCGAGCATGAAGTACGCCGGCGTGCGGTCGGTCTCGACGGTGCCTTCGAGCCAGGGGGCTCGGTTCATGCCCCATTGGCCCAGGTAGACGGCCATCGATCCCATCACGCCCACGAAGAAGATCAGGGCGGCGCCGTAGAAGAGCGCCACCGTCCAGTACCAGATGTACTGCCACGGCGATTGATAGACGTAACTGTACGAGCGCGACAGGGCATCGAAGCTGTCGCTCCCCTCGGCGCTGATGGTCGGACTCATGAGCGGGTAGCCGAGCAGACCGACGAGCACGACCGCCATGATGAGGCCGAGGAGGATCACGACGGGCCAAAGGAGGCCGGCCAGGACGATGTCGCCGAACCAGGGGAGAAGCCCTTCGACGAGGCCGAAGACGGCAAGACCGACGGTGATGGCGGCGATGCACAGGAGCGGAAAGGTCGGTGCGAGGAAGTACGATTGCAGGCGTTCGCGGGCGAAACTCAGCGCTTCGCCGAGCCCGATCTTTTCGTTGCGAGCGGCCTGGACGACGGCGAGCCGAGTGATGGCTCCGCCGAATAGGCCCCAGACGAGCAGCGACCACAGGATAAGGCAGCCGAGGAAGATGCGATTCCAGCCGCCGGCCTGGGGCTTGAACAGGAAGTAGACCGGGGAAACGAGTTTGACGAGCGGTTCGACGAGGACGGGGAGCTTCTTTTCGAAGAGCCATTCGAGGAATTGGCCGGGCGCGAAGGGGCTTTCTTCCTTGGCGCCGGGGCTGACGAGGTTGGTGACGGTGAGGAAGGGATTTTGGCCGCGATCTTCATCCCAGGGCCAGGTGCGGAACTTGGCGGTCGGTTTGATGGCGGGGTTCACGAGAAAGGCCTTGAATTTCTTGAACGCTTCGCGGGCTTTCGGATTGGGATTGGTGGCGGCTTCGCGTTCGATCTCGGCGACGCTCTTGGAGCCGTCCTTGTAGCTCTTGATGGTCTGGAAGGTGCTCTTCTCCACCTGGAGGGGAACGCCGTTGAGCGAGACGTTTTCTTCGTTGATGACGAAGTTTTCGGTGCGGAACTCCTTGCCGACGAGGCTCGTGAGGTTTTCGCCGCGGATCGGGGACGGGCTGTTGCCGTCGATGGCGAGGCTAAAGATGTCGTCTTTCTGGGTGACGCGCACGATCTTGCCGTAATCTTTGTGGGAGCTGTAAAGGCCGGCAAGCAGGTCGTACTCGGCCAGATCTTCCGCGATGTCGTCGGGGCGCACGCGGACGGCCGTCGCGCGGTCGGTCGGAGTGGGGGCGGCGAGAGCGTGCAGCAAGTTCCACTGACCCAGCGACCGTTTGTGATCGCGGTACTGCATTCTCTTGGCTTCTTCGGTGCTCTCCTTGGTCGGCTCCCACTTCGGCTCAGAGCGAATGCTGTAAAAGACGACCGATAGCACCCACCAACCGAGGGCGGTGAAAACGATGCCCGCCGCCGCCAAGAAGAGTTTCTTGATGTCCAGGGCGATACGAAATCCCGAGAAAATCTTCCACCACACTGGCGTCGCGGTCGTCTTGGCCGATGGGTCAAGCGCCATAAAAAGCTCCCTCTCTTGAATTTGGAGATGCCCGAGCGAATGCTCTCGTCCTTCTGTCTGACTTTGGCAGATTATAGGGGGGACTTCTCCAAGAGGCGAGCACCTCAGCGGGGCTCCAGGCCCAAAAACTCGATGGGGATGCGAATGGCAGGCAGCGCCAGCGCCTCGCCGCGCGTCGGTACGAGCGCGGGCTTGGCGGCCGATTCCGTCGGCGCCGGTCGAAACGGCAGCGGCGGCCGCGCCGGCGCAGGAGGAGCCGGGAGTACCGGAGCCAGCGGCACGATCGGCGGCGGCTGAAACAGATCCTCCGGCAAAACCTGGAGATCGTTGCGGATGCCGTCGACCTCCGCCAGGCTACGCACTCTCGTCTCGGCACGCACGGAAAGTTCCCGAGAGGGAATCGGCCCCCAGAGCCGTACGATGCGGTGGCGCACCGTGACGCCGACCTCCGCCGGCGCCAGCACGGGATCCTGCTGCAAGACCTGCCGAATCCGCAGCGTCAGCAGCAGATCCGCGAGTTGGTCGGCATGGGCCGCGCTCCCCCACAGCAGAGCGAGACAAGCCAAAACTGGTACGCACGTCTTCATCGCAGCGCCTGACTCCCGTCGGGTGGAAATGACCCCGACGCTACTATTGTTGACGCGAACGAGTCGCCGAGCATCACGAAAATTGAGGCAATTTTGCGAGAGCCGGTCGTCCGTCTTGAAGCTGTAACGAAAATGCGGACGCGGGTGGGGAGGAGTTGGTAAGATACATACGGAAAACATTCATTCAGAGACTTTCCAATGATTGAAATTACAGAGCAACAGCGCTCCGCATTCTGGGAACGTCCGGATCACCCCCTTCAACTCGTGGACCCTGCCACGCAGCAGCAGTTCGTGCTGATTCGCCGGGATCATTACGACCATTTAACGGATTACGATGACAGTCCCTGGACGGACGCCGAACGAGATTTGTTGGCCGCCGAGGTGGATGCCATGCTCGACGACGATATGGCCATTGAGGATCCCACGCCATGAATGTGCAGCGAGGCGATGTCGTCCTGGCCCGAGTTCCGCACACCGCGGGAACGCGCGGCAAGAAGCGACCCGCGGTTGTCATTCAGTCGAATGCTTACAACGCCACACTGCGGCACGTCGTAGTGGCCGAGGTAACCAGCAATCCTCGCTGGATGAGCGATCCCGCCTGCGTTTTCATCGACATCGCTACTCCTGACGGACAAGCGACCGGGTTACACAAGAGTGGCGTCGTCTCGTGCTTTCATCTGGTAACGATGAATCTGGACTTGCTGGGCGCCCCGGTGGGAAGTCTGTCGGTGGCCCTCCTTGGGCGTTTGAACGAGGCCCTGAAGGCGGCGCTTGAGTTGTCCTGAAGTAATTTTCGCCCGAAATCCCCAATGGTTTTGCCATGGCCGGCCGTGCAAATCCGTCCCCTCAACGCGAAAACGTGCTATCCTAACCATGAAGGCCACCCGGTCCCCGTCCCCTCACAGGTGGAAGCATGAGTCAGTTGTCCGTGCCGATGCCGACATTTCGCGCCCCCGTGGAAGCTCTCGACGAAACCGGCGACATCACCCGTGCCGACACCGGTCTCGGCACCCTCTACGAACGCTGGGCCCTTTGGCGTCTCCTCACCAAACTCCAGAACGATCTCGGCATCCGTACCGTTCTCGAAGGCCCCGACGACGGCATGACCGGCATCTCCGGCCTCAACAGCATGTTCTTCGCCCTCAATGGCGCCGAGAAGGTCACGCATCTTCTGCCCCATCCCGAGCGGGCCGCGTTCGCCCGCAGCGTCTGGCAGATTCACGCGCCGCACGCCAATCACGAAATCCTCGACAGCTGGGACGGGCAGCGCCTGCCGTTCGCGGATAATTCGTTCGACCTGGTCTGGAACTTCAACGTCATGATCAGTCGGCCCGACCCGTTCGGCACCCTGCGCGAGATGTGCCGGGTGAGCAAGAAGTACGTGATGATCTACTTCCGCAACGGCTTCAACTACGGATTCCCGATCCATCGCATCCAGCACTGGATCAAACGCGAACCGTGGGATCACGGCAAGATCGAGCTGATGGAGCCCGCGCCCTGGCGAAAAATGTTCCGCAAGCTCGGCCTCGAGGTCATGCGCGACATCTACATGGACGCGCCGTGGTGGCCCGACATCGTCGATTTCTCGCAGCTCATCGGCGATTTCGTCCCGTTCATTCGCCCGCTCACCAAGGGCATCAAGCCCGGCGCCCGGCTCAGGTACGAGCCGAAAGACTTGCCGTACTTCGACTGGGCCAAGCACCCGGAGCCGCGTGAACGTTCCGAGTACCACGCCTTTATCGAAAAAACCGACCGCGAATGGCTGACGAAACGCTTCGCCCACAACGCAGGCGTGCTGGCTCAAAAAGGGGACGGGCACGTTTAATTTCGAACTACTTTATCGCCGCGGACGCGCATCCCGCAATCCGAATCCGACCGTCGGCACACGTCCGCGCCGCGAGGACGCGGCGGCTAAACATTGGAGTGACTGATGAAATCGATGATGGGCGTTCTGTCCCGCGTGCCGATGTACTGGAGCTACCGGAATTTCGGCTGGCCCCGCATGCTGCCGATCAATCTCACGCTGTCCCCCTCGCCCCGCTGCAACTCGCGCTGCCTCACCTGCAATATCTGGATGAAACGCGAAGACGAATTGCGCATGGACGAATGGGAGAAAACCCTACGCTCCTTCGGCACGGCCCCCTTCTGGTTCACCGTCTCTGGCGGCGAGCCGTTCATGTTCCAGGGCGTCGTCGAACTCTGCAAAATGGCCTACGATTACTGCAAACCCGGCATCATCAACATCCCTACGAACAGTATCTTGACCAGCATCCCCGAGAAAGTCCGCGCCATCGGCGAGCATTGCAAGGATAGTCAGCTCATCATCAACCTGTCGCTCGACGGCCTGGGCGAAAAGCACGACTACATCCGCGGCGTCAAAGGCAACTTCGTCCACTTCGAACGAACCCTGCGCGATCTCATCGAAGTCCGCAAATCGCTGCCGAACCTCAACCTCGGCATCCATACCGTCGTCTCGACGTTCAGCGTCGATCACCTCGAAGAGGTGATGGGCTACGCGGATCAGTCGGGCGTCGATCAGTTCATCACGGAGATCGCGGAGCCGCGGGTGGAACTCGACACGGTCGGTCTACCGATCACGCCGAGCCCGGAGAAGTACGCCTGGGCGATCGACAAGCTGATCGAGCACGTCGAGAACAAGCAGTACAACCGCATCGCCGCGATCACCGAGGCGTTCCGCATCCAGTATTACAAGCTCGTGAAGAAGATCCTGGAGACGGAGGATCAGGTGATCCCGTGTTACGCCGGCTGGGCCAGCGCCCACATCTACGGCGACGGCACCGTCTGGCCCTGCTGCGTACGGGCCGACAATCTCGGCAACTTGCGCGACCACAACTACGACTTCAAGGAGATCTGGTTCGGCAAGGAACTCGAGAAGGTGCGCAAGAGCATCAAGGCGAAAGAGTGCCATTGCCCGCTGGCGAACGCATCGTACACGAACTTGCTGCACGACTTCACGACGCTGTGCCGGGTGGGGACGCGCGTGCTGGGCCAGCGGATCTTCGGTAAGAAGACGCCGCCCAAGGCGCCGAAGCCGACGGCCGTGGTTAGTTAACGAAAACGACTTCCACTTTGTGAAAGAGCAGCTACCCCGACGCTGGTAGTTTTCACCAACGAGGTTGTCATGGGCCGATTCACTCTATTCGCCTTGCTCTTTTTCACGTCGGGCCATGCGTATGCCGAGGCAATCGCCGGCGGTAAGCCGATCCCGTTTCGGCGCGTTCACGAGAGAGAAAATCTAGATCTGTCGAGTCTATTGGCTCAAAAAAAGGCACTTGTCAGCTTACTCCCCAAGCTCGAAAAAGCATGGAAATCCGAATTCATTCTTAGAACAAGTTTCTTGGGAAATATCTTGCACGACCTGTGCGAATACGAGGAATCTGAGCAGCTTTTCCTCAGAGCTCGAACTTATTACCTTTCTGTCCGCCAAATGTCGAACGCCGCCATCATCTCAAGCAATCTCGGCCGGCTTTGTCAGGACCAAGGCGAATACCTGCGAAGTCAGATGTTTTTCGAGGAAGCGCTCTCCCTTCTCGGAGATGCCAAAATGACCACGACGTACGGCGAAACGCTAGGCGATTATGCCGCATTAGCGGTCGAACTAGGAGACTACCAGAAGGCCGAATCATTTTACCGGCAATGCCTAAAAATTTTTCACCCAATAAGCGATGGAAAGAGCGCTTACCTCGCTGTAACCCATCATAATTTCGGCATCCTCCACGAGAAGCAGGGGCGCTTCGAACAGGCCATTACCGAGCTCAACATTAGCCGAACTTTGTTTGAAGGACTCGAGAAAACGCATAGCTTTGGATTGGCAAATGTTGAGGAATCGCTTGCGTTTCTGAACACGCAACTGATGCAATACGGTGAAGCCGAGCCATTGTTCAACCAGGCTCTCTCCCGTTATGTCAAGTTGATCGGCAAGAATCATCCTGCCTACGCACGTACCCTGAATAACCAGGGCTATATGTGGACGTTCAAGGGGGACCTAATAAAGGCGGAAGCGGCCCTTACCGAGGCTCTGGCTTTACGCCGTAAGATCTTCCTTCTCAAAGACAACATGGAAGTCGCCGACAGCCTCACGGATCTGGCACGACTTTACGCTCTGAAGAAGGACCCGGAGGGCGCGTGGAAAGCGATTGACGAGGCGCTCTCAATCACGGAGCGCAATCTGAATTTCGCTTCGCGCATGATGTCCGAACGGCAGCAACTGGCGATGCGTCAGGCGTTCCACGCGCGACTGGATGTTCTGGTCGCCCTGACATTGCGCGGGGACGTCTCGACCGCGAAGGCGTATAAACGGGTGCTCCCCTGGAAAGGCTCGGCGTTTTCGTGTCAGTGGGAGATTCGCCAGGCACGCGATAATCCCGAGATCGCCGAGGATCTGCGCAAGAGCCAACGCCTCGCGCAGCGTTTGGCCGCCCTCGATCACTCGCCGCCGACGCTCGATCCCACGGTACAGACGCTCGCTGAGGAATACGAAAAGCTACAGGGCAAGCTCGCCTTTGCCGGGCGCGGATTGCAGGAATTCACGACGGACTGGATCGAGTTGCAGGACCGCCTGCCCGCGCACTCGGCGTTCGTCGATTTTTACTTTTGTCAGAATCCGGGGCTGGGATCCGCCAAAGCGTCGCCGCCCCGCTTCGTGGCGTTTGTGCTCGATCCGGAGTGCGAGTCGCCGGGACTGATTGACCTGGGCCCCGCGTCGGTTTTGACGGCCGCGATCGAGGCGTGGCGCAAGGCGATCATCGAGCGGGCGCCGCTCGCAGACGTCGACAAGGCGGGACGGGACGTGCGTCGTTTGCTGTGGCTCCCTCTCGAAGCGGCGATCGGCAAGCAAACGCACGTGCTCGTTGCGCCAGACGGGGCGATTGGCTTCGTCCCCTTCGCGGCCATTCCCGGGAGCGAGCCGAACTCTTTTTTGCTGGAGAAATACACGTTCTCCGTACTGCCGATACCGCAGTTTCTCATCAATTTGCTATCGCCTCCCAAGTCGGGCGACACGCGGCTGTTGACTGTGGGCGTGGTCGATTACGATGCTGAACCGGGGAAGTCAGCGACGCCGAAATGGGTGGATCCGGCCACTCGCGTGCGCGCGGCGACGTCGTCCAAGTGGACCGAATTGCCTGCCACGCGCCAGGAAATTCTCGCGGTCGCGGACAGCTTTAAGGAAAAATTCGAAGAAGCGCCCGTCAAGGAGCTTCGAAAGAAGGAAGCGACCGAGGCCAACGTTCGAATGTGGATGGAGAAGAGTCGATACGTCCACTTCGCCACGCACGGCTTTTTTGCGCAGCCGCCCGTCGGCGAGGGCAATCGCTCCGGCACAGGCACGATGAACGCACGCGGTCTGCATCCGGGCCTCCTGACAGGCCTGGTCTTCGCCGGCGCCAATCGGCCCCTCGCAGTCGATCAGGACGACGGCATTCTCACCGCTCTCGAGATTGCCGACCTGGATTTGCGCAAGGTCGAATTGGCCGTGCTGTCCGCGTGCGAAACCGGGCTCGGCACCGTCGCCAACGGCGAAGGCGTGCTCGGGCTGCAGCGCGCGTTTCAGGTTGCCGGGGCGAAGTCGGTCGTTAGCAGTCTCTGGTCGGTGAGCGACGACGCGACGAGTAAATTGATGGCGAAGTTTTGCGAGAACCTGTGGCAAGAGAAGATGCCACGGGCCCAAGCGTTGCGGCACGCGCAGCTATGGATGCTTAAAGAGAGCGGCTTCCGCTCGGTGAAACGCGTCGATCTCAAGGGAGAGGAGAGCACCGTCGCGCCGCCGTACTTCTGGGCGGCATTCGTGCTGTCGGGGAATTGGAAGTGATTTTACTTGATGCTCCAGATTTTTACACTTCCGCCAGCGGTGGCGATTCTGGTTCCGTCGGGAAAAAACGCCAGACCCAATCCTGTTCGGCACGACGATTGCTCTCGGCTGAAATTTGCAAGGAGTCACTTCGGGTTTGGGAATTGTTTGCGCCGAGGCGGGACGCGAACGCGCTCGGCGGCGACGGGGAATTTCAGACCGCGCAGCGTGAAG
>JBBQPM010000046.1:0-41081 GCA_038217425.1 Gemmatales bacterium
GCTTGGCGTTCTCGCCAGGGCGAAACGACTCGCCCCGACGCAAGTAGGTCATCAAGAGCGCTCGCCGAAAACCGCTCGAACGGTTGGGATTTGACGAATGCACCGTGTGCCCGTGAAAGACCGCCGCCTCGCCCATCTTGAGCGGACAATCAACGGCTTGGTACTGACTCGGCACCACCGTCTGAATGCGGTTGGCATTAACGTCCTGGCCCGCTTGCACCGCATGATGCGGACACGGTTCCACCGGCAAAATCGGTTCGCGCTGCGTGCCCGGATAGAGCGTTAAACAACCATTCTCCACGGTGACGTCCTGCAGTGCCAGCCAGGCCGACGCAAATCCATCGACGGGCGCCTGGACATACGAATTGTCCTGGTGACGGGCAAAACCCTGGGTGCCAGGCCGGCAATAAAAGAGCTGCGTCTGCAGGCCGCTCACCCGGCCGCCGAGCAATCGCTCCATGACTGCGACGAGGTTCGGATGACTGAACGCTCGCGCAAACGTTTCATGAATCCGATGCGGGTGCATCACCGGCGCGAACGTTTCGTCGCGAAACGGCGGCAACTCCTCCGCCGCCAGATTCATGGCGTCGAGATCCTCCGCAGACCATAAACCCGCCGCGACGAAGCAGCCGTCGGCCTGATAGGACGCAAACCAAGACTCGGGAAACGATGCCGTCATTTGAAACCCCCGGAGAGGAATTACTAAGGACGCGGTTGGCCGATCTGCTGGCGATACCACTCGATGGTTCGCCGAATGCCCTCGCGTATTCCGACTTTTGCCTTGAAACCCAAAACTTGCTCAGCCTTCGAACAGTCGACGATTTGCTTCGGAACCATGGATGGCTTCGACCGATCGTATTCAAGCCGAACGTTCTCATATCCCTCAATCTCGAGCACCATTCGCAGCATTTCGTTGATCGAAAGCGAAACGCCGGCGCCGATATTGAGCGGTTCGAAGGTTTCAATTTTCTCCATCGCGAGAAGCATTGCCTCGACCATATCGTCGACGTGAATCAAATCGCGCAAGTCTTCGCCCGTTCCCCAAACGACGAGCGGATCCTCGCGGTTCACCACTCGGCGAATCAATGCCGGCAGAAAGTGCGAACGTTCCGGATCAAACTTGTCGCCGGGCCCGTAAATGTTGGTTGCCCTCAGGACGACGCACGGCATCTTTCGCGGCAATTTCTCGCTGTACATTCGGCACAGGATCTCGGTGTAGCGCTTCATCCAGCCGGCGGGAAAATACTTGTCCCAGGGATCGCCTTGAAACATATCCTCTTCGCGGTACGGTTTGCCGGTAGCGGGGTAACCGGTGGTGCTGCTAATGTAAAGGACTTTCTTTACGCCCGCCAAGTAGGCCGCCTCAAGCATCTGCGCGTTCATGAGGATGTTGGGCGTGACGTGTACGAGCGGCGTCGACTGAATCGCATGGGCGCCGGAGGTGCTGGCAGCGCAGAGAAACACATAGTCGATATCGTGCACGATTTGGTCGCATACATTCCGTTGCGTCAAGTCGGCGCCCATGCAGTAATCGACGCCGTCCAAGAGCGGCGGCCTTCTGCTGAGGAAGGTTGCACGAATCTTGGCGCCCTGAGCGTGCAAGGCCCTTAGCAAGTGGCTCCCCGCCAGCCCAGCCGATCCCGTAATCAGAACGCGTTTATCCCGAAAGTACATCACGCAACCTATTTGATTTGAGGAATCGCTTGCTGAGCTAAACTTCCGCACAGATTGAGCATCTGCAAGTGGAAGTGGCCTACAAAGGGCTGCAGTTTCCGATACACGTCCAAGACCGAAGTCGGCACCGGCAGACTGCCGCCCTGCGCCGCCTGCCGAATCAATTCTTCCCAGTAACGGCTCGATTGACCGAACGTCTGGTTAAACCACTGATGCCCCCGGCGAGCGATGGCGTGCCGCTCCTCAGGTCGGTGTTGATAGTGCTCGATCTTGGCGACCAGATCATCGAGACTATCGTAGTATGCAACGACGCCCGGAGGGAGATACACCTCATACTCGAAATTCCGATCGACCAGTACGAATCCGCCGCAGGCGAGAAATTCCAAAACTTTCCCCTTTAACTGCCGTCGCGACTCAACGGTTTGAGAGCAAAGTAAAATGCTCGATTGCCAGATCGTCTCGACGTAGTTGCGAAATTCGAGATATTCATCGGCCCTACCGCTCAAATCGTGCTTCGTCAGGCCCCCCATTCGATGAAACTCGATGCCCCGCTGGGGGAGTTCCGCCTGCAGATACTCGACCAACTTTCGGCGGTAACCTTCCGCGCTGCCGAGCATGACGACCGGATACTTCATCGGTCGCTCTTCGTAATGGAAAATCAACTTGGGTAAATGGAAGCCGGCGAAGAAGCTCGCACAGTTGTAACTGCGATGGAGTACTTGATCGGAGTAGATGCGCATGGCCAAGTGATTGGTGATCGAATCGATATTGACCGTGTAGTCGCCGTATACCAAGCAGCCGAGTTCGTAGAGCCCAAGTTGAATCTGCGTGTCCCAGATAACCGTGACGATCTTGGCGCCAGTCGTTCTCAGATGCTGGTATGCATCGGGCGGAAAGTTGTTCCACGCTTGCGAGATCAGCACAACATGCGGCCGGCACGCATGAATGCTTTGCACAAGTCGCTGAAACTCATAGTTAAAGTCCTCTTCCGTCTTGACACTACGATGGGCATAGACGTGGTCGTGAACCTCGAAATCACCGGGCATGCTTTCCGACAAGGGAAATTTGACGTGCAGATTCAAATTCTCGAGTTGCCAATTGTTGTATACCTCCGTGTGAACGAAGAGAACGCGGAGCTTTTCCATGGATTAGCTTTTGCCTTGAAAGACATCGTATCGATGACCCGCCTTCGTGCGATTCGCGCGATACCAACGCATCGTTTCGGCAATGCCTTGTTCGAGATCGATCTCGGGCCGAAACCCATGCAACTCCGCCCGGCTCATATCGAGGATTCGTTTGCGATCGCCGCTCGGCTTGGTCGGATCCCACACGACCGCGGGCGGATTCTCCAAGTTTTGCCGAATGATTTCGACAACGCGCCGGATCTCGGTTCCCGTACCGCTGCCGAGGTTGAGCGGTTCGCGGACCTGATTTTCGACGGCGAATAAGATTCCGCGCGCGACGTCTTTCGTGTGAATGAAATCGCGGATCGGCGTGCCGTCGCCCCAAACCCTTAGCGGGTTTTCGCCATCGACGGCCCGGCGAATGAGCGAGGGGATGACCATGCCGGTTTCAAGGTCGAAGTTATCGTACGGGCCATAAACGTTGGCGGGCCGAACGATTGAAAAGGTATCCCAGCCATACTCGAAGCGATAGGCCTCCGCTTGCAATTCGCCCATGCGTTTGGCCCAGCCGGAGAACCAGTCGTTGGGCGAGGGGAGCGTCTTCCAGACGTCGTCTTCGCGGAGAATTTCGGCCGGCTGATAGACGCCGACGGTGCTGGTGTAGAGATACCACTTCACTTTGGCCTGGCGAGCGGCCTCCATCATGTGCGTATTGAAGAGCAGGACCGGCACGAAGAAACTCGCGGGCTTGGCCTTCGTCATGGCCGGAGAGCCTTTGACGCCGACCAGATGAAAGACGTAGTCCATGCCTGCGCAGGCGTCCCGGCAAGCGTCGGCTTTGGTGAGGTCGGCGTTGACGAACTCGACTTTGGGGAACGTCTCGTCGGGCTCCTCGCGCGAGACGACGCGCACGTTGGCGCCGCGCTCGACGAGCATGGCGACGAGCTGCCTGCCGATCATGCCGGTGCCGCCGGTAACCAGAACGCGTTGGCCGTCGAACATATCTACCTTACGAAGGAGATTGAGCGACGAAAGCCGCGTGTTGGGGACTCGCGAGGCCTAGCTGCAACGTCTGCCCTGCCGATAAGTAGTCGCCTGCCAGCAAGGCTGCGACGTTGATCCATAGTCCTGGAAAGACCTGACTCTCGAACACGCCCGATTCGCATTCCAACTTCGCGAACGAGCCGTCACGAAGTACAAAACAGTCGAATGCGTGCTTGCGAACTCGCCAAACCAGATACTCTCGGACGCCCATACGCTGGTAAAGTTTGAACTTCTTGCCCAGATCCAATTTTGTCGTGGTGTTCGAGATCTCCGCGACCAATTCGGGGGCGCCGGCGATGTAACTATCTTCATCGACGCTCGCCTGGCCATGGCGCTCAAGACGAAGAAACAAGTCAGGTTGCGGAATGTTGGCATCATCGACGCGAATCGACGTGTTGGCTCCAATTGCCACGCCCAGTGTCAATGTCGAGTAAAATCCTAGTAATCCAGCCAACCGTCCGTGCGGGTGGCCGTGATCGTTGCTCACGGCTGATGCCATATAGACGACTCCGTCAATCAGTTCCGCGTGATTGAGGTCCGGCATAGAGTCGAAACGCAGCTCGAACTCAGCGCGCGTCAGGACGTCTCCTTCACGCAGCGGAGGAACTTCCGGTAGTGGAAACATCGAAGCTGCATCGGGAGTCATCGAACTTGTGGACATCGCATCCTCGCATTAGAAGTGGCCGGCGATCTCACGTTGCTCGACCGGGCGATTCGCGTAAAGGTACGCGCCTTTCTTGTTGCCCCACCACACCACCTCACGGCACCAGTCATTCCACGTCTGCCACACCTGGCTGGTGCGGTCGATATGGTAGCCGCGCGGACGCTGCTCGAGATTGGCGGATTCGCTCAGAAGAATGGCCCGATACATTTCCCAGACGTTGTAGGAAACCTCGACCGTCAGATCGCTGGTCTGGAACGGCACCTTCACCAGCGAGCGGTTCAGTAGTAACGCGTCGTGCAGCGGCGGGCACAATTCGTCGAAGTTGTTGTCTTTGAGGAAGTGAATCAGGATCTCGCCCGCCTCTTGATAAAAGGCGTCGAGCTTATCTTCGCGGGCCAGCTTGATGAAGATGTACTCGTCGGCCGGCCACCAGATGCCCAGCCATTCTTCGGAACGACAATACTCGGACCCGCCGTTCTGGATATCGACGGCCTTCTCCTGGAAGAAATCGCGGATCTCGCAGAGCGTCGGGCTGGCGTCGGTCAGTTTTTCGGTGAAAAGTTCGAACAATTCGCGATACTTGCACTTCGTCCCTTCGCGAACCAGGATCAGCGGAATCTGCAAGAGCTTGTCGAAGTGCAAGAGCGCCGCCATCCAGCAGAGGGCTCGCGTCCGCACCCATTCAGGCCGCGGCATCGACTTCGTCGCAATCACCAACTCCTGCATCTCGGGAATGTCCCAATCGGCCTCAGACAGCGAGCCGTGGATGTTGACCACTTTCGAAGTGACCATTTCCATTGCATACTTCTGCTGATACGCCGGATCGCCCATCTCGGCGTTCGGCAGGATCGACAGGTTATTGAACTGGATGCGGTTATGCTGGCCGTTCTCGATGACGCTGGAGATGCCGTCCGCGAACGTGTCGTACGTCTCGTCCGGCAGGCCCAAAATTAAGTCGGAGTACGTCTCAATGCGATCGGCGGTGAAGCGGCGCTGCAAGTCCTGAAAGCTCGTCGTCGAAATGTTGCCGCGCTTGATCGCCTTGAGCGTCATCGCGTCGACCGACTGGAACGAGATGGTGACGCCCTTGTTGAGCCCGGCGTCGGCGAGCGTCTTCTGCACCTTGTAGGCCCGTTCGGTGGCGTTCTTCGTATTCTGCACGGAGAGCGCCTTGGGGTAGCCTCGCGCCAGCTTGCTGCGGGCGGCATACTCGGCGATGTCCAGATCGCGCGGCAAAATGCCAAAGTTCGCGTCGGCGCAGAAGATGAACTCGATGTTGCGATCCGCGAACCAGTCGATCTCGCGGTAGAGCCGTTCGATGTCGAACTGAAAGACTTTGCTCGCGGTGGCCGAGCCCCAGTCGCAGAAGGTACACGAAAACGGGCAGCCGCGATTGGTCTCCCACATGACGATCCAGCGCTCGTCGGGGTTGGCCTTCATCAGCGGTTCGAACGTATTGTCCAGATAGGGCGACGGGATGACCGCTAAATCCTTGATTCGCGGCACCGCCGGATGGAACATGAACTTGCCATTTTCGTCGATATACGTGATGCTCGGCACGTTCTGCCAGTTGCCGATCACGCCCTCCTCGAGAACGCGGACGAAAGTCTGCTCGCCTTCGTTATGGCAAGCGACGTCGATGAACGGGTTCTCGCGCAGGAAGCCCTCCGAGAAGTTCGGCACCTGCGGTCCGCCGAACACGGTCAAGACCTCCGGCTTTCGGCGTTTGAGTTCCTGAGCGATGGCGAGCGAGATGCGGATATTCCAGACGTACGTGCTGAACACGGCGACGTCCGCGTCGAGAAGCTGCTCGACGGCGACGGGCACGGGAATCCGTTTGTAGATGGGGAGTCGAAAGTGGTACGATTCGGGCTGTTTGAGTTGCCGCTGTGCGTATGCCTGGAGGATGCCGACGGAATAGGGGAAGTAGTTTTGGCCGGAGAAGCTGTTGTTGATCTGGACCATGCCGACTTCGAGCGGACGATCAGACTGCAGAATGGCGTTCCTGATTTTTCGAGCAGTCAGCACGAAGCACCTTCCCAGAAAGGACACGGAGGCTCGAGGAAGAGGGCGCGAGCTTCCTCGAAGTCATTCTATCACCGGAACTTGAGAGTGAACACCCAAGTTCAGCAGCGGCGGGACGTACGCCCGCTTTGCCCGCGGCGCTCTTGCAATCTGAATGAACGTCCATCAGACTTTTGGGCCATAAGGCGGTTCGCTTTCGGGCTCACCAGAAATCCAGTGACGGACGGCTTACGCGAAAGAGAACTTGGTTGTACTCCACAGGGGCTCCGTTTGCCACCGTTACCTCTGAGACAACCCCATGACACTCGGCCATGATTTCGTTGAAGAGACTCATCGTCTCAATGAGGCAGACCACCGTATCAGGCGTGACGCGGCTCCCAACTTCAACGAATGGAACGGCATCGGGCATTCGCTTGGTATAACAGCGGCCCACCATCGGCGAGCGAACGCGCATCGGAAAAGCGGTGTCGATCCACGCATCGTCAATTCGCGGTTGGTGCGCCCGAAGGAGTTTGTCCGTTTCCTCCACTTCTTCCAAGAGCCGCAACCGCTGTCTCATCAAACGAACGTACGGCGCGCGATCGTCAGCGGTCTCTTCCAGCCAATTCCAGTACGCCAAACGAACTGCCTCATTGTCAGGCTCAACTCGAAGGATCCTCAAGAAAGATTGGTCGTCCATCGGCGGAGAGTCCACGTTTTGAGAAAGCGAACGACCAAGCTCACCCCCGGCGGCCGCTGGTGAGACAATGTAGCCCGAAAAAACGAAATGCGGTCGCCGTCGCGTGCAGCGACTGGATACTTCTTATGTCCCCGGGGTTGATGGGCCGGTCGGCTCAAGGGTACAACGAAGGCAGCCGAGGCTGAGTTCCGCGTGGAAGTTTCAGAGGGCGGCGTAGGCCCTCAACCACGATGCGGGCTCGACTCGGCCCATCAACTTCAAGGAGTATGCCATGCGCTTTTACAACGCCCCGCACGCATACTCTGCCGGCGTCGATCTGCACGCAAGAAGCATGTTCGTCCACATTCTCGGGCAGAAGAACAAAGGGGACGAGAAGAACAAACGAGTGAGACGCCCAAGCTGAACCATCCCGGCGCCGAGAGAGCGGTACGCCTGCAAGCAGGTCGGAGCGGCTCTATCGATTGTGACGAGAGAAAAGTCAGATCCATTCTCCGCCCCTCAAAGCAGACGCACGCAGTGAAAATAGCGTCTCCTCTTCAATTCTTCCCCTCACGCGATTCCGTGCTTCGTCATGATCTCGTCCAACGTGGTCGAATACAAGAACTTCTGTAACACTCCGCAAGCGATTCCTCAAGCTGCACGGCTGACTGGCCCCCCCTTTGCAAGCTATCGGGGCCGAACGACACCCTTCACTTGCCGGGCCGGCTGCAAGGAACGTGGCGTCTCGAAAACCCGTAACGCCGGCCAGGTCAAGTGCTCGTTCGATGGCGCAGATCGGGCTCACCGCGGACAGTCGGCACTCACGGTATCCATAGCTGGTAATTGATCCGGCAGCGCGGCAAGGCCTTCTCTAATTCACGCACCCCCGCGCTGGTCACTTTGCTCGGGAACAGTTCCAGGAAACGCAAGTTTTTCAGGCCAGCCAGTTCCTTCAGCCCCGTGTCCGTCACCTTGGTATTGCCAAGGTCCAACCTTGTCAGGTTGGTCAGCCCGGCCAGCTCTTTCAGTCCGACGTCCGTAATCGCAGTGGAACCCAACCTGAGCTGTTCCAAATTCTTCAGTCCAGCCAACTCCTTTAGCCCTCGGTCCGTCACCTTGGTGCCGGTAAGGGATAATTCCTGCAGGTTCGTAAGCCCGGTCAGTTGCCTCAGCCCGGTATCCGTCACCTTAGTTTCCGCAAGGCCCAGCGCAAGCAAGGTGGTCCGGCCCGAGAGTTCCCTCAGCCCCGCGTCGCTCACCTTCGTCTGGAAAAGAGCCAGCACGCGCAGGTCTTTGAAAGGAGCGAGTTGCCTCAGCCCGGCGTCGGTCACGCTGGTCTGCTCCAGGTAAAAGTCCTGCAAGGACGTCAGGCCGGCCAATTGCGCCAGGCCAGCATCCGTTATCCTGGTTCGCCAAAGGTACAGCGTTTTCAGGTTCTTCATTCCGGCCAGGTGTTTCAGTCCCGCGTTGCTGATCCAGGTGCCGCCAAGGTTGAGCTCCTCAACCATCGTCAACCCCGCCAGCTCCTTCATGCTCGCGTCCGTGATTCTCCAATCCGCCAGCTTCAGCATCGGTTGCGGCGTCCAGGCCGCGATGTAACACTTCAGGCCGTGGTCGTTTCGGAATGGCGTTGGCACATACACGTTGCGCAGCTTCCGTCCCATGACTTGCTCGAGACCTGCCTCGGTGATTTTCCAGCTCGACAGGTCAATCTTGGCGTTGGTCGAGAGGGCCGCGAGATAGTGCTTCAGCCCGAGGTCGGTCATGGCCGTTTCAGGAATGCCGAGAACATCGAAGTTGCGACCCGCGAGCTGCGCCAGGCCGGCATCGGTGACCTTGGTGTCCCACAGACCCAGCTCTTTCAAGCTCTTCAGTCCGGCCAGCTCCGGCAGCCCGGCATCCGTCACGTCCGCATGGCGAAACGACAATTTTTTCAGATTCTTCAGGCCCGCGAGGTGCTTGAGGCCCGCGTTCGTTATGCCCATGTGCGGAAGAGCGAGCACTTCCAGTTGCGGCAAACCACGCAGGTGGGCCAGTCCTTCGTCCGTGACGTGCCACTCCTCCAGGTCAAGGGTTTTGATGGTGGGTTCCAGCGCGGCGATCCAGTTTTTCAAACCAAGATCATTCTGCGCCCGGCCATGGACGACCAGAGTCTGGAGTTTCATCCCCGCCAATTCCTTCAGCCCTTCTGCCGTCACTCCGTTAGCGTTCACATTCAGCCACTGCAGGTTCTTCCAGCCAGCCAGTTCTTTCACGCCCACGTCCGTGAGTTTGGTATCGCCAAGAATCAAGCCGCGTAGGGCGCGCAGCCCGGCCAGTTCTTTCAGCCCTGCGTCCGTCACCTTGGTACTGCCGAGGTGCAGAAAACGCAACTCCTTTAGCCCGGCCACCTCCTTCAAACCGGCATCCGTCACGCTGGTTCCCACCAGATTCAACGACTGCAAGTTCGGCAGCGCGGCCAATTCCTTCAGCCCCGCGTCCGTGATCGTGGTGTTGTTGTGCAGGTCCAGCACGCGCAGGTCTTTCAACCCGGACAGCTCTTTCAGCCCCACGTCGGTGATGGGACAGGCGCCGATTTCAAGCATTTGCAGATTCGTAAGCCCCGCCAGCACTTTCAGCCCCGAGTCCGTCACCGAACCGCCGGAGATGCTGACCCCTGCCAGGCTTTTGAATCCTGCCAGTCGGAACACTTCCTTGTCGGGCACCCCCGCGTTGCTCAGGTTCAACCCAAACGGCTGCCCGGGATCGGGGAGCTTCTCAATCGGCTGCGCTCTCCATCCGCTCGGAGCCGCGAACGTCGGCAGTTCCCCGGGTCGGACGTGCTCCAACGGGCGGAACCGCAGCAGTCCCAAGAATTTTCCGGACTCGTCAACCCAGAACGAACCGAGATCGGCGCCCGTGTTTTCCCAGACCTCGACCATTTCCTTGGACAGCGGGCGGTACGGCCCGGCCTCGGTTTTCGGCGGACCAGCGAACAGCGCCGGCCCGAGCGCCGCCAGAAGGAGCAGCGCCAACAGGGGCCGCTTTTTACTCGTGGCCATCGACCAATGATTCATGTGTGACCCTCCCCTCATTGTCGAGGAATCAGAAGCGAAGCCGTCGAACGCTCGGCCAAGCTGCCGGGGCCGCCTGCAAGGACGTGGAAACTCGGCAAACCAGGATGGCGGCCCCGGTCAGCTTCAGCCGTGGGATACTTCTTATGTCCCCGAGGTTGATGGGCCGGTCGGCTCAAAGGGTACAACGAACGCAGCCGAGGCTGGATTCTGCGTGGAAGTTTCAGAGGGCGACGTAGGCCCTCAACCACGATGCGGGCTCGACTCGGCCCATCAACTTCAAGTGAGTATGCCATGCGCTTTTACAACGCCCCGCACGAATTTTACGCGGGCGTCGATCTGCACGCAAGAAGCATGTTCGTCCACATTCTCGGGCAGAAGAACAAAGGAGTGAGACGCCCATGCTGAACCATCCCCGCGCCGAGAGAGCGGTACGCCTGCAAGCAGGTCGGAGCGGCTCTATCGATTGTGACGAGAGAAAAGTCAGATCCTTTCTCCCCCCAAAGCAGACGCACGCAGTGAAAATAGCGTCTCCCCTTCAATTCCTCCCCTCATGCGATTCCGTGCTTCGTCATGATCTCGTCCAACGTGGTCGAATGCAAGAACGTGCTGTAACGCTCCGCAAGCGGTTCCTCAAGCTGCACGGCTGCCAGGGCGGGAGCGATGCTTGCGTGCAATGCCTGCGACTCAGCGAGCGGCGAGTTCGACCAATGCGAATGGGACCATGTGGGCGACGACTTGAAATCGCCGAAGTGGGCGGTGGTGAGCCTTTCGGTCGTTGCTTCCACGATCTTCATGTAGATGGGGGCGGGGTTCGCATAGCCCAGTTCGGTCAGCCGCTCGCCGTCATCGACCGCCGCGGCACGAAAGGGAATCGGGTCGGCATCGCGCTGAAGTTCGGCAAGCACGAGATTGTAGAACACCCGGCGCCGCACCGCATCGACGGAGCTTTGCCTCTCCATGGAACGAACGGCCCGTTCCGCCTTGGCTTTGAGGTCGCCATGCTCATGCGGGGTTGCTTGCTTCACCACGAGATAGGCTTTCAGTGCGAGAACTTTGGCGATGCCGTCGTCTCTCATGGCTGCTCCTTCGATCGCCACGATAGCCAAACTTACTTATTGGTCCGAAGTGCCTGAGCGACGAACAGTTCCGCGTCCTCTTTTCAGCTTTTGCGGAACTCGGCGTAAACACCGGGCCTAAGCCGCTGCGCGAAAAAGGACCAGGAATCGATGGACGCTGAGCCGCGAAAAGGTCCGCGTCCCGTCCGCTTCCCCTTTTTCCCATCTGAGCTGCGAAAAGGTCCGCGTCCTCTTGATCCCTATTTTTTGCCGCCTTAGAAAGAATTCCATTGAATGCATTCTATCGGTTGCCTGAACGCTATCGAGGTTAAGATAGGCCCGTATGGAAGAGAGCGGCGCCCAGCTACACCCCCCTTTTATCTAATTGCGTATATCACCATGAATGAATGTCGACGTGAGTTCCTGGAACTTTGTGAAGCTGCGCGCCCGATACGCTTTGTCTGGCGCACTTAGCAGAAAATCCAATACTTGCTTCAGTCGGTCTGAAATAGTGATTCTCTTCAAGATCCCAAGAACTTCGACAAGATGTTGCTGACAAATCGAGTTCTCAAGTTTCACATTTATTTCGGGGGCGAACATTGAAATAATGCATTGCTCGACGCCTTCGTCGCTCAGCAATCCCAGAAACTGATCATACATAGGGCGACCTGCGGGGCTTACGCCCTCGTGATACGATAGCCCTCGGCCAATGCGGCACATGAAGACAGTGGTTACCAAGCTTGGCAATACCGAGCCTGGAATGTCTGTGGATCTCTTGCAATATGACAAAATCTCTCGCATTACGGGAGGTTCATTGTAGAAGTTATCGTATCCACTATGCATGTGTCTCAATTGCGTGCTTAGGTTTTCTAACGAGACAAGCCTTGCTGGCAGCGATTCGAACTGTTTGCCATCGACAATTTCAAGGAGTTCGACACCTTTCCGTAACTTATCTTCTTCGAGATTTGTTCGGTAGCCGTCAATCATTGTGCCAATGCGATACTTGATTCGCTCTTCCGAATGCTTCCAGATTCCCGGCAAAAGTAACGAAATGTTTTTTCGTTGAACGTGATCTGTGTCACGGCCCACATATATTCCGAAGAATGTAATCAAAAGATTGTGAACGTGAGGCAACGAAAGATTTTTCAACTCGGCTCGAAAACGCGAGGCGGTTTCGTCATCAATTACGCCCGCGGCGCATCGTAGATTGTTGACTATCGATTTGATGCGAATGGCAGAGTCAGATGGCCTGTCTTGCAGAACATCCTTTACGCAGGCCTGCAACCAGCCAAGCAATTCGAAGCCACCAATGCTCTCGACATTCGGATGCGACGCCGCAACCTCATTGCGCATTGTCAAAATATGATCTAGCTTTCTGTAGACAACATCGGAAACCAATTCGAGCTTCCTACAGGTATCGAGAAGAACGCAATCCTTCAAGCCATCAAAATCTCCCTCATCCTTATACATCTCGCGATTCTTGCCACCCACTGCAGAGTCAAAGAACAAATCGAGGCCGTAAACGACCGCCTTTCGTCGCAAGTTTAGAACCACTTCGTTCCAAAGATAGTTGAGTGCAGCATCGAAGAGGCCGATTGCCGTTGCTCCTACGAACTTTGACAGATACCTAGCATCCCGTTTTTCTTCGATCGTCAATGTGCTGAGAAAGGTGGGAAGATTGGAGGCGACGATATTACGTTCAATTGTAGTCGCGATAACGTTGTCCGTCGGCAACCCGATCTGATTCAGATAGCCGGTAAAAAGATTGGTTTCAGCTGCAAGCTCGCTCGGCTCAATTCTTCGAATAGGAGCTATGTCTGGCATTTTCGAGCTCTCAAGTTCTAGGCGTGCGCCAATAACTCTGAGCGTTATTCGCTCAGAGAATTAGGAATAAAGTGGGAGCCGCAGATCATTGATTGAGATAAATCTTCTCTTGTATTTGGATGATTTCTGTTGATTGTTCAATCGGAGCAGGCGAGTTTTTCGGGACTTCCGCGGTTGTTGTTGGCGCGATTTCCGCGATTTTTTCTTTAGAGTGTTCGACAGCAGAAGCATTTTTTTGGGTTGGTACGATGCCTGAAGGCGCTATAGCGTGTGTGTGTGTGTGTTCTTTACATGAATGTCATGAGCTGTGGCGTTTGGGCTATTCTGAATGATGGTGGTTACACTGTCCCCAAGCTTTCCTCGCAGAATATAGGCAAGACCAACGACAATAAGTGCGACGATTGCCAGGGCCCCGACGATGGCGCTCTCGGTCGAGACCGTAAAGCCGCCAGGAAGTGTAATCGTGGTCGTCGCAGAATTATTCCCTTTTGCATAACCTTGCGAGGCAACCAGCATCATCAAAAAGGATACAATACTGAGTCGTACTACCGTCACCTGATCCCATGTACGCATAAATCCAGCATCCCTTCGAAGAGTGTTGTCAGGGCACGGCCCTGATGGATTGGATTAGGCCGATGATTGTACCTTACAGTTGGATAGGTAGCCTATCCGGTTAAGGTCCCGATGTCAAATAATATGCCGAAATTTAATTCGTTACTTCTTCACCGCCACAAACCGCACCGCATCCGCGATCACGAAACCGTTGGCCCCCTCCGTGCGGATCGTTACGCTGCCCGCGGTCCCTGCCGTGAAACTGCCGGTAAAGATCTTTTTCCAGTCGCCGCCCTGCTTCTGGTTCACCGTCATCTTCGCGCTCCCCCTCCGCGTGCACGATCTCCACCGGCACGTCGTGTTCGGCAGACTCAATCCGGACGCAGCTTGCTGCGTCCTCGTCCTATCGAGGCACTTCAGCCGGAGGCGTGGGCGTTGACGGCATCGTGTGCAGCAACGCTCGAAGCACGGCATTGACGGGCTCCGACCCGGAAAAGGCGGCCGCCACCTCGGGGTCGAGAACCACGAGTCGCCCCCCCTTCTTCAGGGCAGCCGCGAACCGATTGGGCTTCGCCTTACTGTAGTCGAACTGATACTCGTCCCGCAGTTCATCCGCCATCGCCGTAGCCTCCCATCGGATTCTCTTCGTGTTTTCGACGTTCCCCGGCGCTCGCGACGCGGGCGCTGATGATCCGAAGTTTGTCGCCCCGCTCAGTGAAACTGATGACTAACAGCCGATTTCGTTCCGAATGCCCGATCAGTATTTCGCGAACTTCGTCGATCGAGTGGTCGGGATCCGGGAAGATTGCCGCGAGCGAATCTGCAAAAGTCGTTGCCGCTTCGTCGAAGGTCACCCCGTGCTTACGGAGATTCGATTCGGCTTTGGTATTGTTCCATTCGAACTCCATGTTCGCCTCCGGAAAATCGCACCCATTCTGAGGCTACCCAGTCGATTGCCAATTGGCAAGCCGAGCTCCGTGACACAGTGGCTGGTAAGACAAGCTACCTTTTTACCGCCACAAACCGCACCGCGTCCGCGATCACGAAGCCGTTGGCCCCCTCCGTGCGGATCGTTACGCTGCCCGCGGTTCCTGCCGTGAAACTGCCGGTGAAGACCTTCTTCCAGTCGCCGCCCTGCTTCTGGTTAACCGTCAGCCTCGACACGCCATCGGCATGCACGATCTCTACCGGCACGTTCGTCGCCCGGTTCGCGTTCGGCGGCCAAATCATGTAGACCTCGTACGTGCCCGCCGCGGGGAAGTTCGGCGTGAACGTCGCGCTCTTTTTGCCCTGCCCCATGTTGCCGTCGTGTAAGTAGTCCGTGCCGACGATGGGGCCGTTGACGCCGCTGCTGGCCCATTCGCCCACGAGCTTGGCCTGCGGGTTGTCGACCACGATGCCGTCCACCTTCTTCGGGTCGATGAGTTTGACGTTGCCCGTGCCGCTGACGGGGCCCTTCCATTCCAGCATCTGCTTGTCGGCCAGCAACTTCTCCTTGAGCTTGGCGTACGGCACCTTCTGCACGCTCACGTTCATGTCGATCGCCATCGATGCGGCCGTGCCCGACGCCTGGCCCAGGATCATGAAGACCGGCTCCATGCGGATCGAACCGTACGCGATGTGCGACGACGAGAGCGATACCGGCACGAAGAGGTTGGCGCATTCGCTCTCCTTCGGCACGATGCTGCGGTAACTCACCGGGTACGGCTTCGGGCAGCCAATCTGCACGTCGCCTTCGTTGCGAACTTTGCCGTCGATCACGACGCGCTGGCAGTTGTGCGAATCCATGTTGTAGCTTGCCAGGCCGACCGAATCCTCGGCCACGCGCTGGCTGCGGCAGTTCTGCTCCGTCATCACGTAATCGGAGACGAGGCGCCGGCCTTCGCGGACGTAGATCTCGTGCGGCCAACCTTCAGTTTCGGGGAACTCGCCCTTGGTCAGCCCCCATTCGCGCACGCGTTTTTGGTACTGCGGCGGCACTTCGGGGTCGTTGGTCCAGAACCACATCAGGCCTTGCTGGTAGTTGACGTGGTCCTGAAAGATTTTCTCGCGGGTGGCGTAATCGCCCTCGGGCCAGGCATAGTTGGCGCCGATGTGATCGGTCGAGAAGCCGCCTTGATTGTTCGAATCGCCGACGTGCAGTTGCAGCGGGATCGGCGGATTCAGCTTGAGATAGCGGAGCAGCAGTTCGTATTTCGTGCGGTCGTAGTTTTTCGGCTTGGGGAACGCCAGGCGATCCGGGGCGTTCGAGAAGAACATGCGGAAATTGTAAGCTTGCAGCTTCTTGTCGCCCTCGCCGGTCTTGCCCGGGTTCTCGCCCGAGATGCCCCAGAGGAGGCCGCTCTTGGGGTCGCCGGGGATCTTGTAGGGGTCGGTGGGAATGACGAAGTTGTGTTCGTTGCGGAACTGCACGCCGTTCAGGGTTTCATCGTAGACGGAATTCGCCTCTCGGCCCACGTGGAAGGAGACGCCCGCCTTGGCGAAGAGGTCGCCTTCGTAGCTGGCGTCGGCGAAGATCTTGGCGGTGAAGGTGACGCCGTTTTCGGTGGTGATCGACTCGATGCGGTTGCCGACCTTCTTGACGTCCTTGAGGCGATGCTCGAAGTAGATGGGGACATTGGCTTCCTTGAGGAAGGCGAGGAAGGTCTTCTCGGCGTCGCTCGGTTTGAAGCCGCGTTGTTTGCCGACGCGGGTGAGAAATTCCTGGGCGATGCCAGCGATGGAATCGCCGCGGCCGAGATCGACGGCCGAGAGTCCGCCGGAGGTCATGCCGCCGACATGTTTGCGGAAGACGACGAGGACGGCTTTCTTGCCCATGCGGGATGCCTGGACGGCCATCATGACGCCGCCGGGGGTGCCGCCGTAGACGCAGACGTCGGCCTCGACGGACTTGTGAGCGGCCTCGGGGACGGGGTAGTAATGCTTGAGAGCGGGAGCGCCTTCCTGGGCGACGAGAGTGGCGGGGAGCAGGAGAAGGATTAGGAAAGTTCGCATGGGGGGCCTCGGGGTTACTTGGCAGGGTTGACGTAAATTGTAATTTGCATGTCCTTGATGCCGTCTTGTACTACGCGACGCCGAGCCCGTATTTTGAAGGCCGAGTATTCTTCATACCTCACGCCAGGACGAGTGTGGGCCACCGTCTTTAGCCAATGATCGCGCGTCATCTCTTGATTTTTCTGAGCGGCATACAAGAGATCTTTGCTTGCAGTGTTGACCCACGAGTCACGGGTGGGTTCCAAGGTAATCCCGGCGGCTAGCTCCTCATGGGTGTACTTCCCGACGACTTTGCTCATGGATACGGCGTACGTACCCGAGGGCAGGTTCTTCACCTTGAGGATCGGCTTGAAGGCCCAATCGCCAAGAACATCGATAAGGAGCGGAAGCCATTTTTCGTCCCAGGGCATTCGACTCGGGAGTTGAACTTTCGTGGCACCGTCGAGCACAATTTCGGCCGAGGTTTTCGGGGCGCGAAGCTCCTTCAGAATCGCATGCGCGATGAGCGCGTGGCCCTCAGCGCTGGGATGGATGCCGTCCTTGGAGACCACGTGGTCGGGCATCGTCTTCCGCATCTCCTTAATGAAGGTCAGAATCGGCGTACGGGCATCGACGACGATTCGCTTCTCGCCCCGTAGAGTGAGGAGCCACTCGGAATACTTTGCGAGGACGTCGTCGTACTGGGCGTACGGCTTGCGATAACTGAAGTCCTTGGCGTCTGCGGGCTGCGTGTCCTTCACGAGCTTCGGATCGAACGGTGCCGGCGTCATCAAGATCGGCAGCGCCTTGGCTTTCTCAATCTTGGCGATCAACGACTGAATGCCCTCCTGATATTTCTTGAAGCGCTCCCCGGACCACGGATGGTAGATGCCGTCGTTCATGCCGTAGCAGACGAAGACGACGTCGGGTTTGATCTGGGTGAGGGTGCGCTCGGCGCGTTCGTGGATGTCGGGCCGGGGAAACGGGTGGTCCGTCTCGGTGAGGCCGGTGCAAGTTTCGCTTGGCAGACCGAGGTTGATGAGTTCGACGTTCCATTTGGGGAACTGCGTCGTCAGGTAGACGTCGAGGTAGGCGACGAATCCCCCGGCATAGGTATTGCTGTCGCCGAGGAAGAGGACTTTTTGACCGTCCTTGAGGACGAAGTCCTGAGCCGGGAGAATAGGAGCGATGCCGAGGAACAGGGCGAAGGCGAGCAGGGAGCGCATGGGGGCCTCCATGGATGATGGGTTCAATCGTCAGTATATGGAGGGGCCGCCACGTTCGTGGTTCTTGCCGATTGAAACTTGTGCGTGCGAATTCGTCCGATTTTCGAACCGCGATTGACATTTCGCCATCTCTTCACGACAATGCTGAGGAAGGCTTTAGGCTTTCCCCTTGAGCAAGCGCGCTGCGAAGCCCCTCTTTCCGAGCCCCTGTTGGCTCCGCGACCCGTGATGCGGGCGCACCCTTGACTTGGCCGCTTTCCCGTAACGACGATGCACCGCGTGCAGCGCCATGAATGCCCATCATACTACCTGTCTTCCTCACCACGCCTACGAAGGGACGTGACATGCCCTCGGTTGTGACCTCGCATCAAGGCGGCGTTCTGGAACTGCATCCCAAGGGATACGGCTTCCTCAGAATGCCCAACAAAAACTACGTCCCCCAGGTGTCCGACCCCTACGTCCCGGCGCCCATGGTCGCGCAGTTCAAACTTCGGCCCGGCCAACTCGTCTCCGGCCCGCTCGTCCAAGTCCAAAAAGGGGGCACCCGGCTCCATCAAGTCCAGCTGATCGAAGGCCAGGAACCGAAGCTCCTCAAGCAGCGCCGCTTCGAAGAGTTGACGCCGATCGATCCGCACGAACGCATCCAGCTCGAGACGGGCGCCGAGCCGATGACCATGCGCGTCATGGATCTCCTCACGCCGATCGGTAAGGGCCAGCGGGGCCTGATCGTCGCGCCGCCGCGCACGGGTAAGACGATTCTCCTGCAGCACATCGCCCAGGCGGTGGCCAAGAATCATCCCGAAATGTACCTCATCATGCTCCTCGTGGACGAACGTCCCGAGGAGGTGACCGAGATGCGCCGCCTGGTGCAGGGCGAAGTCCTGGCCAGCAGTTCCGACAAGGACGCCGGCGCCCACATCCGCGTCGCCGAACTCGCGCTCGAACGTGCCCGCCGTCTCACCGAGCAGGGCCGTAGCGTCTTCGTGCTGCTCGATAGCCTCACGCGCCTGGCCCGTGCGTACAACAAGAACGTCAGCAGCGGCGGCCGAACCATGTCCGGCGGCGTCGACGTCCGCGCCCTGGAACTTCCCAAGAAGTTATTCGGCGCCGCCCGCGTCTTCGAAGAAGGGGGCTCCCTCACCGTGCTCGGTACCGCCCTCATCGAGACCGGGTCGCGCATGGACGAGGTCATCTTCCAGGAGTTCAAAGGCACCGGCAACATGGAGGTCGTCCTCGATCGCAAGCTCTCCGACAAGCGCATCTTCCCCGCCATCGACTTGCAGCAATCGGGCACGCGGAAGGAAGAACGCATCTTGAAGCCCGAAACACTCGCGCAGGTGAATCTTCTGAGACGCTATCTCTCCGGCATGAAGCCCGAGACGGCGATGGAACTCCTCATCAACCGCATGGGACAGTTTCCGACGAACGAAGACTTTCTCGCCAAGTTCCGAGTGCCATGACGCCACGCGAGTTCGCCATCGCCGTGACCGAGCAGCTTCAGGAAGCGGGCTTCCAGGCTCTCTGGGCCGGCGGGTGCGTGCGCGACGAAATGCTCGGCCTCGTCCCCAAAGATTACGACGTCGCCACCGACGCCACGCCCGAACAAGTGCAGCGCGTCTTTCGCAAGACCGTGCCCATCGGCGCCGCGTTCGGCGTGATCCAGGTGTTGGGGCCCAAGACGGATGCTGGCTGGCTGACCATCGAGGTGGCCACGTTTCGCACCGACGGCGCGTATTCCGATGGCCGACGGCCTGACGGCGTCGTCTTCGCGTCCCCCAGGGAAGATGCCTTGCGCCGAGATTTCACGATCAACGGCATGTTCTTCGATCCCGTCCGCAATGAACACTTCGACTACGTCGGCGGCCGAGCCGATCTCGAGGCGAAGGTGCTGCGCGCGATCGGCGATCCCCAGCGGCGCATCGAGGAAGACAAGCTGCGAATGTTGCGCGCGGTGCGCCTGGCGACGCGTTTTGGCCTGACGATCGACGCCGGCAGCATGGACGCGATTCGCTTGCGGGCGGCCGACATTCGCGTCGTCAGCGCCGAGCGGATCGCCGACGAAATGCGCAAGATCCTCATGCACTCCAGTCGCGCGGCGGGCATGCGTCTGCTACGGGACCTGGGTCTGCTCATCGCGATCTTGCCGGAGGCACTGCACCTCGGCGATTTGCGGACGCTCGCCTTGGCAGTGCTCGATCAATTGCAGGAGCCGACGTTCCCCCTGGCGCTCGCGGTCTTGCTGCACAGCGTCGGCGTCGAAAGCGCCGAGCAGGTTGCGTTGCGCTGGAAACTCTCCAACGCCGAGCGCGAGCGCGTCGTGTGGCTCGTCGTGAACCATCAGATTCTCGCGCACGCCAAGACGATGCGGCTGAGCCAGCTCAAGACGATCCTGGCCCATCCCGGCGTCGACGAACTTCTGGAATTGCACCGCGCCGACGCGATGGCCGGCGGCCGAGACGTGGAGCACGTCGAGCATTGTCGTGGGCTCTTGAGCGTGTGGACGTCCGCGGATCTCGACCCGTTGCCGCTCTTGACCGGGCACGACTTGATCCGCGCAGGTTTCAAGCCGGGGCCGAGGTTCAAGGCGATGCTTGACGCACTGCGCGAAGGCCAACTCGAGGGGACGATCCGCACCGCGCCCGAGGCGTGGGAGTTGATTCATCGGTTGAAATAGGTTCGCACGAAAGCCCAGGGATGACTATCCCTTGGGAACCCTTGCAACGACATTAGGTTCCACTTCACTCAACTCCAGCACGGTCTTTAACGACGAACCGGCGATGAAGGAGATCGATTCCCCCGCATCGCCGGTACGCTTTCTCGGCGGTCTTCTTTAGTTTGTCCGAAGCGTGAAGCGGTTAAAGATGCTGCCTCGGTTCTGGATGACGATGGTGAAGTTGCTGGTGTAGTGGGGACGGAAGGCGACCATTTCGCGGTCGGTGAGGCCGACGCCGCTGACGATGAGGTTGCCCAGGTGATCGTAGACGAAGATATCCAGATCAGTGTCGCCGTCGCCGATGAACTGGAGGACCGCCGTCTCGCCGCCGAAGTATCGTTCCACGATGGTCTTGGTTCCGTAGGCGGGAGCGATTTCCCGGTAGACGCCGGCTCCGGTGGTGCTGCCGGCTTGAGCGGCTCCGGCGACCAGGGCGACCAACAGCGACGCGACGATGGCAAACTTCTTCATGGCAGACTCCTTCGAGGGGTGTGGGGTTTTGAGTTCTTGTTGAGCGGTCGTTGCCACTCGTACAATCACTCAACGTCGCCTCGGCCGCCAATCGGACATGAAAATCCGAAATTGTCGCAGAATTCTGCAAAGTCGAATAATTCTCGGAAAGAGGCCGTGCCCACAAGCATCTCGGTCCCAAATGTGTTCACTCCCTTCCAAATTCCGTTTGCCGGCCGAGTAGCTGCTGCTGTACACTTCCCCTACAGGAAAATGTTCGGTCGCGAAAAAGCTTTTATAAGAGGATAAGTCGATGGATTCTTTTGAACTTCCCCCGAAACGGAGCAATACCGACGATCGTTTTGCCGAGTTGCCGCCAGGCGATCCCAATCAGCATCGGCAACCTGGGGCTCAAGGAGACTTTCGCTACGGTGATCCGAACTCGCCAACAGCGGCGGGTGAATACGACTCGGAATGGACTCCTAACATTCGGCTGCCCGACGAAAACCGCGGCGTTGCCGGCTGGTTGTTGTTCTTTTGCATTGTGTTGACCATCCTCAGCCCAATCGCGACCGTCGTGACCCTCGCGACTGGCATCAAACAAGCCTTACCCATAATGGTTGAATTCCCGGGCTTGCGCAACTTGATGATCATCGACTCTGTTCTCAGCGTGCTCCTCATGGCTTTCAGCATATATGCCGGGACTGGCCTGTGGAACGTTCGACCGGGAGCAGTCCGCACGGCCAAAACTTACCTTTTGACGTTCCTTGCCTACCAAGCCTTGGCGTCATTTTTGCCTTTCACCGCCGGTCTACCAAAGGAAGCGAACGCGGCGATGATGAAACAAGTTACGTCTGATGCAATTCGCAGCATGATCTTTTTTGGGGTTTGGTTTTCGTTTTTAAGCGTCTCGAAACGCGTGAAGGCGACATACGAATCGTAAAGCTCGATCGGCGACCACTCTCGTAAAAGTACCCAGCCTGAATGAGAGCCACGCTTATTTCCCCTTTTCCGATCCTCCAAGGATCGACATGCGTCCGTCGACGCCGACCGTCCATGGCTCGGTGGAGCGCGGAATGGCGCCGATGTCCGGCGCGCTGGCGCTCGGAAACGGATCGGGCCAGTCGGCGGGGATCGGTTGGCCTGACTTGAGCGCGGGGCTGTCCGCTTGCAAGCGCAGGTCGTGCGGGAAGTTGACGAACTTCGGGTCGGCCACGCGGTCGTGCGTCGTCCACCCGGCTTCGTATACCTTGCGACTGGCCGCGTAGAGCGGACTCGCGCGGAACTTGGCGAACGGGTCGCCCTTCACGTTCGGGCCATCCTTTATGCCCCAGAGCAGGTTGCCCCCCTCGCGGAGTTGACCCGTTTCCTTGAGATTCAGCACGGTTCCGGGCACTTTCTCGCTCTGCACGAGGATGTTGTTGAAGAAATCGCGCTCGGTGTTGCGCAGGGCGCCGGCCATGCCGAACAGGAACGCGTCGCGGAAGACGGGGACGCTACGCACCATCGTATTCTGGTAGAAGCGCATGACGGGATAGATCGGGCTGCCGTGATCGCCGAGCATGTGCCCTTCGTGACGGAGGAAGTCGCCGGTGTCGTCGGCCTTGCCGGGGAGTTGGTAGTAGACGCCGCCGCGCTGGTCGATGATGTTGCGGAAGACGTAGACGCCCGATTTCGGGGCGTGTTCGCTCGGGGCTTCGTCCTTGTCCATCTCGTGCTGGGTGAAGACGCTGAGGCATCGGCCGATGCGGTTCTGGTAGATGTAGATCGTGTGCCCGCGCAATTTGGGGCCGCACTCGATGCCATCGTCGTTGAAGTTGTCGATGAAGTTGTGATGGAACTGCAGGTTCTTCACGAAGCGGAAGAAGGCGAAATCGTGGTCGTCGGTGAATTCGCTGTAGGCGATCTCGATGTTCTCGTTGCCGGGCTGGTTGTTCTGGAAGACGATCTGGTACGATGCGGTGCCGTAGTACTTCATATGCGCCCGGCCCGACCACGGGGCAGCAAGACCGCGGAAGGCGCAGTTCGTAACGCGGATCTCCTTCGAAGCGTTGACGAGCAGGCAAGGGAAGCCGCCGAAGACGGTGAGGTGGTCGAGGTGAATGTGTTCGGAACCGTAGATCTCGATCATGGCACTGCCGGTGGCGCCGCGAAAGACGATGCCTTCGACGCGGACGTGTTTGACGCCGTTGATGCGCAAGACGGCGTCGCCGAACCCGGCGGCGACGACGAGACGCAGCTTGCGCGGATCGGTCTCGCCGCGATACGCCTTGTCTCCCAGGCCCGGCAGCTGCGAATGGGCCAGGCGAATGTGAATGCGGCCCGTTTCGCGGTTGAACCACAGGCCCGGCCCGCAGTAGACGCCCCCCTTCTTTTTGTCTTCGGGACGGTACTCGCTGTTGGACCGCAGGTCGGCGAGGTTGCGGTAGCCGTGCAACGGCACCATCGAGTCGCCGAAATTGCCCAGGGCGAGCGGCCGTTCGTCTTCAATGCCCCACAATGGCTCCCACGCGGCCGGCAGAAACTGCTGCGGAATCTTGCGGTCGTCGACGCCCACGTATGACCGCGTCGAGACGTATTCTCCCTCGGCTCCGTCGGCGCTCGGCTCCCAGCTCGTTTCGGGCGTTTCGTAAAACTCACGCAAACCGCCGTCGATGACCGCCAACTCGCCGGGGTAGGAGACAATGGCGATCGGCGCCTCCGCGGTTCCGGATTTCGTCAGGCGGACTTTCTCGTAGTAAGTGCCGCCGCGCAGGTACAACGTCTGTCCCGGCTTGAGGCGGTTGGCGCCGTACTGCACGGTCTTCCAGGGCTTTTCTTTCGTGCCGTCCCAGGCGTCGTTCCCCTTGGCCGCGTCGACGAAAAACGTCGGGCCCTTGGCGAGCGGCCGTTGGGTGGCGACGGGAAGGGGCCGCATCGGCGCATGCGATGCATACTTCGTTTGAGCCGACAGGCTCGCGGCAGTGAACAGCAGCGCGCAGGCGATTCGTGAGATGAGCATGAGTTCCTCGTCGTGAGGGGCGATGTTGGCGGGTCATTGCAGTCTACCGGCGCCAGCGTCCCGTGCAAGACAATTCAAGGAACTCTTCATGGGCTCAGGAACTTCGCCTACCGTCTACTCCCCCGCCGCAGAGGTTGGCGCCGTCGGCGTCGCGGGGATCTCTTTGCCGCTCGGCCACATACGGCGGACGAACCAATAGCCGATGTAGAGCAGCGCCATCCAGGGCACCACAAAAAGCAAGCCGACGACGAGAAACTGTAGGCTGACCGCCAGGCCGCGGACGCTCATGCTCAGGCCGGAGCTGAAACCCGATCGGAAGCCCTGGTCTCTGCCGACAATCGGACTGCTCGTCGCCATCGTGAGTTGAATGCGTGCCAGTGCGAGCTTGCCGTCGGGGGCCGTCGGATCCTGCGTCGCGTTCTGCTCGAGTATCTTTCCCGATGCCTGAATTTTGCCCCGGATCGCCTGCAGCGCACTGAGCGGGACGTCGTAGGTGACCACAGCCACGATCACGCCGTTCTCCGTGTGATGCACCTTCGGGTTCGACACGCGTCCCTGGGTGGTCAGTACCTGGGCGTTGATCTGCTCCAGCTTCTCGATCACGTTTTCGGTCTCGAGCTTGACGGTGACGGTTTCGCGCGGCTTGATGCCGGCGGCACTGACCAGATCGACCAGGAAGGCGACGTTGGCGTCGGTCGAGTTCTCGCCACTGGCATTGGGCTCTTCCTTACGGGTCAGGACTTCGCCCAGATCGTTCAGCACGCTCAGCAGTCGGGCGTCTTCGGGCTTGCGGGCGGCGAACTCGAGGTGAGCGCGGGTGTTCTGCCGATCCGTCTCGTTGATCGACGACTGATCGACGTACGTCTTGGATTTGCTCAACTCCGTGCGGATTTGCGCATACGCCTTGCTCACGTCGGCGACGGCGACCTGCAGTAGCACGCGTTCCCGAGCGGGAATCGTCAGCGCGTTGACCAGATGCAGCCGGAATGCCACCTTGGAATCGAGCGCCGACTCGTTATCGGCACGGCGCTGGGCCTGCCTGGTCATGACTTCGCCCGCTTCCGTCAGCATCTTGAGAATCTGTTCGTTCGCGGGCTTCTGCACGTCGAACTCCAGAATCGCATGCACGTTTCGGCGATCGTTCTCGTTGAGCTTGTCGGTGTGAATCTTCGCCTTGGCTTTGACGATCTGATCGCGCAGTTCCTGAAAGACCTTGGGGACGTCGACGGCCGCCACTTGAAGGTCGACGCTGTCGCGGGCCGGCACCTTGTCCACGTTCCACAGTTCGAGGCGGATGAAGACCTTGGTATCGGTGAGGTTGGGGTTGTCGGCCTGGCGCTGGACATGGCGGGTAATGACCTCGCCGGCCGAGCCGAGCTTCTGGATCAAGTCGGTATGTTCGGGCCTGAGCACGTCGAAATCGATGCTGGCGAAGACGTTCTGCCGATCTTGCTCCTGCACCTGCGCCACGATGCGAGCTTTGGCCTTGGACTTGCTGATCTCGTCGCGCAGCTGCTGGAACGCCTTGGGCACATCCGTGACCGCGACGCGAAGCGTGACGAGTTCGCGGGCGGCGATGTTGGCCGAGCTGACGAGGGCGATGTTGAATTGAACCTTGGTGTCGGTGACGTTGGCGACCTCGGTTCGGCGCACGACGTTCCGCGACAGGACCTCGCCGGAGTCGATGAGGAGTTGCAGCATTGCCGCGTCGTCGGGCCGAGGGACGTCGAGATCGATCTGCCCGGTGACGTTGAGGCGGTCCTGCTCCTGCATCTGCGAGTTGATGAACCGCGCCTTCGCCTTGGCCAACCTGTCGCGCAGCTCCGCGAACGCCTTGGCGACGTCCGGGACCGCAATCCGCATCGTCACGGTTTCGCGGGCGGGAATGTTGGCGGCGTTGACGAGCTGCAAGTCGATGCGCACCTTGGCGTCGGTGACGTTGGCGTCGTCCGCGCGGCGCTGGAGTTGACGGAAGAGGACCTCGCCGGCGCCGGTGATGGTTTCAAGTACCGTGAGGTCTTCGGGCCGATTGACATCGACGTCGATCTTGGCGGAGACGTTCTCGCGGTCCTGTTCGTTGACCTGGGCGTCGCGAATGCGGGCTTTCGACTTGTCGATCTGAGCGCGAAT
Source organism: Gemmatales bacterium (assembly GCA_038217425.1). Taxonomy (GTDB): domain Bacteria; phylum Planctomycetota; class Planctomycetia; order Gemmatales; family Gemmataceae; genus JAIEPT01. The sequence continues at coordinate 26,170 of JBBQPM010000046.1, forward strand.
GAGCTTGTAGGCTTTCGGCACGTCGTTGACGGCCACGCGGATCTGCACCGTCTCGCGGGCGGCGACGTTGGCGAGGTTGTAGATGCTGACGAAGAACTGCGAATCGCCGCGCTTCACCTTGGTGTCGCGCGCCGGCGGGCCGCCCTGGCTGGTCCGCCCGCGATCGACTTCCAGCCGCGCCATGGCGCCGAGCTGCTTGAGCCGGTCGCGCATCGGGCCCGACTGGTCCGGGGCGATTTCGAAGTGGATGACGGCGTTGAACTGTCCCCCCGCATGCTGTTTCAACTCGGACTTGGAGATGCGCCCCTTCAGCTCCGTGACGGCATCGATCGCCAACTTGTACGCCTTCTCGACCTCCTCGACCTCGATACCGGCGCTCACGCGTTCCGTCTCCAGAAGATCGATCGCCTGACGCAGCTCCTTCTCGACCATCTGGATGGTGATCGTGCTCAGCGCGGCCTGGTTGGCGTAGTAACGGAGCGTCCCTTCGATCTCTTCGATCTTCGTGCGCCAGATGCCCAGCTCCTTCTCGGCCAGGAGGAGATCCTTGATGACCCCTTTGCCCTCCTTGATGATCTGGATGAGCCGTTCTTCCATGGTGCGAGATGCCTTGAGCTGGCTTTCGAGATCGGTGTACTGCTTGGTGACGTCCTGACTGCCGATCTGCTGGACTTTGAGTTCGCCGAACTTGCCCAGATCGCGGCGCAGTTTGAGGACGAACTCGTCGAGTTGCTCGGGGGGCATGCGCACGACGACCGAGCCGGCGACCTTGCCGTTGGGGCGTTTCTCGCTGTTGACGGTGTTGATGAAGGCGCCCTTGGTCTCGATGATGAGCTTGGTCAGCGTGGCGACGCCGACGTCGAACGATTCGACTTCGAACTCGATGGTTCCCGTACGAATGATGCGCCGCTGCACCTGGACCGGGACGTCCGTCGCGGGGGCATCGGCAGGCTTGGGCTTGGTTTCCTGCTGACTGGTCGGCTGTTCCGCCTTGGGCTCGGCGGGGGGCGTTTTTTTCTCTTCCTCGTTGCCTTTCTCGGCCGCCTCGCCCTTGTCTTTGCCCTCGCCCTTGCGTTCGTAGATCGTGCCTTCGCCAAACGGCGCAAATTTCGGCGGCGCCGTCGACAGCGAAGCATGCGTGGTCTTTTTGTCATCCCCTTCTTTGTGCTGGGGCGGCATCGGCATCGTCGGCTGGACGACGGGTACTATCGTCGGCGACGGAAAGACAGGCACGACCGGCGAAACGCTAGGGGGCGAGGGTGGCATAATCAGACCTGCGCCCGGCCCCGGGTTCGGGCTCGGCAGATAGCCCGGAGGTAGCGGTGGGACTACCGTCGCGATGACGGGCAGTTGCGGCGCAGGCGAGGCTACTTCACCCTTGGGTTCCTTGGTGAGAAGAGAATCGTCTAAAGTGTCTAAAGTGTACTTCTTGTCGCCGACTTCATTGAGAGCCACGGTCTTGTCTTTTTTGCCTTCGGACGAATCACGCCCATCGAACAAAGTCGATTTGGGCGATGATGGCTGACGGAAGAGAATAGAGCCCGCAAGAAACGTCGGAACAGTTTCCTTCTCGCGTCCGTCTTCTTCTATATTCCCTTTCGTAGGTTTCTCGTCACCGTAAACCAGAATCGTACCGCCAGCCAGATCCGGGCCCAACTTAAAGCCACCCGACTCCTTTCGCTGATCGCCATCCAATTTTAAGATCGTCTCCGACAGGAAGCCGCCGATCGCCATTACCATGAGTATCGACACACAGGTCGCGAGGATCTTGAATGTCTTCGGGGAAGGGCGCCGCTGCGGCTTGACCGTCGTTTCGGTCGTGCGGAGCCGCGCTACCATAGTTTCCCCTAACTCCGACGCGGCGCGGGTCTCGGCGAACAAGGCGCTCATCTCGCGATTCAGCTCCCCCAGTTCGTCAAGCGTGCGCTGGCACTCGCGACACTGGCCGACGTGACGCTGGACCCGGCCGCGGTCGGCGACGTTCAGGCCCCCGGCGGAATAAAGCGGCAACGATTCTTGCACCCACAGATGTTCCGACATGACTCATTCCTCACTTCGGTTCGACCAGCGCCCGGTTCGTTTTCCCATGCTCCAGTGCGAATTCCGGTCCCAGGCGTTCGCGAAAGAGCTTCAACCCGCGATACAAAACCCCACGCAGCGCCGACTGCGTCCGACCCAGCTCTGCCGCCAGGACGGCCGCATCCGCGCCCGCAATATAATGCAGCGTGAGCGGCAGCCGATATTCCTCCGGCAGCGCCCGCAGCACATCGAGCACACGTTCGCGCGTTTCAGCGCGCTCCGCGGCTTCCTCCGGCCCCGGCCCCGCGGCCGGCACTAACAACAGCAAATCGACATCGACGTACGCCCCGCCGCCGCGCTTCTTGCGCGTGTGATAGCGGACGTCATCGGTAAGGACGTTGTGGGCGATGGCCAGCAGCCAACGCCTGAGATGCGCGGGATCCTTGAGCCGGGCCAACGATCGATACGCGAGCAGCCAGGTCTCCTGAAGAAGATCTTCGGCTCGATGTCGATCGCCCGTCTCCAAATAGAGATGGGCGAAAACCAGGCGCGAAGTCCGGCGAACGACTTCCTCAAACGCCGTGCGGTCGCCGGCCTGAGCGCGAGACACCAGGGATAGATCCGATTCGTCGTGCATGGGGTACTCTACCCTTACTAGACGACAACCGAACCCATGGCGCTCGCGCTGGAGTTTCTCGAAGGACGATTCACTGCTTCGGGGTTTCGTGCCGAATCCTCAGATGTGCGAGATAGATGTTGGCAGGATTGTTGCCGACGCCCTTGAGCTGGGGGTACTCGTGCGAGGAATAATAGGCCAGCAGCACGGTATCGCCGGCGGGGGCGTCGGCGAAACTCTGGTACGCACAGTCGCCGCCGCTGGGGAGGGTCCAGGGCTTTTCGATTCCCTGGGCGTGTACCGTCCAGAGCCGAACGACCGCGGGAAAACCGACGCGGTCTTTCGAGTCGGGGACATCGCGCGCGGCCAACAGGATGCCGCCTTTCTTCGTCATATGCAGGGCGGGCCCGCCGAAGTTGCCGGCTCCCGTCGAGTACGCTTTCCAGGGGCCCAGCGGCGGGGCGCCCAGAACGACGACGCCGGGACCGGAGTTACGAATTGCGGACACCATTGTTCCGTCCGGCGTCCAGGCAAGGTCGGCCTCATGGCCCCAGCCACTGCCGCCCCCCTGGTTCAAAGCGCTCGTCGGGCCTTCGCCGTAATTGTGGAGCGCCTTGAAGTGGACGCCGTCCTCCGAGCGATACAGGATCAGGCCAAACGTCCGTCCGCTTTTTTCCTTGATGCCGCAGCGGCCCAGGCTGTAGAAGGCGCCGTCAGGCCCTTTGCGAATGCGAAACAGCCAGCGACGTTGCGAGGTGAACTTCAGCGGATTATCGGCCTGCGGCTGAACGAACTCCGTCTGGAGTTCCTGCGGTTCGCTCCACTTCAAGCCGTCGACCGACTGCGAATAAAAATCTTCCTTCGAATGAAACACGACCTGGACCTTGCCCTTGTTGTCGAAAACGAGCGGATCGCGTGCGTCATAATCGCGCTTGAACTCGGCGACTTTCTCCCATTTCTTCAAATCCGAGACCGCAGCGCGGATGACGACGATCGTCGACTCCTTGGCCTGATGCGATTCGGCGCTGCGAAAGGTGACGTAGTAAAAGTCGCCGACGCGAGCAATGCCGGGAAAGCCGTTGTGTCGGCCGTCGTTCCAGATGGTCTGCACCCAGACGCTGTCGACCTGAGCTTTGGGGAACGGCTTGATTTCCGGCGCCTGTTTCTTCTCCTGCGCCCAAAGCGCGACCGGAAAAATCAGGGCCAGAACGATGGAAAGCGCCTTCATGAGAGTCTCTCCTTCGAGGGGGGATCGTGAGCGACGGAAGTTACGATGAGCCGTTCAATTTTGACCGCACACGGTATAAGATACGTACATCCGATTTCTTCGCAACGAGGCACCCGTGCAATTCACTCGGCGACGCTGGCTTGAAGTGGGGAGTTCCAGCCTTCTCGGTTTGAACTGGCCGAAGGCGCTCGCTGCCGACGCGGCCGCGCCCGGCAGGCGCTCGGGTTCGGCCAAGAGCTGTCTGGTGATCTTCTTGTGGGGCGGACCGGGGCAGCAGGATTTGTGGGATCTGAAGCCGCACGCCCCGGCGGAGGTCCGCGGCGCGTACCGCCCCATCGCCACCACGGTCGCTGGCTTGCAGATTAGCGAAATGCTGCCGGCGCTGGCGCGGCACGCGCATCTTTTCACCCTCGTTCGCTCCGTCACGCACAAAGACTTTGAGCATGGCTCCGCAGCCTATCTGGCACTCACCGGGCAACTTCATCCGCTCCCCGGTACCAACACTCCGGCCCGGCCCGAAGACTTTCCCACGTACGCGTCTGTGGTCAGCAGCCTTCGCCGCGCTCCGACCGGCCTGCCGTCCGCGGTCACCTTGGGCCCGCAGATCCACCAGGGAAATCGTCCGCCCGTCGCCGGGCAAAGCGCCGGCTTTCTCGGACAGAAGTTCAACCCGTTTCGAGTTGCTGAAGATCCGAGCCAGGACGATTTCCAGGTCGAAACGCTCACTCCCCTGCTCGAGCTTCCGGGGCCGCGTCTGGAAGATCGGCGGCAACTGCTGCGCGGACTGGAGAATCGTCGGCGCCACTCAGATTCGACGCTCGAGGGAATGGATAGCCATTTTCAGCAGGCGTTCGAAATGCTGCAATCCAGCCGGGTGCGGCGCGCTTTCCAGCTCGATCAGGAATCGCGCGGCCTGCGCGATCGCTACGGTTGGAGCCGATTCGGGCAAACGCTGCTCTTGGCTCGGCGACTCATCGAGGCCGGCGTTCCGTTCCTGACGTTGAACTGGGCGCGCCAGAATGCCGACCAGTGGGACACGCACAAGCAAACGTATCCGAAGTTGCGCGAATTGCTGCCGCCGTTCGATCAAGGGCTGGCGACGTTGCTGGGCGACCTACGAGATCGCGGCCTGCTCGATTCGACGTTGGTGTACTGCCTGGGAGAATTCGGCCGCACGCCGCGAATCAACGCCGACGCGGGCCGCGATCATTGGCCCGATTGTTATTCCGTACTGCTAGCCGGAGGCGGCGTCGGACAGGGTCAAGTCGTCGGCGCGTCGGATCGCCTGGCGGCGTACCCCACGGCGCAGGCGATGAGTCCCTGGGACTTGGCGGCCACGCTTTATCATTGTCTTGGCATCGACCCGGCCACCCATCTGCAGGATTCACTGGGCCGGGATTATCTCTTGTCTTCGGGAAGGGTGATTCCCGCGCTGCTGCGATGAAGTCCTCGCCGCATTCCTGACCCAATTCTTCCGATTTTCGCAGGGCTACGGCGAGGGTCAGGGTTTCTGGTGATGCTTTTGATAGTGCTCCACCATCGCGTCGCCGAAGTCGTTGTCGAAGTCGCGGTAGATGCAGTGAACGTGATTGGCCCCGTCCTGAGTGTTGTCGTACTCGATGAGAAACGTCGGGCCCTGGATGAGATAGTGGTGCGGCTCGCCGGGATTGAGGCCGCCGGCCCAGAGGAAATGAATCTTCTCGGTCCCTGCCCGTTCGATACGGGCCAAATCCTGATCGCCAAGCTCTTTGCGGATTCGGCCGACGTGGGTGCGCACGAGATTCATGAGGGTCTCACGCTGCTCCGCAGTCAGCGCCGCCGCGGCCACGCCGCGCGCTTTGCCGCGGGTCAGTTTGCGTTGATTCCCTGTTGTGAAGCCCCCTACCGTTTCGGTCAAGAAGTCGGGGATCGGACCGAAGCCGACTTTGCGCTGTTCGGCGGAGAGCGACTTGGCGAGACCGCGCCCCAGTTCCGTTTCTTGCTCCAAGACCTGCAGCCCCTTGCGGGGCCCATCCGGGACCGTGGCCGGAATCGCGCCGATGAACGAGGGCGTCACGGAGATCCAGCGTCCCTTGACGACGGTCACGTTGAGCGACAGATGAAATCCTTCGAAGCGATAACCCCACGTTCCCTGGGCCGAGGGATTGCCAAAGACGGTGACGTGGTATTGGTCGGAATCGCGATGGATGTTGGGCGATTTGTCGGCTTCCTTCAAATAGTCGCCCAGGCTCATGATGGTGAGAGCCTTTTGATTCCCGACATGGCTGAGCGTGGCGCTCATGAGCGCCAAGGCGAGATGTCGTTGCCCTTCCTTGAGTTGCTTGAGCGGAACCCCCCGCCGAGAGATGGGAAAGAAATGGAAGTTGCCTCGCTCGGCGTCCTGAAAAAGATACTTCGCCTGCATCCCCGGATCGAGCGCATCGATGAACCGCTGCGCAGCGACCGCGAGTTCCTTGGCAATCTCCGGCGCATCGATGGCGTCCGGAGGCGGTTGAACCACGCCAAACGCACCGGCCAGCGACACCAACCCGACCGCCGCCAGCAGCGTCAAGAAACGAGCACGATAGCGAGGGGGCTTCATGGCGATCCTCTCCCAAGGCGGAGTCGACTCATTTGCACACGGTTCAGACTTCTTATACGGGCTGCAGGTGCGTGGGCAAGCCAAATACGGGCAAATCGGACTCGGCGCCTGGCTTCCCGGGGATCGGCGCCGGAAATCGATTGAGAGTTCTGGCTGACCGCACAGACTCTGGGCGCGCCAATGGTTTCCGGCACTCGTCCCGGCATAATCGGCGAGCCAGGTCGCGTAAGCGCCTGGAGTAACCGCACGGGATGCTGTGCTCCAGGCGCTTACGCGACCTGGCTCGCCAGAATCCATTGGCGCACCCCAGACTCTTTCGACCGCGTCAGATGTCTTGACGCCCTTGAGACTGGGTGATAACGTAGTTGGATGAAATGCGGAACCATTTGTGTTTCTATCTGAGGTTCTTGAGCCACATGTCCGCCGGAACTGTTAGCGTTCGGCGGAAAGGCAGATTTCTCACAATCGACTAGGGAATGACCGCCTCGTATTTCGTTGAAGTCGCCGAATCCAAGGAACCGGCAAAACGATGCAACACTTGGAGGCCTTCAAACCGGCGTTGCCATTCTCCTTCGAACGCATCGTGCGTTTGAGCGGATTCATTTTCGCATGCATGTTGCTCGATGTGCCAATGCACGCTCTCCCCCCCGCCTGGGCAGTTCCGATCCCGATGGAACAAAGCGAAGAAGAGGAAGGCGCCAGGCCGCGTTGTGAGCGGGATTTATTTCCCTCCCTGCGCGCTCTTCGTCCGGTTTCCCGTAGCCGCCGAAACTGCAATCGCCTCAGAGCCGCGACCCATGCGGTTCACTACCGACTCGTTCGAGATCGTCCTCAACTGTGCGTTCGTTCGGAGTTGCAAGGCTCCGGAATTTGCTTGCGCTGTTAGAGCGAAGTCGCCATTCTCGATTTCCTCAATCCTATCTTCGTGATAACGCGAAACCAGTCCCTCGCTGTCGCCCCTCAGAGTCGGGCGAAGCATGGAATGCACGTGGTTTGCGTTTGCTGCCTGGCGCCGTCGTTCGCACCGGATCTACGTCGCCCGAGCAACCTAAAATTGATCCCATCCTCCCTGGACCGGAAGAGAGTTTACCGATGATCTGGCAACGATTAACGCGGTTTTTCAATGTCTTCGACGACCGCTTTGAAGACCTGACGCGCGACAGCTGGAAGTCAATCGTTTATCGAGACTTCAGTGCGGGACTGATCGTCGCGATGACCGCAATTCCGATGGCCATGGGCTTTGCCATCGCCATGGGCCTGCGCCCCGAACAGGGCATCATCGCCGGTGCCATGGCGTGTATCATCGGCCGAACTTTCGGCGGCTCGAAGTATCAGGTATACGGTCCCACGGCGGCGTTCATTCCCGTCATCGCCGGGTTGATGGCCAAGTACGGCGCAGATGGAGGCGGTACCTTTGTAGGGGCACACGGATTCCTCGTCCTTGTCAGCATCGTCGCCGGAGCCATCTTGATGGTCATGGGACTACTTGGCATGGGTAAGTACGCCAAGTTGGTGCCCAACTCCATCATCGTCGGTTTTACGATCGGTATTGCCATCGTCATCGCCATGTCGAACGCCGGCGAGGCTCTGGGCTTGACGCTCGGGATCAAGGGGGGCGTGTTCTCTAAACTCAAAGAGATCATCGCGCAAATCGATCGGGTGAACTTCTATGCCCTCGGCCTGGCGCTCCTGACATTCGCCTTGACCCGCGGTCTCTTACGCATCTCGATCTATATTCCGGCGCCGCTCATTGCCTTGGCCGTGGCGACGGGGCTGGCGATGTACGTATTCACCGATCACGGCATCGTTCTCATTAAGGATCGTTTCGGTGCGATTCCGACCAACTTTTTCGTGTTCACGGGGCCGTCGCTGCCGGGGTGGGAGGCCTCCGTGTTCCTGGACATCGCGTACTTCGCCTTCGCCATCATCTTCGTGTCGGCCGTGGAGAGCGTGCTGTGCTCCTCGATGGCGGACCGTCTGGCAGACAACCGCAAGACGCCGTTCAATCCGGACAAGGAACTGTGGGGACAGGGACTCGTGCAGGTCATCACGCCGCTGATCAACGGTTTCCCCTGCACCGGCGCTCTGGCCCGCACGGCGACGAGCATCAAGGCGGGAGCGGTCACTCCCCTGGCCGGGTACTTCAAGGGCATCCTCAAGCTGATGCTGGCAGTGTTTCTCGCCGCGTACCTTAATTATGTCCCGATGGCCTGCATCGCCGGCATTCTCTTGTGGGTCGCGAGCAACATGGTCAAGCCGGCTGAAATCAAGGAAGTCTGGAGACACAGCCGGTTTCACGCCGCCCTCATGGTCTATACCGCCGTCATGGTGCCGCTCACAGATTTCCTCACCGGCGTCTTGTCGGCGTTAATTCTTTATGCCGTGCTCTATCGGTTCTTCGATCGGCCTGCTCGGCCGACGGAACGAACGGAAGACGACCAGCTCCAGAATGTCGAGCACGCTGGAAAACCGGCATTTTCCGAAACCAAGCCCCTGGGAAAGGAGATTTTATGAACCGCAATCAACGTACTCTGGTCGCGCTCTCGGGAACGGAAGCCGATCGAGCGCTCGTCCGCTATGCGAGGCTCCTGGCGGAACGGGGATTCGCCCGGCACTATCACTTCCTCCACGTGCGCACCCCCGCGCAGATCGCGGGGGATCCGCAGCAAGATCGGGAGATTATGCGCTCCTGTGAAAACGCGGTCGACGAACTGTTCGGTCAACCGCGTCCAGACGTGACATTCAGCTGCCACGTGATCGTCGGGGTGCGCGTCGATCAGCTGATCGACTTCATTGCCAGCCAGCGCTGCGACATGGTGCTTCTGGGGCATCGCAAGGACCGCAGCGGCCAGCGATCTTTGGCGCGCAGGCTGGCGATGGTCGCCCCGTGCTCCGTCTGGATGGTCCCCGAGGGGGCGCCGATCACCATCTCCGAGGTGATGGCGCCCTCCGATCTTTCCGATCACTCGGCCGACAGCGTCCACGTGGCCGCCGCCATCGCCAAGGGCGCCGGGCTGTCGCGTTGCGTCGTGACTCATGTCTTTTCGGACCCGTCCGTGATCCGCTACGACGACCACGACAGCGAGATTCGTAACAACGAACAGAAGGCGTTCGAAAAGTTCATCGCTCCGATCGATTGCCACGGCATCGACATGCAGCCATTCTTCCTCGAAGGTAACAACATTGCAGGCACCATCTTGCACGCCGCCCAACGTTACGCCACGGACTTGCTCGTGATGAGTACGCGCGGCCGAAGCCGGGCTGCGTCGATCTTGCTGGGGAGCGTTACCAGCCAGGTGATGACGGAGGCGCCGATCGCGGTCTTGGCCGTCAAACACTTCGGCGCCATGATGAATCTCTTCCAGGCGCTCAAGGAGAGCCATATCTGGACGCAACCCGATACGAAGACGAATTGAGTGGAAGACTCTTTGGCTGTCCGCGATAATGCCCCTGGCAATCAGGCGTTCTGGAGATCATGTTTCCAAGAAGAAAGGTAGGCGGTCCCATGCGTCTCAAGGCGACAGTACTTGCATTCGCGGTCTTGGTTGGATGGTGGCTCTCGATGACGAAAGCTCAGGAGCCGGCCGACCTCGCAGAGAAGCAAGAGGCGGCGCTCGAAGCTCTCAAGGAAAAACAAAAGGAAGCCTTGGAACAGCAACTCGAAGCCCAGAAGGACGCCTTTGGAAAGATGATGGACGCTCAAGGACAGGCATTCGGCAAAAAGATGGACACGATGGGGGCGGCATTCGGGAAAAAGATGGAGGCTGATTCCCTGGCGTTCGCCAAGCGACTCGAAGCCGCACAGGGGGGCCCGGCGAAGGCGGCCATCGCCCAAGCCTTCGGGCAGCAAATGGCCGCGCAGGCCCAGGCTTTTGGAAAGATGATGGGAGACGAGGGAGGCGCCTTCGGCAAAAAAATGGGGGCTCAAGGCGCCGCCTTTGGCCAGATGAAAGGCGCCCAAGCCCAAGCCGCCGCAAAACAGAAAGCTCAGGGGAAGGGAAAGAAGTAAGCGTCGCTTCAGGGACGCAGCTCCTTTTATTAAGCACTAACTCCCATAAAGGTGGCTGTGTCTGCCCGTCCCTTTCGTGCGCCTCTGACGTCCGTCGCTAAGAGCGTTCGGAATACCGGTAGGGAGACTCCGAATTAGGCGAGCGGCCGACGTGAGTCGGCCGGTACGTGTGCTTGAGCGGTTGCGATCGGATCTTCGAATGGGATGCTATACCGGCCGACTCACGTCGGCCGCTCGCCTTAGCCGATCGCCAAGCTTTGCAGCGATTGCGTTCATTTCTTCCGAACGCTATTAGAACAATTCGCTAATGGGACTCGGATCATCGAGAACATTGACGGGCCGGCCCGAAGGTTCGAGCAGTTGAAGTTGCGGGTCGATGCCCAGAGCTTGGTAAATGGTGGCATGAATGTTCGACGGCGTGACGGACCGGGTGTGCGGTCGCATGCCCAGACGATCGGTGGACCCGATGACCTGGCCGCCGCGGATGCCGCCGCCGCCCAGAAGGCAGAACATTGCATTGCCCCAATGATCTCGGCCGGGCGTGCCCATGCTGCCGGGAGGGCCGCCGTTGCCGCCGTCGTTCATGCGCGGCGTGCGTCCAAATTCGCCGCATAAAACCACCAGCGTCGTCTCCAGAAGTCCGCGCTGATCGAGATCCGAAAACAGAGCTGACACGGCGCTATCGACCATGGGTAGCGCGGTTTGCATGCGGGACTGCAAATTCCAGTGGCTGTCCCAACCGCCGAAGTGAGCGGTGACGAACGTCGAACCGGCTTCAACCAGGCGACGAGCCAAGAGGGTGCTTTGTCCCCACGGATTGCGGCCATACGCCTCGCGCAGGCGCGGATCTTCTTGATGGATGTTGAACGCTTGCCGGGCCGTCGGTCCTGTCACGAATTCAACGGCTTCTTGAGTGTGACGATCCATGGTCCGCGCCAGGTCGCTCCGTTCGAGACCGCGCAGGGCGTCGTCGAAATGGCGGGCCAAGGTGCGCCGGTCCTCCATTCGGTCAAGCGAAAGTCCGTCGGCGAGATTTAGATTCTGGACGGCGAAGTTGGCCAGGTTAGGGTTGCCGCCGGTCTGAAAAGGGTTGTACTGGGCGCCGATCATGTGTCCGCCGTTGTACCCGGGATTGAGACCGATCGTCATGGCATTGGGCACGCCGACGTAGGCGGGCATGCCGGGTCGGCGCGGTCCGAGTTCGCGCGAGACGATGGCGCCGATGCCCGGAAACTTCTGCTCGCGGTTGGCGCCGCTGACGCCCATGTCTTTCGAAGTGAGCATGCGATGTCCGCCGGCGAAGTGATCGCCGGTGTCATGGTGCAGCGAGCGGACCATCGAGAATTTGTCCGTAAGAAGAGCCTGCTTGGGGAAGAGTTCGGTGATGTCAAAGCCGGGGACGCGCGTGCGGATCGGCCGCCAAATGCCGCGGTACTCGGCGGGCGCGTCGGGCTTGAGATCGTACAGATCGATGTGACTGGGGCCGCCGTCGAGCCAAAGTAAGATCACGGACGTTTTGCGCGTCGGAACTCCGCTTGCGGCAGATTGCTCGCGCGCACGCAGCAGTTGCGGCAAACCCAGGCTCGCCATTCCCGAGACGCCCAGCGTGAGAAAGTGACGCCGATTCACGCCATCGCAATATTTGTTGGCGGAACCTAGATCCAGTCGAAACATGCTTCTTGCCCCCGTGAATGTGAAACCTGGCGGAGAGTTTGGCGAGATCCCTGTTCCGACTTGCATGAATCCGGAACGAGGACTGCAGGTCATCCTACATCGTCAGGCGGCGGGAAACAATCAGAAAAAAATTTTCGTGCTTGCCCGATTCCCGCCCCCTGCGTCGACGGCAACTTGGACACGTGTCGTTTATGCCAGCACGCCATGAATGGGCGTCCCCTGGCAGAGTTTCAGGGGCCGACCCAAGGCATCGGTCAACTCGGTGTCCGGGTCGATGCCGAGGCAGTGGTAGATGGTCGTGACCAGGTCTTGCGGGCTGACCGCGTTATCCATGGGATAGGCGGCGCGGCGGTCGGATCGGCCATGGACGATCCCGGGCTTGATGCCGGCGCCGGCCAGGACCACGGAGTAGCAACGGCCCCAGTGGCCTCGGCCCCCTTCCCGTTCGATCAACGGAGCCCGGCCGAATTCCCCCATCCAGACGACCAGCGTTTCGTCGAGCAGTCCGCGCGCGGACAGGTCGTCGAGCAAGGCGGAGAAGCCGGTGTCGAGTTGCGGCGCCAGGACGGGCAGGTACTGGGCGTTCCGGTAGTGCAGATCCCAACCGCCGGGAACTTCCTCGCCGTTCCAGTAGACGGTGACCAGCGGTACGCCGTGCTCGATGAGACGGCGGGCCAGCAGGGCGCCCTGGCCGAACTTGGTTCGACCGTAGCGGTCGCGCACTCCGGCGGGCTCCGCATTCAAATCGAACGCACTCTGCGTCTGCGGCGCCAGGATCATGTTGAAGGCCCGTTCCTGATGGGCGTCCATGGTGAGGTGCGGCAAGATCCGATCGCCCTGTCGCTGAAGCTGTTCGAGAAGTCCGCGCCGCTGGCCGAACCGCTCCAGAGCAACTTCGCGCGGCGGCGTCAGTGCCTGGACGCGGAAGTTCGGTCGACTCGGATCCTGAAGGATGCGGAAGGGATCGCAACTCTGACCGAGAAACCCGCCGCCTTCTCCCGCGAACTGTCTGCGATGCATGTCGAGCAGCCAGACGTGGGGAGGCAAGGCGTGCCCCGTGCCGAACAGCCGGGCGACGGCCGAGCCCATGTTGGGATAGTCGTCCAGCGCGGGCCGAATGTCGTCGCCGCTGACGCGGGGGTTCTTGTGTCCCGTGAGCGCGAGGTAGACGCTTTGGCCGTGCGCGCCGCCGGTGTATTCGTCGCTCACGCTGCGGATGATGGCGTACTTGTGTGTCTGCTGCGAAAGTTTGGGTAACAGTGAACTGATCTGCGTCCCCGGAACGCTGGTGGCGATGGGCGGAAAGATGCCGCGAACTTCGGCAGGCGCGTCGGGTTTCAGATCGAAGGTGTCCATCTGCGGCGGGCCGCCGCCCATGAAGAGGAGAATGCACGACTTGACCCGGCCGGTGCTGGGAGCGGACGATTGTGCCCGGGCGCGGAACAGCTCGGGCAAAGCCAATCCCGCGGCGCCGAGGCCGCCGATCTGCAAGAACCCACGCCGTGAAACGCGGTCGCAGAAGTGCGCAGGTGATCCGGGTATCGTGATCATGGCCGTTCTCCTCGAACTTCGGTGTACCTCACCGGATTACTTCACCGAAAACGTCCGTTCGATGCGCGTGAGGTTGCCCTGGCGATCCTTGACTGAAACCGTCAACGTTCCCTGGGGCAGATTCGCGATCGGCCTTTCGAGCACCAGCTCCCAGACTCCCTGGCTCTTGACGCGGAATTGGTCGGCCAAGTTCTTGCCGGCGTCAACGCCGTTGACTGCGAAGTCAGCCGAGACATGGAAACTCTTCACGTCCAGGCCGGACCCGTAGTCGTGCATGCCGATCAGGATCCGCGTCAAAGAGTCGTTGTTTCCGCTACGGGGATCGGTGAGCGTCAGCGTCGGGCGCTGATCGTCCAGCGACCAACCAGGACGGGCTGGGTCTTTGCTCAGATCGATGGGGCAGCCAAGGTCGATCCAGCGAACCAACGTCAGGCGGTCCTCGTCCGTGAGCGCCGCGACCTTGCCGCTCTTCACCGCGTCCGGCGGCGGCATGATACCCCCGGTGAAAGCGACCTGCGAAAGCTCGCGATTCTTCGGCGTGTCGGCAATCGGCTGGCCGTGCTGTCGGAGCGACGTCGGATCGCCGGGGATCGCTTCGTGGGGAAAATCCTCGTTGTTCCAGCCATCGAGCCGGTGCCCATAGATTTTCCAGATCAACAGGCTGCGCCGCGACTGCATGAGCCGAATGTAGCGGGAGGCCGACAGGTCGGGCCAACCGTTCTTGCGCAGCGGTTTGATGCCATACGCTCCCTTGGCGTCGGCGGCGAGGCGAGCGTACGTTCCTGGCACGGTGATGCTGAAGCCGAGCCCGGCGGGATTCTGCGCACTCACCCAGCGATCGTCGTCCAGGACCAGGCCGGCGGCGGGCTTGTCCAGTTTCTGCGAATGACAGGCGACGCAACTCCGCTCGAAGATCGGCTGGATATCGCGGAAGAACTCGACCGTCTTGACGTTCGGTTCGAAGCGCAGGCCCGTCTGGTCCTTGGCGTCCCACTTTCTGCCCGATTGATCGAGCTTTTTCGCGGTCAAAAGCGAGGTTTTCATCGTGAGATCGAAGATCGGATAAGTCGCCTTGGCGGCGGCGGTCTCCTCGAACAGCGTCGGTTTTTGGCTATGGGCATGGCACCCGCCGCAGTCGGTGCGGACCTCGCCAGGCCTCAACTGGTGCCAGGTCTGGGCCATGTTCAGAACCATGCCGTTGTGATCGAGCGTCTGAAACGTCCAGGCCGTGTTC
>JBBQPM010000047.1:0-41003 GCA_038217425.1 Gemmatales bacterium
CATCACCGAAGTCCGCATCAAACTCATGGAAGACAACAACGAACGCCTGCTCGCGTTCTGTTCCGTCACCTTCGACGACGCCTTCGTCATCCGCGACCTCAAAATCATCGAAGGGCAGCGCGGCTCGTTCGTCGCCATGCCGAGTCGAAAGCTGACCGACCGCTGCGGTAAGTGCGGCTGCAAGAATCACTTGCGAGCGCGCTTCTGCAATCTGTGCGGCGTGCGCCTGGACGAAGACCGGGCGATGCGCAGCGCGGAGGGGCGGGTCAAGCTGCACGCCGACATCGCCCATCCGATTCATTCCGGGTGCCGGGAATCGATTCAGTCCTCGATCATCAAGGCGTACGAGGAGGAGAAAGTCCGCGCCAAGCAGCCCGGCTACGCATGCCGCTACGACGATTACGATCAAGATTGCGACGATTACGCACAGATCGTGGACGACCTGCAGGCCGCGCGGGCGCGGGCGGAGGAGGGCTACCGCCAGCACCCGGGCCACGCGCGCCAGCCGAGCCATCAGGTCTCCGTACCGGAGCGGCTGCAGCATTCGTTCGGCGAAGGGATTATCTGAATCTGACTGCACGCGGTCAGGAATGATGCAAGCCCAGTGGGTGAGGTACTCCGAACCCCTGGGATCACGCGGTTGCAAACGTTTATCCCAGGGGTTCGGAGTACCTCACCCGCTGGGCTTGTCGATGACTCGCATTGCACCGCGGACCGTCTGAATCACAATTTCCCGCACCTCTGCCGCACCACAGCCAGCGGCGAAGGGTTCGGCGTTCGCTAAGATGATGGAGAGACTTCCCTTTTGGCGAACGTCCCGTTCTCCTCGACTTGATGCCGGGCAGGGGTAGCCATTCATGTATCCTGTTCTCTTCACCGTCCCCTTTAGCTGGCTCTCCGAGTCGTTTCCCGACGTCCCCGTCTATGGCTACGGCTTCATGCTCTTCGTCGCTTTCGTCTCCTGCACCTGGCTCGGCGGCAAACTCGGCAAACCGCACGGCATCCCGCGGCACGTCTTTCAGGATCTCACCATCTGGCTCTTCGTCACCGGCATCGTCGGCGCCCGCCTCACGTACGTCATCCAGTACCGCGACAACATTCACACGCTGGGCCAGGTCTTCGCGCTCTGGGACGGCGGGCTCGTCTTTTACGGCTCCTTCTTCGGCGGCGGCGTCGGCTTTCTACTCGTTTATTACTATACGCTTCGGCCCTTGCAAATTGACTTCTGGAAGATGCTCGACATCATCGCTCCGTGTCTCGCCCTGGGGTTGTGCATCGGTCGGGTCGGCTGCCTGCTCTTCGGCTGCTGTTACGGAAACGTCGCCGGCGAAGGCTGCCCCAGGATTCACTTTCCGATGTCCGCGCCCCCGCGCGGCGAAATGGTCAAACGCGGCCATCAATCCCCCGCCGGCTTCACGCTCACGCCGCAAGGCAATCAGATCAGCAAGGTCGAGCCCGGATCCGAGGCCGAGAAGGCGGGACTGAAGCCGGGCGACACGCTCGTCAAGGTCAACGATCAGAGCGTCCACGACGCCCCCAGCGTCGCCCAGGCGCTTGACGCCTCCAAGGGGCCACGCGGCAAGACCGATCTCGCGCTCCAGGTTCGCTCGGGCGGCAAGACGCACGATCTGCCGCTCTTCGTGCCGCGCACCATCGGTCTGCATCCGACTCAGATCTACGAAACGATCAGTATGGCGCTGTTGCTGTTCTTCTTGACGTCCCTCTACCGTTATCGGCCCTTCGACGGCTTCGTGATGACGATGTGCCTCTTCGTCTACGCCGTCCATCGCTTCCTGAACGAGATGCTGCGCACGGACACGGAGAAGGTCGCGTTCGACATGACACTATCGCAGAACATCAGCATCGTCATCATTTTCCTGGGCATCGTCATCGCCGCGTTCGGCTGGCGACGGGCGCGTGCCGAAGCCCATCAGACGGACCCGCGTTTGACCTCATGAGCTAGCGAGCCGTTCGACGTACTCGATAAGTTTCGCGGCGACGTCGATACCTGTCGTGGGGGCGAGCGCGCGCCAACCGGGCACGGCATTGACTTCGAGGACCACGTAGGCGCCTGAGGGCGTCGGCAACAGATCGACGCCCGCGGCGCCGACGTCGACCGCCGCGGCCGCCGCCAGCGCCAATTCCCGTTCCGCCGCCGTCAAATCAACCCGCTCGGCACGTCCCCCCTGGGAAACATTCGTACGCCAATCGTCGCGGGCATAACGGCGCATGGCGCCCAAGACTTTGCCGGCCAGCACGAAAACGCGCAGATCCCAACCCGGATGGGCGACGAACGCTTGCAGATACAGGACGCCGTTCAAACGTTCGATGGCGCGAAAGGTGCGCCAGGCGAGATCGACGTCGCTGACGCGCACGATGCCGCGCCCTTCGGAGCCGAAGATCGGCTTAACGACAACGTCGCCGCCCAGCGCGTCCAGCGCCGCCAGCGCCGACTCCGCGTCCTGGCAGACGCGCGTCGCCGGGATCGGCAGCCCGGCCGCATCGAGACGGGCGCTCGTCAGATATTTATCGACGCAGACTTCCAGCGCCCGGGGCCGATTGACGACGATCACTCCTTGTGCTTCGAGCCGATGTAGTAAATCCATGCGAAAGACGACTTGCTCCAGCGAGCCCGGCGGCATGGTGCGGACGATGACCGCATCAAACCCGGCCAGCGAAGTCGTGCGTCCCGGAAGGTCCGCCCACACGAGCCGAAAGTCGATCGCCTCCGCCTCATGTCCGCGGGCGCGGGCCGCACGTTGCAGATCTTGTACATGCCACCCGGCGCCATGAGAGAGGACGGCGATTCGCATCATCGATGTTTCGTTTCTCTGGATGAACCGCAAGGTTTGCTTGACGGAACGCCGGCAGCCGATAAACTCAAAGGGTAGCCGCCCCCATCGTCTAGCGGCCTAGGACATAGCCCTCTCACGGCTAAGACAGGGGTTCAAGTCCCCTTGGGGGTAGTTTTCGCCTGCATTGACAAAGCCCTGGGAATTCGCTGAATCCTGCGAATTTTCCAGGGTTTTTTCGTTGTTGTCGGTCGCGTCTTCCGCTCAGCCAGTCTCAGAACATCTCTCCCTGTATCCGCTGTTGAGCAAAGTGACTGCGGCTCAATCCCGGCTCCATGCGTGCCTGTAGCGATCATCGTCTGGGATTGCGGTCCGGCGGTTTCGCTCGTTGTCGTAGGGATCGATAGCCCATTCACAGCGGCCGACAAGTCGTAGAACTTCGAGTGACTGTAACGCGATGTGAGGGCGTAGGTCGAATGTCGGGCGAGGTCTTGATGCTCACGCGCCGAAACTCCCGTTTTGCCGACCATCGTGATATAGCTGTGCCGAAGTGCGTGGAAATCGGCGTAGAGGCCATCGGAGATTTTGTAAGCCAGGAAGTCGCTATTGGCCCTTTCGACGCGTTGGCGCTCGTCTGGAGCTTCCGCCAGCCACGTTTCGCGGGCTTCGGCAAGATCGCCCCGAATCATTGCGGCGCCGCGTACCGACCACGTCCCGGGCCAAAGCAACACTCGCGAACCCTTGCCCTGTAAGTAGACTTCGAGGGCCTTGGCGACGTCGAACGGGAGAGGCTGGACGGCCAGCTTGCGGTTTTTCGTGCAAGCGGCCTCCACTCGAGCCAA
Organism: Gemmatales bacterium; assembly: GCA_038217425.1. Lineage (GTDB taxonomy): Bacteria > Planctomycetota > Planctomycetia > Gemmatales > Gemmataceae > JAIEPT01. The sequence goes on from JBBQPM010000047.1 coordinate 3,635, forward strand.
AGGGGCCGCTATCCCCAACTCGAACGATTCGGGCGTCATGCTCGCCAGTTCAGATGCGCGAAAGCCCGTTGCGCAAGCCGCGAGGTAAAGAAAGTAGCGAGCGGAGCCCGAGAGGCCCAGGAAGGCCGTAGAACTGCGCTGCGCGGCTTCCAGAAGACGTCGAAGTTCCTCCGGGCTGAAGTCGCGCCTGGCGTGCCGCAGATCGGCTTCGCCGTTGGGAAGTTTCGAGAGCGAAGCCAAGGCGTCGGCCAGCGTACGCTTGTCGCGCCACAGCCAGCGCGTGAAGGCCTTCGCCGAAGCCAAGTAGTCGTTGGCGGTCTTGACGCTCTTTCCCTCGCGACGAAGTTCGGCGAGGTACTCCACGACTCGAGAAGGCTGCAAGTCGGTCGGGAGCGCAAACCCGCAACCGTTGAGGACGGCCGAGAGGCGAAAGTGAAGTTTGGCGACATATTCCTCGGTGCTGTCCTTGGCCGCGGTGTAGCGGCGGAAGTCCTCGGCGTGCTCGATCAGCGGGCGGCGGGAATGCGCTTCCGTCGGATCGCTCAGGCCGGCGGCCTCTCGCTCCGCGCGGCGTTCCAGTTCCAGGGCAAGCGCCTGGGTCGCTCGCTTGTCGGTGAAGCCCTTGGCGTGCTTGCGTTCGCCGCTGGGGGCGTAATAGCGAATATGCCAGGTCGGCGAATTCTTCTTGACCTTTTTGCCCGTCGTGGGATCGGTCGCCGTGTAACTGGGTCGGTAAACTTGCGCCATGGGAGAGCGACTTTCTAAGAAGTTGCCGCGCCGCTTGCCTCGCGGGTTTCAATTCGCAGAGCGACCGCGGCCAAAGGATTTGCAAGATGGTAACCGATGTTTCTGCGAACGCCAAGAGCGGTCCTCGCCCCTCACCGACGCCGCTTGGGCTTCGGCAAGGCGGCGCTGCCGTCGCCCCTCCGAAATGATTCGATGAACTCAACGGCCTTCGATTTCGCGAGCGGGCTCAAGTCGCCGTTGTCGTCAAAGCCGAACTCGTCCCCCATCTCGCTCAGGATTTGATCGGCGGCTGCTTCGAAGGACAACTGCATCGCCGCCAAGCGACCCTCGATAAACGCCTCGTGCTCGGGCGAGCGTTCGGCGTCCCCAGGATTGCCCGGCTTCTGGGCGAGTCGGTCTTCGAGTTTTTTCAGGCGATTCACGTTACTCATGACTTTTCCCTTTCCTCGAGCGCTTGAATGCGGGCCACTATTTCAACGTCGTCTCGGACCTTGATTCCGAACTCCAGGAGGGACCTGGCCGCGGATAGCCGAATACTCTCCGTTTTCAGCAGGTCTCGCAAAGCTACGGCGGCCTCGCTCATCGAATCGGCGAGCCGGCCCAGCGCCTCGCTAATCATGTCGTCGCGGAGTTTCGTCACGCGAGCCATGAACTCCGGAGCCTGGCGCCGGCGATAGGCGGTCCGCTCACTCATGCCGCACTGTTCCGCGGCCTCACGGATCGAAACCCCCGTCGCGAGGGCTGCTGCCAGGTTCTCGTCGATGTTTTTCATGACAAAACGCGACTTTTTAAGCCACTTCCTCGGTTCCGGGCTCGGTTAAGCCTTCGAAAAGGTCCGCCGGCGCCCATCGGGATTTCCGCTTTTTCCGCGGCAACTTCGCTCGGGTTACGGTTTCCGGAGGGCCGAAATCGTTTGGCAAAAGCTCTTCGACGCGGGGGGCCCAGCGGCCGTTGACCTTCGTCCAGCCGACGACCCAGAACCTCGCCCCCGTAGAGAGCCAGATTGCAAGTTCCGGGATGCTTCGAGCCTTCGCCAGCCGGGCGCTGACGTTAGTCGCTGACGTTGCCTGTACGCCGATCGGCGGCTCCCCAGCACGAATCGCCACGATGTCTAGCAGCCGACCGGGTACTGCTGGAGCACAAGTGGGCGACCTTCCCCACGATTGCGGAACTGCGGACAGCCGCGGCGGAGAGCCAGCGCGGTGGCTCAGCGAGGGGTCCGCCGCGGAGGCCTGGGAGATCGCCTGGGCGGCCTACCGCCAGCGGGTGACGGCGGATGTGAGTAAGGAGTCGGCGAAGAAGCAAATTCCGCAACGTCTCCCGCTTCGTCCCCTCAAGCACCTTTCCCGGTAGAGGAGGCCCTTCTGTGCCTGTCCGCTTGGTCGCGGCAATCCCGAACTCGGCCGTCTAAACTCTGCCCGTCAAGCCGTATTCCTTTTCATGGCCTGGGTTGCTCACTTTTTTTCGGCATTAATCGACGCGCGCCGGCGAGGTCGGCATTGGCCTTTTCTAGATCCTGAAGTTCGAGATAGATCAACGAGCGTACGGCGAGCGGGCGCCAATCGAGCGCGTTGAAATTGACCGCTTGATTGTAATCGACCAGGGCCAGCTTCCAGAGCGTTCCAGCACGCGGATCGTCCGCTCGCTGCAAGAGTTCAAGGATCTTGCGATACTCCGGCATCACTTCCTCGTGTCTGCCGAACTCGGCCAGCAAGGGCGCTCGTTGCAGACGATACTCGACGTCCGACGGATCGATCGCGATCAACCGATCGAGATGCCAGACGGCGCCGTACCGGTTGCGGAAGCGCGACTCCTTGGCGTGGTACCGATGCCAATTTTGTACACGCTCGGTGTTTCCATCGGGTTCGCGAGTCAGCGAATTCCAAAGGGCGGCCTGTTCGCCGGCTGAGAGCGGCGCGAGCGAATCGGCGAGGTCGATCTTTCGGCCCGAAAGGAGTTGCGACAGTCGCTTCGCCTCGTCCAAACCGCGGCTCTCAGGTTTGAGGGGCAGGGTAATTGCCGAACCGTCGTTCATACCCAATATGAGAGAATCAGAATCGAAACGCGCCGCCTGAACGCGAGCTGGCATCGAAATGATCGGCGTGAGTGGAATGCCGAGGGCGTTCCACACGCGCACCTCCGTGGCGAATCCCGTGAGTCGAGTCGCGTCGGCGGTGGTGAGGAGACGCGTTCCCCCGCGGTCGAAGGCGATGATTTCCGGCAAGCGTCGATGAAGCAGCGGCGGTGAAAGTGCGGCGCTCGTGCGGGAGTCCCAGATGCGTACCGTCTGGTTGAGGCAAAGGGTGGCGATCTTGCCGTCGTCGGGGCTCCAGATCGCAGAGATGACGTCATCGGGATGCAGCAGCGGCTCGGCACACGCTTCGCCGGCGTCGGCATTCCAGAGTCGCACCGAGCGATCATTACTGGCGGTGAGAAGTCGCCTTCCGTCGCTCGAAAACGCGACGTGCCCCACGGTCTCGCGATGTTCGAGCACAGCGAGAACCTGGCCCGTCTCGATGTCCCAGATGCGCGCCTTACCGTCGGTACATCCCGTTGCCAGGCGTTTGCCGTCGGGGCGAAACGCAGCGTGTTCGATGCGCCCGGGGTGCTTGAGGGGCGCGCAAACGGCCTTGTTTTTGCGCCAATCCCAGAGCATCGCCGAACCTGCGATAGGCGGCGGTTTTTCTCCGGCCTTGGCGTAGACGTAGGGGTTGGCGATCCCCAGCACCGTTTCGCCTTGCGAATCGAAGCGTACGCTCATCAACCCGGGCTCTTCCGTGCTTTCGGAAAGCAGCTTGCTGCTGGCGACATCCCAAACGCGTATTCTCGTGACCTTCTCGCCGCTGATCATGGCTAGCAGTTTGCCGTCCGGGCTGAAGGCGACGCTCCACGAGTCCTTCGCCAACATCGAGACGGTCTTTGCGGTTGCGGTATCGATCAGGCGGAACTGCCCGATGGCACTGTCGCCCGCGATCTTCATTTGCGGATCGAATCGCGCCTTGAAGAGTGGGAAGTCGGGTCGTCGTTCGCCGGGCCAATTGCTGAGCAAATCCCACATGCGGACGACGCCGTCCTCGCAGGTTGTGACCAGGTAGCGTCCGTCGGGGCTGAAGGTCGCGTGATGAATCAGTGCGCCGTGTTTGAGGATGGGCGTGATTCGCTCGCCGGTGGCGATGTTGCGAACCTGGGCGGTGTAATCCTTACAGAGGGTAACGAGGAAGTTGCCGTCGGGGCTGAACTGGGAGAAGTAGACGCCGCGCGGATGCCGGAAGTTGTTCTGAATTGAGTAGCGTAAATCCCAGAGGCGTAGTTCGCCGTCGTCGCCGGCAGCGGCAAGGTAGCGGCCGTTGGCGTCGAAGGTCGCGTGATGGGCGTGGTAGAACGGTGCGGGATAGGGCTTCGACGCCTGGTTGTTGCCGGCGTATCGGGTCCAGGTATGCGGGTCCCAGAATTCCATCGATTTACCATAAGGCAGGAGGACCATCTTGCCCCCGGGATGAAAAGAACCATAGCGAATCGTGGTGTCAGGGCGAGGCCCCACGGAGAGGACGTTGCGAGACGTCAGAAGTTTGCCGGTCGCAACGTCGTAGACGTCGGCCTTGCCGTTGAGCGCTGAGAGGAGAATCGTTTTCGAATCGGGGCCCAAGATGCCGAAGAGTAGGGCGGATGCCTGCCAGCGTTTAAAGTGAACTACGCCGGTCTCGGCGTTCCAGACCTGGGCCTCGCCGCCGAGATCGTTTCCTTGCCAGTTGCCGCTCGCGGTCACAATCTGCGTTGCGTCCGCGTTCCATGTCGCGTGATGCACCGGATACGGATGCTCGATCGGATCGGTGAGCGGCTTGCCCGTAACGGCGTCCCAGACGCGGGCGGTCCGGTCGTAACTGGCGGTGACCAGGCGATCGCCCTTGGGGCTGAACGCAATGTGTGAGACGTATTCCCGATGCCGCAACGGCGCGAAGCGCTCGGCCCCGGTAACGACATCCCAGAGATGAGCGGTGCCGCTCGCGGAAGTCGTCGCCAGGTATTTTCCGTCGGGGCTGAAGACCGCATGACGCACGGCCCCGTCGTGGGCCCACAGTCCGGCGAGCTTGGGCGTCTGCTGGAGCACGGCGCCGATGCGAACGCGATGAGTCTGCGCACGCTCCGCATCGTTTTTGTCGAGCTCCCACGCGGCGGTATACCAGGGAAGGGCGCCGAAGAGATCGCCCTCCTCGGCCAGGCGGTTGCCGTTATCGACCTGCACGCGAACGAGTTGTTCACGCCGACGATTGCCCTCCTCGGTCGCTAGATCCAGAGCTGACTGCAATCGACCGTTGTACCACAGGCCTCCGCCCGCCAGTCCGACCGTGGCGAGCAGGATTACGACAAGTAGCGAAGCGAGTGCGGGTTTTCGACGCGCCCATTTACTTACTCGACCAAGCCAGCCTGTCGGCCGTGCCTGAATCGGGCGATCGTCCAGGTATCGACGCAGGTCGTCCGCCAACTCCAGCGCCGACGCGTACCGCAACTCCGGCTTCTTCTCAAGGCATTTGAGGCCGATCGTCTGCAGGTCGGTCGGGACCGTCGGCTGCAATCGTTTGGGCGGCACCGGCTCATCGTGCAGAACCTGATACACCGTATCCATCACCGTGGCAGCGCGGAACGGCGGGCGACCAGTGAGCAGTTCGTACAGAATGGCGCCGAGGGCGTATACGTCGGCGGCGGGACCGGCCTCTGAGGCGTGGCCCGCCGCTTGTTCCGGGGCCATGTAACTAGGTGTGCCGAGGATGTCGCCGGTGCGAGTTTGGCCGCTCTCCTGGGCCAGGCGTTTGACCAGTCCGAAATCGGCGATCTTGGGGACGCACGTCTTCAGATCGCGGCCGGCTTCGGGGAACGCCAGCAGGATATTGGCCGGCTTCAGATCGCGATGGACGATGCCGTGCTGATGCGCGGCATGCACCGCTCGGGCGATGATCTCGGCGAGGCGAGCGGCAATCGGCGCGGGCTGCGGAGTGGCAGCGAGGTGCTGACTGAGACTGCCGCCGGCGACGTATTCGAGCGAGAAATAGGGCCGACCCTCCATTTCGCCGATTTCGTGGATCTGCACGATGTTGGGATGCTGGAGCTGCGCGACCGCCTCCGCTTCGACGCGGAAGCGTCGGCGTTCTTCCTCCGACGCCGCCCCGTCCGCGGAGATCATCTTGAGCGCGACCGTGCGTGCCAGGCGGAGGTGTCGGGCTTTATAAACGACCCCCATGCCGCCGCGGCCCAACGTCGCCAGAATCTCGTAATCCGCCAGCTTCGGCAAAGATGAATCATGCCCCTTAGGGCCGGCGGTGATCGTTTCAGCCTCGCCTGTCAGTTGCTGAAAGGTCTCGCCCGAGCAGACGTTCGGAAAGCGCCGGAGGTATTCTTCCGGCGAAGGTTGGTCGCCGTAGGCACGACGCACTTGATACTCTTGCTGCACCAGTCGGCTCAGAATCTCGATTTCGGCGAGTTGCGGGAAGTCGCTCAGATACATTTCAACGCGCGGCCCCGGGTTGGGCGTATCGTGGCAGGCGCGCCACGCCATTTCCAGATCGATGTGCACGAGCTCTTCGAGCGTGGGCAGAAAGCGTGGATCGTGGTCGGCAGGTAGGTAGTTGCGCAGCATCCGCCGTTCGCCGCGCCGCCAGGCTTCCTCGAACCGTCTACGGGCCTGTTCATCGACCGAGGATTGTTGGGAGGGTTCGATCATGTTCGATTGCACCTACAAGCCTGTGTGCGAAACGGCATCGCCGAGGCGAGGCTGACTCGACGGCCATTCTCGACCGACGGGGGCCGGTCTGCAAGGGCATGGCGTGGAAAAACAATCAATCGCACTCTTAGTTCGACCGTTACACTACGGAATCGACGAGCTTAATGACGGCCGCGCAAGGGGATTGTCATCCTTAGGCGGAGGCGGCCAATTCCTCAGCCGAATTGCGTTACGCGGGGAAATACATCGTCACATGGGAAGAATGTCAGGACATCGATTTTCACGACGGCTCAGCCTATCTATGGGACAAGGTGGTTATCGACACAGAATTTCGCGTTGACTTAGCGCGTAGCGTAGACAAGAGGCAAACACTTGCGGACGACCCGTTTGGCTATTTATCGGTCCATAAGATATTCCAAATGTCCTCCAGGCGACGGGCCACGCGCCGACCCCGGATCATGCTGGAAGTTTCGCCGAGCGATCAGGCTGACCTATGCACGCCATTCAAAACATCGCCGGGTACAAGTTCGCGGCGCTGGAAAACCTCAAGGCCCTGCGCGAACGTCTCGCCGAGCGTTGCAAGGCCTGGCGCCTCAAGGGGACCATTCTGCTCGCGGCCGAAGGGATCAATTTGTTCGTGGCCGGCGAAGCTGATTCCGGGGACCGTTTGCTGGCCGAACTGCGGTCGATCGCCGGGCTGGACGGTCTGCAGGTCAAGATCAGCGCCAGCGATCATCAACCTTTTTCCCGCATGCTGGTCAAAATCAAGAAAGAGATCATCGCTTTCGGCGTTGACGGGATCGATCCAAGCCGGCAACCTGCCCCCAAGATCTCCGCCCGCGAACTCAAGACCTGGCTCGACGAAGGCCGGCCCTTCGCACTGCTCGACACGCGCAACGATTACGAGGTCAAGCTCGGCACCTTTGATTCCGCGCTCGAGCTGGGGATTCATCACTTCCGTGATTTCCCTGACGCCGTCCGCCGATTGCCGAAAAACCTCAAGGATGGGCCAATCGTCATGTTTTGCACCGGCGGCATCCGCTGCGAGAAGGCCGGGCCGTTCATGCAGCGCGAAGGCTTTCGCCACGTCTACCAGCTCGAGGGCGGCATCCTCAAGTACTTCGAAGAAATTGGCGGCGAGCACTACCACGGCGAATGCTTCGTCTTCGACCAGCGCGTCGGTCTCGACCCCAGCCTGCGTGAAACGGCCAACACCCAATGTTTCGTGTGCTGGACGCCGCTCACCGAAGAGAACCAACGCGACGCGCGCTTTGCCGAGGGGAAGTCGTGCCCCTTTTGCTTCGTGCCCACGGACGAACAGCGTCGGCGTGCCCTGGAAGATCGCCAGGCGGCGCTGCGACGAGCCGTCAATCCGCTCCCCGGCAGCGAACCGTACGACAACTATCGGCCCGTCAAAACCCCGGCGGCGTACGACGGCCGGATGCTGCTCGATCTGCTGTCAGGTATTTTCCCCCATTTGCCGCGCGCACATTGGCAAACCCTTTGCGAGCAGGGCCGATTCTTGAACAGCGACCGACAACGCGTGAGGCCCAACCACATCGTGCGCGCTGGCGACGTCTTCCTGCACCATCTGCCCAACACGCGCGAACCGGACGTGAGCGCGGACATTCGGCTGGTCCACGAAGACGAAGCGATGATTGTGGTGCACAAGCCCGCGCCGTTGCCGACGCACCCGAGCGGACGCTTCAACCGCAACACGCTGGCGTATATCCTGGCTCAGGTCTATCGCCCGCAAAAGCCAAGGCCCGCCCATCGGCTCGACGCCAACACCACGGGGCTGATCGTGTTCGCCCGCACGGCCCACTTCGCCACGTTGCTGCAATCGCAATTCGAGGCGGGAACCGTGGAAAAGATTTACCTGGCCCGCGTCCTCGGCCATCCGCCGGAGGATGCGTTCAGCTCGACGGCGCCAATTCGAGCCACGGCCGGTGTCCTGGGCGGTCGCGACGTGGACCCGCAGGGGTTGCCCGCGCGAACCGATTTTCGCGTTCGACGCCGGGATCCCGATGGCACGGCCTTGCTGGAAGTACGGCCACGCACGGGCCGAACCAATCAGATTCGCGTCCACCTCTGGGAACTCGGTTGGCCGATCCTCGGCGACTCGGCGTATCTCCCCGACCAGAAAATGGGCGACACGCAAACGATTCCTGTCGACGCTCCGCCGTTGTGTCTGCACGCCTGGCGGCTGAAGTTCGCTCATCCCATCACTAAAGAACGGGTTGCGTTCGAAGCGCGGCCGACTTGGGGTGAAGGCATTGTTCCGGTTACCCCGTAAACGCGACTGAATCATGCGTAGTTCAGGATTTAAGCGGCCTGATTTGAGCGTGTGTCGGTCGCCGAACGGCGTCGAGGTCCAGTGCGACCTGCCGACCGACCAGCACTGCCGCAACGTCTCCAGCCACTGGAAGGGATGCTGCGTCCAGACCAGCCTCAACCACTCGGCTCGCTGGCAGGACGTGCCTGAGTTGGTCGACTTTCAAAGAGGGTGCAGCAAAAAGGCCTCGTCGACGGCTCGTACCCGGAGGAAACCGATCGGCGCATCCGGATGATCTTCCAGGACAGGGGCTCGCCAACCGTCTGCTACAGGGCAGTTTGGGACTCGAGGAAATGATCCCAGGCGGCCGGAGAGAAGAGGATTACATCGCCGGGCTCGGCATCATGATTGCCCGAGTCAGGGCCGAGGAGCCCGAAGTAGAACGACACCGTGGGTGACATTCGCACTGCCTGATGCGCCCCGTGAGAGGCGCGTGCCATGTCCGCCATCTTCTTACCAATCCTCTCGGCGTTGAGCATAATTACGCTACCCGAGGCGAAGAGGAACAGGCCGAGCCAAAAGAACGCCATCACGAACATCGAAACGATCCAGCCGTCACTGACTGGGGGGTTCCACCCGCGAACGGCCGCCGAGATGCCGAGGTACGATCCGATGACCACAGTAGTCGCGAGAACAATGGTACGGACGGGGTAGACGGTCTGATTCAGCTCATGCCGCATAGCGCCGCCGACGTCGTACGTCGTAACCGTCGTCGTTACGCTATCTCCTATGCGCCTCGTGACGTGGGCGGTGTGATCGTACTGCACGGTCGAATTCCTCTTGACGGCGGAAACCCGTACGGACCAGAAGACGATTGCCATGGGCAACCTCACAAAAAGGAAGGCGTCCGGCTTGGTTGGGTCAACTGCCGCCAAGCTACGACGACCTCGATGGCCGAACGATTAAGGATAAGCTACTGGGACCGCCTGCAAGACCTTCATCCCCTCACCGGATCTTCAGTCGGTAGTTCAAGTAGTTGACAATCTCCTCGCCCGGCGGATCTCCGGTCGGGTTCTCCCAGCTCTGAAGGGTCTCGCCCGGAACCGATCCTTCGAACGTGAGTCGCCGAAGGCACTGAGGACCCTCCGGATCGAGAATCGTCACGACACAGAGAATCACCACGCGGGATCGGCCATCAATATATTTGCCTCGCGGGTCCGGCCGGTACTCGAGCCAAACCACAGTCTTGACCTCCTCGGGAGTAGCGGCTCGCAGCTCCGGCTTCAGGCCGCCGAACACCAATGGATCGATTTGCGTGCTGCCCAGGTTGACCACGACGACCTTTCCCGGAATCGCTAGCTCGGGATCCTTTGCGTGGTAGTAGCCGCCGATATCGCGATAGTCGACCGTCGGGCCCTTGAGGAGGCGATTGCGAAGTTCGGTAGTGTAGTCATGGAGGTGAGCCGCGAAGACGGGAGCCAGTTCGGCGCCCACCTTCCGATACTCCCCCCGCTTAACGACGCCGACGATGATGCCGACGATCAGGAGGCAGACAAAAAGACCGACGAGGCTGGCACCGGCGACCTTCAGGACGCGATCGATGCGCGGCCGAGTCCAGCGCCGCACTGCCGCAACGTAGCCCCACATCAACCCCGCCGCCGGCAGGCTTGCGGCGAACAGCGCCAGGACCATCCCCCGGATTTTGTTCGACGTCCATTGAGCCTTGGCGCCAGGCTCGTCTTCGCTAAAAGCGCCGAAGACAAAGCTCAAGATCATCCACGCGATGGCGAAAACGATCATCGCGCCCGTGAGTCGCATGCTCCAATCGACCTGGCGATCCTCCGAGCCGCTCGCGGCGAGGTCCGGCGCCTGCGTTGGCGGTGCGGACGCTTGCGTCGTTGACGGCAGCGATGGAGGAACGGATCTGGCTGAGGACGACGGCGCGCCAGACGCGCCCTCTATCCTAAAGATCTCATGGCAGGCGGGACACTTGATTCGTTTGCCCGCAAGAGAATCGTCGAGTCGAAGTCTCTTCTGGCATTTAGAGCATTTGACCCGCACCAACATGGCATGCCCCCCAATTCTTTATGCCTCGCCAGCGGCCGCTGCAGGTGACCAGCGCGAAGCCAGTCCCCCTTGTGTTACCTTCTTGGAGAACGAAAGCTCGCCAGGGTTGCCCGTGCTCGTCGGACACGGCGGACTGCTCCTTGAACAAGTTGCCCACCGGAGCGACCAACCTTACAGTGATTTGAACACCACCCGCCGGAGCAGAGTGGCGGCACCCCAGGCGGCCGCAGCAATCACGAACGTCCCGGCGACACCGAGCGCGGCCGGCCAGGGCTCCTGGTACGTCAGACTGAGTACCCAGACTGAGCACGCGAAGAGGCCGAGAAGGACGCCGACGATCGCGAGGCACCCGCCGTTGAGTCCTTCCCCCGCGATCTCGTTCTGTTGGAAAACGCGCTGCCCCAAGCTGACTCCTTGCGCCACCTTGGCATCCATCGCGAGCCGGAGTTGGAAAAGGTAAGCTGCCAAGCCGTACCATAGGGCCGCGCACCAGCCGCCCCCCACCGCGATCTCCACCACGAAGTCAGCCCCTCTCTGAACATTAAAAAGTGTCCCAAGCGGGAGGTACTTTCCCGAGCCCCCCGACACAAGAGCCGCGGCGCCGACCAGGGCGAAGAGGGCAGCGATAGGTGAGGCAACGAGGCAAGTAACCTGCGCCCGACGGCGGGCTTGGCGCTGGTCTGCCGTTAGCAATCGGTACGCCGAATCGCTCATTGAGTTCTCCCAAGAACGCCATTTCATGTCGAAGGCGGCGCAGAATCCGGCGCACTGACTACGCAACACCATCCCATCGACCTCGCCGCCGTCATCGACGCTTGGCAAATACTGCCACAACCAATTCGCTCCCGAATCTCGGCAATGATCCGAGCGAACAGGTCGCGTTTTGGAGGGGTGGTCAAGTCCCCTTGGGGGTATTTTTCTCTAGCAGGCAGCGCAGGTGAGCTTCGACCGACTCCGCTAACATGTCGAGATTGTAGCCCCCTTCCAACAGGCTGACGATCCGCCCGGCACAGTGAGCCTGAGCCGCCGCGCGGAGATCGTTCGTCATTTCCGCGAAGTCTTCCGTTTCCAAACCCAACGCGCCGATCGGATCGGCGTAATGGGCGTCGAACCCGGCGCTCAGCAAGATCAACTCGGGTTTGATCCGATCCGCCGCTTCCTCAAGCGCATTTCGAAACCGACTCCGAAACTCCTGCCTCGACGTGCCGTGCGGCAACGCGACGTTGCGGTTCAAGCCCAGTCCCCGGCCGCTCCCCGTCTCATCCTCGGCGCCGGTGCCCGGATAAAAGCCGTGACCGTAGCGGTGAATGCTGAGAAATGAAACCACGGGATCTTCGTAGAAGACGTCTTGCGTGCCGTTGCCGTGATGGACGTCCCAGTCGACGATGAGGATTCGGGTAAGCCCGAACGCATCCTGGGCATGGCGAGCGGCGAGGGCGATGTTGTTGAAGAGACAAAAGCCCATGGAGTGTTGAGGTCGAGCGTGATGCCCGGGGGGCCGAACCAGGCACAAGGCATTCTCCGCGCGTCCGGTCATGACCGCATCGACCGCGGCGACCCCCGCGCCGGCCGCCGCCAGGGCGACGCGGTAGGACTCCGCGGAGGTCGGCGTATCGCCGTCGAGATATGCCTGTTTCCGCGCCGCCGCTTCTGCCCGTATCGCGACCTCCGGTGCATGCACGCGCGCGATGCGCTCGGCCTCGAGCGGCTTAAACGTGCCGTGTTCACAGCGCTCGGCGAGACCGGTCGATTTGAGCCGGCGTTCGATCCAGATTAGCCGCTTGGCCGACTCCGGATGTCTTCCCGTGTTATGTTGTTGAAACAGCGGATCGCGAAATAGTAAAGTCATCCCGTTCCTCAGTTCGCGGCGACGAGTTCCGATTCTTCGGAGAAACTTTTCGAAACCTGGACGGGTTTCCTGAGAATCACGGTGAAATAGAGCCGGCCCCAACTCGGGGCGATCGTCGCCAGCAGCCGATCCAGAAGGATCGCACTCCATTGCACGGGTCGAAAGAATCGGAAATAGCCCGCGTCGGCGTAGTGCGTCATCTGCTGCATTTCGAGCCCGCCGCGGGCGCTTTCGATGTCGCTTCGGCGGTTCAGCCGGTAGTGGGCCGGGAACGTGTCGATCTCGGCTCGGCCGTAGAGTTTCTTGACGAGCCATTGATTGAACCTGTGCGGCAGAACGCCGATCAGCCGGCGAAGCCAGGTGACGTAATGGTTGCCGCTGACGCTCTGCCCGATGAAGCAGCCGCCGGGCCGTAACACGCGGAACACTTCCGCAAAGTACGCCTGCGGATCTTCGACGTGCTCCATGACCATGATCGAGGCGACGAGGTCGAAGTTGTCGTCGGCGAATGGAACCCTGCCGTCGGCGCCGAGGAGACGCACCCATTTCGGTTCCTGGAGTTCGGCGTGCCGTTCAAAATCGGCGCCCCAAACTTCGCGTTCGTCGGTGCGGTAGCGCTCGAGCGTTCGGTGAGCGCCGCACCCGAGATCGAGTACCTGACCCGTCGCGGGGAGGAACCGCTCGAGTGTGGCATGCAGGCCGTCGTCCTGATGCGCGTCGCGGGGAAACATCCAGCGTAAAAAGCCCGAGGACATCCACCGCCTCCCTGCCGAGGATTGAAACCGACGCACATCTTGCGGAATCGAGGCCGGGATGTCAAGGAAGGATTCCCGGTCGTTGTTTCCCGCCGGTCCGTTTGTTAGAATCACGGGGGCTAAGAGATTCCCGAGCCGAGAGGTCCAGACATGAATCGCCGTAGCTTTTTTCAGAGCGTCGCCGGGGGCATTCAGGGCGCCGCGTTGGCGCATGTGATGACGCAGGATTTGTACGCGGACGCGCCCGTGCCGCAGCGCCGCTTCGATCTTCGGCCCAAGGCGCCGCACCATCCGGCCCGGGCCAAGGCGATCATTCAGCTCTTCCAGAATGGCGGGCCGAGCCAGGTCGATCTCTTCGATCCCAAGCCGGCGCTCACGCGCTACCACGGCCAATCGGTCTACAACCAGCTCGCCGCCAACGTCTCGTCGCCCGATCAGGCCGGCGGGCTCATGCGCAGTCCGTATCGGTTCGCGCAGCACGGGCAATCGGGCATCTGGCTCTCGGAGGTCATGCCGCACCTGGCGACCGTCGTCGACGAGATCGCCGTCATTCGTTCGATGTACAACACGCATCCCAATCACGAACCGGCCCTCTACAAGATCCACGCGGGGCAGATGCTGCCGGGCCTCCCCGCGCTCGGCGCCTGGGTCACGTACGGCCTGGGGACGATGAACCAGAATCTCCCCGCTTACATCGTGCTCGACGATCCGCTCGGGCTGCCCGTGAACGGCGTGCAGAGCTGGCAATCGGGTTACCTGCCGCCCCTCTATCAAGGGACACGGCTGCGTTCGCAAGGTTCGCCCCTTTTGAACCTGCACGCCGAGGTCGAGCAACCCGCGCCGATCGCGCGGATGCAGCAGGATTTGCTGCAACGGCTCGATCAGATCCATCGCCAGGAACGCCCCTATCAACTTCAGCTCGACGCCCGCATCGCCAGTTACGAACTCGCCGCCCGCATGCAGATGGAGGCGACCGACGCGCTCGATCTCCAGCAAGAAACCCGTGCCACGCACGACATGTACGGCGTCGGCAAGCCGGCGACCGATTCCTACGCGCGCCGCTGCCTGATGGCTCGCCGTCTCGTGGAGCGCGGCGTGCGCTTCGTGCAGATCTTTATCAACGCCCAGATCTGGGATAATCACAATCGCCTGGAGAGTAGCTGCCGAGGCGCCTGCGAGCGGACCGATCAACCCGTCGCGGCGTTGTTGCGCGATTTGAAGCAGCGCGGTTTATTGGACGAGACGCTGGTCGTGTGGGGCGGGGAGTTCGGACGGTTGCCGATCGCGCAGATCCCCGCAGGCGAGTTGAGCAATGCCGGCCGCGACCACGGGCCCGCGGGTTTCAGCTTGTGGATGGCGGGCGCCGGCATCAAGGGAGGAACCGTCTACGGCAGCACGGACGAGATCGGTTACGCCGCCGCCGAAAACCGCGTCAGCGTCGCCGACTGGCACGCGACGATCCTGCATCAGCTCGGGCTCAACCATCAAGAGTTGTTCTTCGTCCGCAACGGCTTCCGCGACAAGCTCACTGGCACGAGCGAGGCGCATCCGGTGCATGCGATCATGAAGTAGTCCAAGAGGAGCGGATCATGGAAAGCATAGCGAACGGGCCGCACTATGAATTGCACTCGGCCGAGCTGGCCAGGTGGCTTGAAGAGTTAGCGCCCGATAGTTGGTGGTACGAGGACGGCGATCCACTGTTGGCGGGTCGTGTTTTTTTTCCGTGCCGGAACAACGAGTTGGCTTCCGAACTACGCAAGATCAACAAGCCTTTGCTGGTCCAGGCGCCGCCGTATGAGTCGGAAGCAAAAGGACAGGCAATCGTCGCGCACCAGATTTCCTCCCTGATCGCTCGCCTAACGGACCATCTGCGAAGCGAAGATGACTTGCCGCCTTTTGCGCAGGATCTTTGGCTTTACCTTCGTTGGAGGGATAGGGGGGCGACTGGGCGCTCGTCGAGGACACTGAAACTGCCGCGGAGTTGGAAAGAGAGTCGCGTGAAACTGCAACTCCGGACGCAATGTAGGAATGACAATGCCGCAATCTGGGACTGATCTGGCGCGCAAAATTAAGGATATCGTGCATCACGTTCGGCCGCTCTCGGATGAAGCGCGAGCACCGATTCTGCACTTCGCGCGCACTCGAAGCGATCTTGGGCATCTGAGGCAGTTTCTGAATGAAATCGCCGCCAATTGCAACCAACGCATCGGCCAGCGTCTCGCTCAACTGCTGTCGGCAATTTACCTCCCCACGCCCTCAACTCCGACGCCTCAAGCGTTGGCCGACTGCCTGGCTGCGATTTTTCGCCTACCACTCCAAGTCGCCACGGCAGTCGGAGACGTCCCGCCCGATTGAAAGGATCCGATGCCTTCAGATCAACGACTCATTTGCGAGCGTTTTCCGCTCGCTAACAAGTATCATCCCGACTGGGTCATCGCCAGCGTCAGCGGCGGGGCTAACGCTCTCTGGATGACCGAATGGCTCGCGGAGAAACTCGATCTCAAGCCCGGCATGCGCGTGCTCGATCTCGGTTGCGGCCGAGCGATGTCGTCGATCTTTCTGCACCGCGAGTTCGGCGTGCAAGTCTGGGCGACCGATCTTTGGTTCAGCGCGGCCGAGAATCTCCAGCGCATCCGCGATGCGGGCGCCCAAGACGGCGTTTTCCCGATTCATGCCAACGCACGGGCGTTGCCGTTCGCGACCGAGTTCTTCGACGCCATCGTCAGCATCGATTCTTTTATCTACTACGGAACCGACGACCTGTACCTCAACACCCTCGCTCGCTTCGTGAAACCCGGAGGGCAGCTCGGCATCGCCGGCGCCGGCTTGACGCAGGAAATCGACGGACCGCTCCCCGAGCATCTGCGCGAATGGTGGACTCACGATCTCTGGTGCCTGCATTCGGCCGCGTGGTGGCGGCGGCACTGGGAGCGGACCGGCTATATCGAGATCGAGTCCGCGGAGTCGATGCCCGAGGGTTACAAGCTTTGGCTCGACTGGCATCGCACCATTTGTCCCGACAACGCCGTCGAGATTCGAGCCCTCGAAGCGGATCGCGGCCAATACCTGGGAAAGGTCCGCGTCGTGGGCAGGCGGCGCGCGGACGTGAAGCTGGAGGATCCCGTGGTTTCCGTGCCGGCACAGTACGTGAAGCAGCCGTTGCTGCGAGGGCGGGCGTCATGAACCCCATCCTCTGGGAGCCTTCGAAGGCATTTCGCGACGCCTCACGGCTCACGCACTTCGCGCGCTGGCTCGAAAGTCGCACGGAGCCCGCAGCGCGAACAAAGGTTGGAGAATTCCTTGCTCGCGCTGCGGGCTCAGACTACGCCTCACTTTGGCGTTGGTCGGTCGAGCACCTCGAAGACTTCTGGCAGGCGATCTGGGACTACTTCGAGGTCCAGGCGAGCAGTCCGTACTCGGCGATCTTGAGTAGTCGAGCGATGCCGGGCGCGGAGTGGTTTCCCGGAGCGCAGCTCAACTTCGCCGAGCATGTCTTTCGGCAACGAACTGCGGCTCGGCCTGCGTTGATGTTCCGCTCGGAGACGGCGCCGCTCACGAGCATTTCGTGGGACGAACTCTACGACCAGACAAGCCGTTGCGCCGCCGGCCTGCGTGCCGCGGGCGTGGGGGTCGGCGATCGCGTGGCGGGGTATCTGCCCAACATTCCGCAAGCGGTCGTCGCGTTCCTGGCGTGCGCCAGTCTCGGCGCCGTCTGGTCGAGTTGTTCGCCTGACATGGGCGCCGTCAGCGTGCTCGATCGCTTGCAACAAATCGCGCCGAAGGTACTCTTTCACGTCGACGGCTACGTTTACAAGGGGAAACGCTTCGATCGCCGGGACGTGGTCGCGGAACTCGAAGCGAAATTGCCGGGCCTCGAACATTCCGTTCAAGTGCCGTACCTCGAGCCCTCGACTCGGCAGCGTTCGTGGGAAGACTTCTTACGCCCCGCTCAGGCGCTCGATTTCGTGCAGGCGCCGTTCGCGCATCCGCTCTGGATCCTCTACTCCTCGGGCACGACGGGGCTCCCCAAGCCGATCGTCCACAGCGCCGGGGGCATCCTCCTCGAAATGCTCAAATGTCTCGGTCTGCAAATGAATCTCGGCCCAGAATCCCGGCTCTTCTGGTTCACGACGACCGGCTGGATGATGTGGAATTTTCTCGTCAGCGGCCTGCTCGTCGGCGCCACGCCGATCCTTTACGACGGTAGCCCGGCGACTCCGGACATGGGCGTGCTTTGGCGCCTCGCCGACGAGGCGGGCATCACTTGTTTCGGCACCAGCGCCGCGTATCTCGGAGCGCTGCAGTCCGCCGACTATCGGCCCCGTGAACATCACCGGCTCGATTCGATCGTCTCGCTCGGCTCGACCGGATCGCCGCTCGCGCCCGAAGGTTTCGACTGGGTCTACGAGAACGTGAAGTCCGACCTTTGGCTGGTCTCGCTCTCGGGCGGCACCGACGTCTGCACCGCGTTCGTCGGCGGTTCGCCCTGGCTTACCGTTCGCCGCGGTGAGATTCAGTGCCGATCCCTCGGCTGCAACGTCCTCGCCTTCGATGAAGCTGGGCAACCGCTCCTCGACGAGGTCGGCGAACTCGTCGTCGCCGACCCGATGCCCTCCATGCCCGTCGGCTTCTGGAACGATCCCCAGGACTGCCGCTACCGCGAGGCATACTTCGACGTCTTCCCCGGCGTCTGGCGGCACGGCGACTGGATCAAGATCACGCCCGACGGCGGCGTCTTCGTCTACGGACGTTCCGACTCCACTGTCAACCGCCATGGCGTCCGCATCGGCACCAGCGAAATCTACCGCGCCGTCGAATCTGTCCCCGGCGTGGCTGACAGCCTGGTCATCGACCTCGAAGTGCTGGGTAAAAAGTCGTACATGCCGCTCTTCGTCGTGTTGGCGGAGGGAGTGGAGTTGGACGACGACCTCAAGCGCCAGATCGAAGCCAGCATCCGCAGCCGATTGTCGGCTCGCCAGATTCCCGACGAGATCGTCGCTGTCGCCGAGATTCCCCGGACGCTCAACGGCAAGAAGATGGAGGTGCCGATCAAGAAAATCTTGCTCGGCACGCCTGCGGCAAAGGCGGTCAGCACCGGGTCGATGGCGAATCCTGAGAGCCTGCGTTTCTTCATCGATTTCGCCGTGAGCCGGCGGAGTTAAAGCGGGGGACGCGTTATGGCACGGAAGCAGTTCGCTGCTGCGACAGGAACTGCAGCACCGAGAGCCGCACC
This sequence comes from Gemmatales bacterium, assembly GCA_038217425.1. GTDB lineage: Bacteria > Planctomycetota > Planctomycetia > Gemmatales > Gemmataceae > JAIEPT01. Next base: position 22,277 of record JBBQPM010000047.1, read on the forward strand.
GACGCCGTCAGGCGGTAGTCGGCGCCTGCTTCGATGCGCAGCAACACCTGGCTTTCCACGTCGGCGGCGAAGAGCTTGCGTGCGGAGGCTTTGAGTTCGTCGGTGGGGGCGATGAGCGGGCCGACCACGTTCAGGTTAAGCGCGACTTCGACGAGAGGCGCCGGGCCCGACTTTGGGTTCGCGAGCAGTTCTTTGATCCATGACAGTGATTCCTCGCCGACGCCGAAAGCGCCCACCCCGGGCGCGATCGCGAACAACAACTTGCTCTCGTCCATGCCCATGAGCGGCGTCGAAAGTTGATGAATCGCGACGTCTCCGACCGAATCCAGCTTCAGCTTCAGCGACTTCTTTTTGTCCTCGGACATGTTCTGGTACAGGTCGTTCAGCAGCAAGTCGACGGTCAGACTCAACTCTTTGCCCGGCGCCAAACGGAGTCCCGACTTGACGCCCGGCGCGCCCAGCGCCGGCTTCTCCACTTGCACGAACACGTCCAGGTCTTTTTGCTGCGAGGCAAGCTTGATCGCGTCGAAGAGCGCCGCTCCCTGCTTCTTCTTGCCCGCGTCCTCGATACCAGCCAGGACGTTTGCCTTGATCTCCTCGAGCAGGCCGTCGAACGGTTCGCGAAACTCCTGGTCCAGCGGCACGAAGAACAACCCATGCGTCGAATCCTTGCGTTTGATCTGCTCCGCGAAAAGACTGGGCCGCAGCGCCAGTTCTTTGCCGCGCTTGTGCAGCGCGCTATCCGCCTTCGGTTGCAGGGTGGCTCGTAGCGAAAGGTCTTTGCCGCGCAACAAGTCGACTTCCAGGCTGATCGACTCCGCCTCGTTCATGATTTGATCGAGGCGCTCGAGCAGATACTTGTTGGCCGCCAATCGATACGCGCGCTGCGCGGGAGACTCCTTGCGTTCTTGCATCTGCGCCTTTTGCAGGCCTTCTTCGAGCTGGGTCTTGATGAGCTGTTTGGCGTCCTGCGGGATTTGATCCAGCCGGAGCTTGGCGGCGAGGGTCGGACCGCCGGCGTCGCCGAGCAGTTTGGCCGAATCGCGCAAATACTTGGGCTCCAGCGCGAGCGAGTTCAGGGCAGTCACGTAGGCGTACTTGCCGATGAATTTGCAGTAGAAGTCGAGGGCGAACTTGGTGCTGACCGTGTAGACGTCGTCCTTGCCCTTGTTGACGACGAGATTAAAGCTGCGGAAGAGATCGAGAAACGCCTTTTCGTCCTGGATGGGAACGAGGATGGCGCCGTGATGTTCGCCGAGATCCTTGCCAAATTGCAGATAGGCGCCCAGGGGAAGCGTGGGATCGATGCCGGCGAGTCCCTTGGGGCCGGCCTTGGATTTGACGAGGCCTTCGTACTGTTTTAGAGTATCGCTCTTGCCGATGGCGCCGGCGACTTGCTGCGCCTGTTCGATGAGTTGATTGAGCGACGCGAGTCGAACGAATAAGGTGGGCTCCTGGGCGTGGAGATTGACCGAACCAAACGCGAGAAGGCAGACGATCCATTTGCCGAGCCGACGCATCATGGGAAGACTCCGGAAGTTGACCAAGGTTCTCGGGCGGACTCTACCATAATCCCGCGTACAAAACGATGGGAGTTGGGGCGGTTTGGGCAAATATCAAGCCCCGCCGCTGTCCGCTGGCCGTGCAGGAACGTACCCTATCTGCCAGACGCAAGTTTCATTCGGGAGGATTCGGCCATGGTGCGTGGGCTCGCGATTGCTTTGATCTTCTTGCCCCTGAGGCAACTCTCGGCCTTCGAACTCATCTGGACCGGCTGCTACGGCCCGGCGACTCTGTACGCGTATCCGCTGCGGATTTTCCCGGGCCCGGGATCCTGCTGTCCCGGGCCGACCGAGGAGTCGACGCCTCCCAGCAAGGAAACGAAGGAGCCGCCGAAGGGGGACAAGCTGCGCGGACCGATCCTGCAGGAAATCAAGAGCGTGACCAAGGGTTCGGAGCCGGCGCCGAGCGCGACGTGTCGGGTCGGCTTCTGGAATTTCCGCGAGCGCGAAGTCACCATCACCGTCGCCGAGCAAAAAATCGTACGGAAAGTGCCGGCCAAGCAAGGCTTCTCGGTCGATCTGCCGCGCGAGTTCACCTGGCGCATCGATGACGAGATGCCGCAACTGGACCGCGTGCCCGACAACAAGAGCGAAGCCGAACGCATTGTCCGTCCGGAGGTCAAGTAAGATGCAGTTTTGCACCCTCGTGGCCCTGACGCTGCTGACGGTCGGCGAGGCGCCCGACATCTCGAGCGTAGCCCCCGATCTCAAAATCCCGGCCCTCAAAGACGGTCCGCCCGAGGCGGGCAAGCGTTGCAAACAGACGACCGCCGGCTGGGAGAAAACCGACGTCTATCACGTCCTCTATCTCCCCGCGAACTGGCAGCCGGGCAAGAAATACCCCGTCTTCGTTGAATGGGCGGGCAACGGCAACTACCTCAATAAGTTCGGCGACGTTAGCACCGGTCGGGCCGAGGATAGCAAGATGGGCTTCGGCATCTCCGGCGGCGTCGATTATCTTTGGGTCTGCATGCCGTATCTGGACGACGCGGGGACGAAGAACGTGACCATGTGGTGGGGTGACGCCAAGAGCCACAAGCCGCAGGCGACGCTCGACTACTGCGTCAAGACGGTGAAGTCCGTCTGCGAAGAATGGGGCGGCGACCCGGACCGCGTCGCGCTCATGGGCTTCTCGCGCGGCGCCATCGCGTGCAACGCCTTAGGCCTGGCCAACGATGACATCGCCAAACTCTGGCGCGGCATGATCCCCTTCAGCCATTACCATGGCCTGAACGAGCGCTGGCCCTTCCCCGGTTCCGACCGTATGACGGCCCTGAAGCACCTCGCCCGCCTGGGCAAGACGCCGCAGTTCATTTGCTCGGAGATGGAGGAGTCGCTGGAACGGACGAAGGAGTTGCTGGCCAAGTCGTCGGGCGACTTCACGTTCCGGCACACGGGCTTCCGCAATCACAACGACGCCTGGCTGCTTCGGCCAAGTCCGGTGCGCGCGGAGATCCGCGCCTGGCTGAAGAAGATCACGGCGGATTGAAGTGTTTGGCCGTCGTTTCGGAGTAGGCGCGGACCGACTTGCCGACGCCCGGCGCCTATGCTTCCGCGTTACTTCGGCTCGCCCAGGTGCTTGCGCATGAACCGGGCCACGCGCTCGTGCAACCGCTCCATTGATGACGACGAACTCACCATGTGCGTCAGTCCCGAGAGCGGCACGAGTTCGAAATCCTTGCCGTGCTTGAACAACGCCTCCGCGAGTCGAAGCGAATGGCGGAAGTAGACGTTGTCGTCCGCGGTGCCGTGCACGATCATCAACGGCCGTTTTAGTTCTTTCGCGTACGTCAGGAGCGAACCTTCGTCGTACGCGGCATTCGCCTGGGGGGGAACGCCGAGGTAGCGTTCCGTATAGTGCGTGTCGTAATCGAGCCAATCGCAGACCGGGGCGCCCGCACTGCCGGCGTGGAAGACGTCGGGCCGGCGCATCACCATGAGCGCCGCCATGTAGCCGCCGAACGACCAACCGGTGACGCCCACCCGTCCCAGGTCCATGTTCGGGTAGGCGTCGCCCAGCTCCTTGAGCCCTGCAACTTGATCTTCGAGCGGCACGCTGCCGAACTTTTGGTAGATCGCCCGCTCCCACTTGCGCCCGCGTCCCGGCGTGCCGCGGCCATCGATGGCGACGACGATGAAGCCCTGATCCGCGTACCACTGGTTGAGCAGCCAGCGCTGGGCCACGGCCGCTACGTGCAAATGATGCGGCCCGCCGTAAACGTCGACGAGCACCGGGTACTTCTTCTTGGCGTCGAACTTCCGCGGAAAGACCGCCGCCGTGTGCAGCCCGTCCGCGCCTTCGCCCACCTTTAGATAATGCACGCGCGGCTCGAACGGCGGGTCTTCCGCGACGCTCGGCAACGCGCCGATGAGCGTGCCGTCCGCGTGATGGACCGTCGTTTTCGGCATCCCTTTTTTCGGCCGACAGTTGAGCACGTAGATTTGGTGGTTGGCCGAGACGCTGGCGGTGTGCATGCCCGGTTCGGTCGAGAGCGTGATCGGCTCGCCGAGCTTGACGGCGCTGCGGCGTAATTGGCTCTCGGTCGGGTCTTCGCCAGCGAGGTAGAACAGTTCGTCCTTCTCGGGATCGAACGACACCGCCCGTAGCACGTTGAAGTCCGCGAGCACGCCGTTGCGCCGGCCGCTCGCCCCGCGCCGCTCGATCACCGCGGAATCGTCGATTTCGCTGATCCACAAGAAGCCCTTGCCAGGCCACCAGATTGGCATGTCCTGGTGCAGATTGACCCACGGCTTCACCTTCTCGGTGAGCAAAGTTTTACTTTCGCCGGTCTGCGGATCGACTTGCTGCAGGCTGACCTCGACCTGATCGCGCGTCTGCACCAGCACGAGCAACGGCCCCTCCTTCGGCCAGCGGACAGTCGCCAGGTAGGGATACTTCTCGCGATCCCACGCGACCCACTTCGTCGCGCCGCCGGCGATGGGGACGACGCCGAGCTTAACGTCGACATTCGCCTTTCCGGGGCGCGGGTAGTAGAACGGCGTCGGCGTCTGTCCCGGCTGACTCGCGTCGCTCACGTGCCAGACTTCGACGCCTTTCGCGTTCGATTCCTGATACGCGATGCTCCTGGAATCGGGCGACCACCAGTACCCGGCGAAGCGGTCCATCTCCTCCTGGGCGATGAACTCCGCCAGGCCATGCGAGAGGATTTCGCTGCCGCCGGTCGTGACTCGCGCCTCCTTGTTGTTCTTAAGATGATAAACGTAGACATCGTGGTCGCGGACGAAGGCGATCATCGAGCCGTCGGGGGCGAAGCGCGGATCGAGCAAGGCGCCGGGCGCGGTTTTGAGTTCGCGAGATTGCTGCGTGGTGCGGTCGAAGACGAAGAGCTTGCCCGCGAAGGGGAGCAGCACGAGTTTGCCGTCGGGGCTGAGCTTGTAGGTCGCGAAGCCGGCGGCGGAGAGGCGCATGCGTTCGCGGCGAGCTTTCTCTTCGGGCGAGAGTTTTTCCTCGCCCTGAAAGAGCTGTTGCGGCGAGAGAAGTTCACGGGTCTTCTTGCTGGCGACGTCGAACTCGTAGAGAGAAAGTTTGCCGGAGCGCGGTCCGCCGCGGAGGAAGAGGACGGCCTTGCCGTCGGGCGTGGGCTCGGCTTGCACGGGCCTGCCAGACAGGAAGCCGCGTGTCTGCGCATGATCGCGGAGGTAGGTGGCGTCGATGGTTTGAGCGCTCAAATTGGAGGCGAAGAGGAGAAAGAGGAGGGAGTCGCGGATCATGGGTGATTCCTCTGGCAAAGGCGAGCGGGGGACGTTAGTCCCCCGGTACGTGACTTTACGCTGAACCGAACACCCTGCAAGTACGAGTTATTGCACATGCGTTACGTACCGGGGGACTAACGTCCCCCGCTCGCCAGTGCAATTACGCTCCGTACTTGCCGAGTCGGCCGGCGTGGGCCATCGCCAGCGACATCAGGTGCATCGCCTGGAATTGGCCCAGTCCGCCGCGCAGGCAGTACGATTCGCCGAACTCGACCACGCCGTCGGTTCGGCAGTTCTTCGCCCAGATCAAGGTCGGTACCGGATGCCAGCTATGGCTCTTCATCTTGCTGGGGGTGCTGTGATCGCCGGTGACGACGAGCACGTCGGGACCGAGGGCACGGATCTTGGGGATCTCGTTGTCAAGTTTTTCGATCATCTCGACCTTGCCGGGGAAGTTGCCGTCTTCGCCGGTGCTGTCGGTGTACTTGAAGTGCAGGAAGAAGAAGTCGTACTTGTCCCACAGCTTCTTGAGGGTCTCGACCTGCTCGCCGACGGTGGTGCCGGCGTCGATGATGTCCATGCCGACGAGCCGGGCGAGGCCCTTGTACATGGGATAGACGGCGATGCAGGCGCATCGTAACCCGTAAATCTCTTTCATCGTGTCGATCTTGGGATAGCGCGCGAAGCCGCGGAGCGTGGCCATGTTGGTCGGGGCGTCGTTTTTGAGCACTCTGGCCGCCTCAGCGATGAACGCGTTGACGACCTCGGCCGTCTTCTGCGACGCGGCGTCCTCCCCCTTGGCCAAGAGCGGCGCCACGCCGACGGCCTGCGGATCCGTGTCGTTGAGCTTGTCGCCCAACCCGTCGCCGCGGAAAACGACGACGAAGCGATGCTCGCGCACCGGCTCGACGAAGATTTCCACGCCCGGGACCTTGATCCCCGCGAGCTTGCGCGACATGGCGACGCACCGCTCCGTCGTCGGTCGACCCGCTCGGCGATCGGTGATGAGGCCCTTGCCATCGACGGTGCAGAAGTTGCCGCGAATGGCGACGTCCAGCGGGCCGACCTGGAAGTTGATGCCGAGCGCCTCGAGAATGCCTCGGCCAATCTTGTGCTCCAGCGGATCGTAGCCGAAGAGGCCGAGATGTCCCGGTCCGCTGCCGGGGGTGATGCCGGGGAGGACGGGGGTGGAGAGTCCGCAGACGCCTTCGCGGACGCAGGCGTCGAGATTGGGGGTGCGCGCCGATTCGAGTTCGGTCTTGCCCCCCATTTCGAGCGGCAATCCGCCGATGCCGTCGGCGACGACGAGAACGATTTTCGAGCCGTTTTCTTCCTTCAGGTCGCGGATGAGTGAGTGCAAATTCATGACGAGAAATCACCTCGGAACGTGTGCGGTTCGGCTTTTTTTGACCGGAGCCCCCCTCGCTTCGAGGAGAATGATATACTGCCAAGGGCGAGAAACCAACGATTCCAGTCAGTCGAGCCATTCTATGCAATTACCCGACGAAGCCATCACCTACCAGTATCAATCGTTGCTCGTGCCGGCTCTGGAGGATTGGACCCCCGCTGCCGAACTCCGCGCCCTGCACTTTCTTTCCCCCATCGCGCTGCGCGATCTCACGCCCAAGCTCCTGCAAGTTCGCAGTCAAATCGCCACCGAACGCGAACTCAAGCAGATCCCTCTGGAAATGCAACCGCTCGACCCCGGCTTCATCGACGGCCCCGCCAAGCTCCTGGAGCAGCATCGCAAACAGACCGAGACCAGCACCCTGGGCCGAATTCTCGCGCTCGGCAAAAAGCTCCAGGACGAAACCGACGCCGTCGTCGTCCTGGGCATCGGCGGCTCGTCGATGGGCGCCAAGGCGCTGTTCGACTCTCTCAAGCACACCTTTCACAATGAACTCCCCGCCAAGGAACGCGGGCATGTGCCGAGACTGTACTTCGAAGGAAACAACGTCGACAACGACACGCTGCGCGATCTGTTTCACCTGCTGGAAATCTCCTGCGTCGATCCCCATATGAAGAAAGAACGCTGGGGCGTGGTCGTCGTCAGCAAGGGGGGCGACGCCCTCGAGACGCTCGCCGCCTATCGCGCGATTCGCCGGGAGATGATGCAGTACTACGGCAAAGATTCGCCGCACGTGAAGAACCTCGTCGTCGCCGTCACCGGCGAGCCGAGCAAGCTGCGCGACCTCGTGAAAGCCGAAGGCATCCCCGACGACAACGTGCTGCCGATCCCCTCGGACGTCGGCGGACGTTTTTCCGTCTTCACAGCCGTCGGGTTGTTGCCCGCGGCGGCGGTCGGCATCGACATCCGCGCGTTGCTCCTGGGCGCCCAGGCCATGACGCGCCGCTTTCTCGAGGAGCCGTTCGAGCGCAATCCGGTGCTGCAGTACGCCGGGGTCAATTTCCTCCTGGGCCAGCGCAAGCGGACGCGCGTCCTCTCAATTTGGTCGAAGAAGCTCGAAACGTTGGGACTCTGGTACGATCAGTTGCTGGCGGAAAGTCTCGGCAAGAACGGCCAGGGCCCGACGCCGATCACATCGGTCTGCACGCGCGATCTGCATTCCCGCGGCCAGCAGCACCAGGAGGGCTTCCGCGACAAGATCATCAACAACGTGGTGCTGAAGGCGTTTTTGAATCAGCCGGTCGACATCGTGATGGCGGACCACAACGAGGACGACCTGAATCAGTTCAACCGCAAGACGTACGCCGACATCATGGCCGCGGCGCACAAGGGGACGAGCCAGGCCTACTTCGACTCCGGGCGCCCGACCGCGGACATCGTGCTGCCGTCGCTTTCCGAGCACATCATGGGCCAACTCATGCAGATGATGATGCTCGCCACCGTCGTGGAAGGCCGACTCATGGGCGTCAATCCCTACGGTCAGCCAGGCGTCTCGCTCTACAAGAAGAACATGCGAGCGCTCCTCAAGGGGTAGACGCGAAGCTGCGGCCTGGCGCGAGACGCCAAGCCGCAAAGAATGGCCCGTTACTTCAGGAACGACTCCAGAATCTCGATCCACTCGGCGTTCAGCCCGCGGATCTGTTCGTAATAACGCCGCTCCGAACGTTCCAGCTCCACCGCCAGCTGCAAAATCTTCTTCTTGTCGAGCCCGCCTGCCATCACCTTGTGGATGTTCTGTAGCTGCACGTAGGCGTTCGTCAGCTGCTGCAGGCCGAGTTGCGCTCGCTTCAGGTTCTCCTCTCGGTTCAGCGTGCCTTGTTTCTTCTCGATATCGCGTTCAATCGCCTCGTGCAAGAGGCCCATGGTCTCTTCCACGAGGGTGAAGTTGGCGAAAAAGGGATCGGCACGCTCGCGGTCGCTGAGTTCGAGCCGGCTGAGACGTTCCAGCGGAAAGGCGATTTCCGAATCGATCTTCTCGAAATGGCCACGGAAGGTCTGGTCGAGTCCGTTGACTTTCATTTCGTCGAGGATCTTCGCGTAAACGCCTGAAATTCGGCGTACGCTGGCCGCGGTCGAAGAGAGGTAGGGCCGGATGCCTTCGTTGCCCCCCATGCGGTTGCCCGCGTAGACGAGGTCGGGCTCGGCTTGCCCCAGCTTGGTGACGACTTCCTCCAGCTTTTCCTTCACTTTCTTGAGGACGGCGATCTTGTCCTTGACCTCGTTGCCCTGCTTCTCTTCCTCAATGCCGATTTGGTTGAGAAGTTCCTTGGCCGAGACGATCAGGAAGACGTACTGCGACGAGGGCCTGGTTTTCGACGGGCCCGTCGCGATGTTGGTGTCTTCGATTTCCATGGTCAGACGCAGGCGGAAGTGAATCTGCTCGTCGCCGTCGCGCGCCTTGAGGTCCGCGAGCGGCTCGAACTTCCGCAGGTTGAACATTTCACGCTTGACCACATACGATTGCATGTGCGGCTTGCGATGCTCGGCCGAGAGCGGCTTGCCGAGCAGCGGTTTAATTTCATCGAATTTCATCGTCGGCAAACGCGATTTATCGCTTGCGAACCCGGCCACTTCGACCGCAAACGGCGCGTAGACGTTCTCGTAAATCTTCGGTCGACGCGACTCGACCTCAAGGATCTTGTTCATGAACTCGCCGTAAATCGGGCTGACGAGATTGCCCATCCCATTGAGCGGCGAGAATTGTAAGCTGCTGAGAATCACCGAGGCCTGGCGCTGTTCTTTTCGGCCCTTGAGGATCACCACGGAACTCTTGCCGGGGGTCGCCTCCTTCTCGGAGAAGATGTAGCGAACGGGCTCGATCTCGTAGATCCAGCGCACATGCTCGAGACCTTCCTTGTCGAAGAGCTTGTCGCAGTTGAAGGGGATCTGCGCGTCGGGCGTGATGAGCAAGCCGTCGCTGAGAAAGGCGGTCTGCTTTTCCTTCTCCTTCTCCTTCTCCTTCTCTTTTTCCTTGCCGGCCGTCTTGCGTTCGACCGCCACAGGGCGGCGCAGCTGGACGCCGAGGGAGACGTTCTTGGTTTCGTTATCGAACTCGGGAGGCAGATCGGGCTGCGGCTCGATCTTGAACGTCATCTTGCCGCCGATCTGGTCCTCGTCGAAGAAGGCGAGCTGCATGCCCAGGGGGGAGGTAACTTTGAAGAGCTGCAGGCGGAACCCGCGGAAATCGTGGTTGATGATGAGCGCATCCGTCTGATAGGAATCATGGCTCCCCGGATGCGTCTCGTGCTTGATTTCGAGCTTGGGGAAGCGGTACGCGGGCGCTCTACCTTTCTCCCCCTTGAGGGCGACGTCGCCGGCGTCGAGCTTCTTGACGCTGAGGCTGGAGGGGAGAATCTTGCGCTCGCCGTCGAACGTGCCGCGCAGCGTGAGGTCGCCCGCCTCGGCGATCAAGATTTTCTCCTGGCTGGTGACGTCGAGGCTCTTGAAGAATTGACGTTCCTTGAGAAGTTTCAGCGGATTGTCGGTGCGGTGGTAGAGGTAGGCCGGCTCGAACTTGTCCATGAGGAGCCGTTGGATTTTCGGTTCGCCCAGGAGGATGAGTTTGAGGGGGTCGGTGACGAAGTCGCCGCCGCGCACGGTGACGTCGGAGTTTTCCTCGACGTTCTTGAGTTCGATGAGGTATTTGCGATCGGCCTGCTGATCCTTGCCGGGCGCGTCGACGATCTTCTCTTTGCCGCGAAAGGTCGCACGAACGTTCTGCGCGACCGGCAGATCCAGCCGACGATACTCGCGCTGCCGGCGACCGGTCGCCTCGCCGTCGTACAGCGACTGGCGAAACGCCTCGACCTCGGCTTCGACGGCCTTGAAATTGGGCAACTCCTGTCCCTTCATTCGGCGGCCCGGCGCCAGCGCGATCGCCTGGGGCAGCGACAGCGCCGAATACGGTTGTCCCGACATTGACAGTCCGAGCGTGGTCGCGACGGCGTTCCAGGCGGGGCCCTTGCCGAGCAGTTCCGCAACCTCCTTACGGTCGCGCACCACCCGCTCCCACTGCAGGAAAAACTTGTCGACCGTCCAGTTCCGCCACTCAAGCGATTGCATCACCTGGGTCTTTACGTCCTGGGAAAGGACCGCCGACGCGATCAGCGCGGACGCCTCGTCGTGCAGCTTGTCGGTCCAGGAACTCGGAATCAGATCGCTCGGGATATCCGAGGGGACGTCGTCGGCGTCGAAGCTCCAGTCGGCGAAATTCTGCGGGATCGGCAGCTTCGCCAGGCGCTCATAGACGTCGGGGGCCAGGTCTTTGAGTTCCGCCAGCCGCAGCGGCCGCCAGCCCCCCATGGCGCTGGGGTCGGCCTTTACCCATTCGACGACGCGCACCGTCATGTCGGGCCGGGCGCTCTTGTCGAGCGAGATTTTCATCTCGCCTTTTTTTCCGCGATTCTGAAAGCGGACGACTTCGAGATAGTTGTCGAGCGGGTAGTAGACGTTGTCGAGGAACAGATTGCGTTCGGTGAACTGACTCGCGGTGTGGTGGAAGTTCCAGAAGAAGCGGGTCGGGGAAATCGGTCGCCCTTGCAGCGCCTTGACGCCCAGGGACAGACCGCCGACGACGAGATAGACGCCGACGGAGACTGCCGCTGCCAGGACCCACAGCCACACGAGTCGGCCCCAGTCGAAGACGCTCGAGACGGGGACTTTCTGCACGCGTTCGCAGGCGTCGGCGATGGTGGTCTGCACCATGGCGGGGGAGAAGTTGTAGCGTTCGGAGACCTTTGGATCGGAGAGCTGCATCGCCGAGATCAGCTTTTCGCCGAGGATATGCGGGAACTTCTGTTCGAGGACGAGGGCGATCGATTCGTCGTTAAACTCGCGGAACATGCGCTGGAAGAGTCGGGAGAAGAGGTAGTAGCCGACCCACAGGACGAAGGCGCCGAGAACGAGTCCGCGGACCCAGCGCGAGGAGAGGGTGGTCTTGTCGGCCGAGTTGAGGTAAGCGAGCCAATCGACGGAGGTGAAGGCGAAGGGGACGTAGTCGATGAGCAGCCCGATCCAGAACCAGCAGAAGGCCAGGACGATGACAAGGGCGACCGATTCCAGGACAACGTAGAGACGCAGATAGCGGCGCACGCTGGCGAGCGGATCGAGGACTTTGGCGCTGGTATCGGCACGGAGCCATTGCGGGGAATTCGCGGTAGCCATATTCGAGAACCTTGCCTTGATGCTGAATGACAAAATACGTTCGGGCACAGAGACCACAGAGCGAGCAGGAAACCTCTCGTATTTATTTCTCGGTGTTCTCTGCGACCTCTGTGGCAGATTGTTTTTGCTTTTTAATTTACGCCAACTTCCACATTTTGCGGAGGAACCATTCCAGGCCGAGGAGGGCCACGATCACCATCGCCACCAGGGGAAAGTGAATGTCGAGTTCGGGCCAGTCTTCGAGCCCCAGTCCCCAGGGACGCAGGCCGAGCTTCCACTCGTTTACCGAATCGAGGGAATGCAGGAGATGCATGCCGGCGGGGATGAGTCCCAGGAGCGCGAACGCGATGCCGAAGGCGATGCCGCCGCTCCAGTTGTTCATGAGGCCCAGGAGAACACAGCCGGCCAGGGCGATGGGCAGCGGGCCCAGGATCGCGAGTTCAAAGCGCAGCGTCGCCCAGAACGGAATCAGCGACAGCGCGCCGACCGCGAGGAAGAACGCCGCCGCGCCGCCGACGTTGCGCGCGACCAGCAAGATGCCGGCGCCGATCGTCGCGAACACCAGCGGACTGATGATCATCGTGTAGAGCGACATGCTCACCATCGGAATCCAGGCCGAGCCCCAGCTTTCGATCGACCAGTCCATGACGCCGTTGACAAGGAACGGAACCGGCGCCAACACCAGGCCCAGGCACAGCGCGATCAACGCGGCCCACCCCTGTCCGGCGGCTAACAGGAAGAACGCGACCAGACACCCCAGCGCTGCGATGCCGGCGACTGCGAGCCAAAAGTACGGCAGATCCCATTCCTTCGGCTTGTAGAACTGATCCCACAAATCGATCGGTTCCTTCATCGTCTTCTCCGTACGCGGCGTGATCTTCCCGAGCAGCTTCTCGATCTTCTCCGCATCCTCGACGCGGAAGTAGAGCCGAGCTTGATCTTGCGAGCCTTCGCCCAGGCCGAGCATTTGCTTCAGCTTGACCTTTTGCTCGGGCGTGAAGACCGGGCTCTTGAAGAACTCGGTGACGCCCGTCGCCATCCAGGGAAAACGACGGTCGTGCTCCGGTTTCTTATTGTCGCTCTCCGGATTGGGCTTGGTGACGAGGATTTCTTCCGTCAGGTATTCGCCCGTCTCGCGGATGCCGACGCTCACCTCGTACTTACCCGGATCCAGCGCCATGAACGTCCCCGAAAACCAGCCCTTCCACTCCTCCCCCTCCTTGACCTGTTGGGCTTTCAGCTTGACTTCGAACTCGAGCGGAGCTTTCTTCTCGGGCGCCTTGTTTTCTTCCTTCTTCTCTTCGTCCTTGAGAATATCGTCGTCCCCGAGTCGGCGGACCTTCAGGATCGGCTGGTACTCCGGCGCCTCGGGCGTCACGTCCTTCGTCTTGATGAGCGCCTCGATCGAAATCGACCCGGCGGGCGCGTTGGGCGAGACCAGCAATCGGCCGTAGCGCTTCTGCGGGATCGACGCGGCGGCGACGTGACGCAGCGCCTTGATCCAGAAACGTTCGTAGTACGAATCCTTGAAATGCTTGAGCCGCCAGGTTTCGCTCGAGCCGATGTACATCGTCTTGCCCCCCAGGGCGAGGCTGACCATATAAGGCTGCTCGCGTTGCCCGTTCTCGATGCGCGACTTCTCGCCCCCCGCGAACGACGCCATCACGATCGAACCGTCGCGCAGGCGATCGACCGGGTGATAGTTGTAAAACCCGCGGATCGGCCCGGACGCGAGCGGCTTGCCGTTCTTGCCCCAGAAGAACTCGTTCCACGCCTTCTCTGGGTCGTCCGCCTTCTCGTCGAGCTTGAGAAATTCGTACGTTTCCAGATCGGCCGGGAACGTCAGCAAGTATTTCTTGCCGACGTCGTGTTCGACGCCCAAGTTGTGGATTCGGCTATCCTTGAGTTCGACGGGGAAGATTTCCTTGATGGGGTCGATCTTGGCGCCGCCGGGACGCGGCAAGCGATCGGTGTGGATCGGTCCGGCGACGAAGATCACTCCGCCGCCAAAGTCGGTCACCCACGTCTTGACGTTCTTGAGCGATTCGAGCCCGACGTCGGCCCAGTTGGCGTCGATGGCGACGATCACGTCGTGCTCGGTGAGCGACATATACTTCGCGCTCTGGGCGTGCGGCTGAAGGTCGGGCGGGAACCGGTCCAGCAGGCGTTCCGCGGGGACTTCTTGATCGACGTGATCTTCCTTGTTGCCTTGCAGGAAGAGCGTCAGTTCCATCCGCCTTTCCGCCATCTCGCGGTTGAGGAACGTACGCAAAAACTGATATTCGCGCGATGGGCCGCCGGCGAAGAGCAGTACTTTCAACTTCCGCCTTTGCACCACGACCTCGACCGGGTTGCGCGTGTGTTCCGCATCCTTGAACGATTCCTTGGCATGGCGCGGCACGTAGGCCTGGAACTCCCATTTGCCTTCGAGTTCGTGGCCGCGCTCCTCATCCTTGGAGCTGATGCCCTTGAGTGCTTCGATATCGATTTCGAAATCGACGTTGTTGCCGTTGGGTTCGAAAACTCCGGTGCGGTAGATCTGTGGAATGCCGTCCTTGTCCAGATGGGTGATGTCGTATTCGGGTTCGTTGACCAGCGGGGTGGTGAAATCTTTGAGGTCATACTTGCGGCGAGCCTTGAGTCGCACGGAGAAGGGTTCATTGAGGAGGTTGACGCCGACAATGGGGACGCGGACGAGGAACTTGTCGTCGGGGCGGGCGTTCTTGTCGGCCTGGAGGAGTTCGATGCGGATCTTGGAGACGGGGATTTCTACGCCGACGCCGACGGCGAAGATCGGCACGCCGGGCTTGCGCTGCTTGGTGAACTTGGCGAGCGCTTCGCGGATGCTTTCATCGCTGCCGAGATTATTGGTGCCGTCGCCCACGAGGATGACGGCCTGGATGTCTTGCTTGTCCTCCAGCGCCGACATCTTCGACAGCGCGGCCGGGTAGTTGGAGCCGCCTTGCAGCAACTCGATTTGTTTTAGACGATCGAAGTATTCCTTGTCCGCGAGTTTTTCGGAGAGATCCTTCGACTTGACGACGTCGTCCTTATTGACGATCGCCAGTTCGCGGACTCGGCGGTTCAACTCCTCGTTTGCCAAGTTGGGATTCATGGGCAAGTGGAGCACGGACGTTTCGTCGAGCATGCTGCCGAAGCGGTAGAGGCTGACGGGGGTCTTGGCGAGGATATTTTGCAGGACGGACTTGCCGCCGTTCTGATTTTTGAGCAGGAATTGATCGAGCAATTTTTCGCTGCGCGAGGGGGTGACTT
This sequence comes from Gemmatales bacterium, assembly GCA_038217425.1. Taxonomy (GTDB): domain Bacteria; phylum Planctomycetota; class Planctomycetia; order Gemmatales; family Gemmataceae; genus JAIEPT01. The sequence continues at coordinate 37,397 of JBBQPM010000047.1, forward strand.
TGGACTCGCGCTGGAGGTCGTCGCGCGAATCCATGCTGGCGGAGACGTCGAGGAGAACGAGCGTTTTGGAGGGATACGACTTGAATTCGTAGACGCGCCGCGCCGGGAGCAGGAAGACGATGGCGATGATGAGATAGACGAGGCAGCGCAGGGTGCCGAGGACGACGGCGAGCGCGGGATGGATGGAACGCGAATCTTTGAGGTACATCATGGCGACGTAGAAGAGTCCGATCGCCGCCACCGGGATCAGAATGAAGTACCATTTGAGAATTCCGAGGAGATCGGTCGCGGTCCCCAGAAACAGGTAGACCGCGGAGAGGACGATTGCGCCCCCCAGGGCGATGAGCCATTCTTTGGTGACGCGTTTGCGGCCGAAGAGAAACAGCAGCAGCAAGATGCCGAAGGCGAACGCGACGGGCACCCAGAGCGCGAGCGGCGCCGCGGGGAATTCCTCGTTCCGGCGCGAGATGTACTCGCCCAGTAAACTTGCCTTTTGCGGATCTAGGTTCAACTCGTCCATTTATCTCTGCCTCTCGCGGAAACTCATCGGGAAGGACCGGTCGATTCGTGGGGCACGTTTTTAACGTGCCAGGTTCGTTCGCGGCACGTTAAAAACGTGCCCCACGGCCAGGCCAACTTTTCTCCACCCCACGGACTGCTCACATTGTGGGGCACGTTTTTAACGTGCCAGGTTCGTTCGCGGCTTGTTAATAACGTGCCCCACGCGTGTCACTTGGCGCCCGGCTGCATCATTCGGGCCAGGCCCGGATGGTCGTTTTCTTTCAGGTGATAGCTCAGGTGGACCGCCATCGCCTGCTCCAGAATCAGGGCCATGAAGATAATCAAATAAACCCACGGATCCTCCGCGGAGTCCTTCTTCTTGACGGCGTCGATCCCCAGGAAATCGAATCGCGCCGTCGACTGCGAACCCACGAAACCGATCATCGCCTTGCGCTCCGGCGTGATGACCGTGTGGTCGATGACGGTAGGATTGATCCGCTCGAGGGCGCCTTCATAGGTCGGATCGACGTTGTAGACGTACCAGAACGGCGCCCCCGGTTTCTTGCCCGGGGCCTCCACATCGACCGGCGTGAACACCGCGAGCCCCGGCTTGTCGTTCTTCAGCACGCGGAAGACCATCCGTTCCTCCTCTTCCGGCTCATCCTGCTCCGCCTTCTTGGCGGCGATCTTCTCGGCGTTGATCTCGCCCAACAATTCCGCTTTCTGCGGCTCATTCTCCTTGAAACGCACCAGCTGATGATCGAGTTTAATCGTTCGGCCCTGGAAGGCGTCCTTGTCGTAAACGAACGCTTCTTGTTGCCCCAACGAACGGAAACGGTCGTTCGTCGACGTCGACAAGTAGTCGAGCAGCTCCGAGACGAACGGATGGTAGCTGCGAGCGCTGAGTTCGTGGCTAAACCAGTCGTGCCAAACTTTGCCCGCGGAGGTCATCGTCGCGATGACTTTGCCGTTGCCGTACGTTCGGCCCAGAACCAGCGGGTCGCCATAGCGAAGCTCGTCGCGGTCGCGCATGACTTTCGCCTTGAGCTTCTCGACGCGCGGATCGCTCGAGGACCAGAACTCGACCATGTTCGGATAGAGCAGCGGATCGTCGGCCCGGCCCGAGTCGGCGAGCAAGGCGTCGTACTGGTAGGAAAGATGCTGGGCCTGTTTTTCCTTGGCCTTCTCAATGGCAGCGTCGTAACGCGTGAAGCCCGGCTCGTACTTTTGAAACTCCGCGGACCCGATGATGCTCTTGTAGTTGGGATCGTCCATGAGCGCCTTCCACAGCGTCATCTTGTGGGCCGGGGTTTCGTTGGGGAGCGTCGCCAACTCGAAGACCTGCTTGGAGTCGCGGGTCCACTTTTCCCGGTCGACCTCGAAGTAGCGGTACATCTGGAAGATCGTCAGCGTCGTCTGCAGCAGCGAGCGGTCGATCTTGCCGAAGATTGGGAAGCTATCCTCGCCGGGGGGGAATCGGTCGTGCCGGATGAGGAGTTGCGGTTCGCCGGTGAAGGGGGGCTCGCGTTTCTTTTCCTTGGGGCCGGGGGTGTATTCGAGCTTGAGCGGCGCGGGGAACAGGCCCGCTCCGCCGGCGTAGAGGTTTTTGTTGTAGTACTCGGGCTGCACGTTGGGGCCCATGAAGAACGCGACGCCGCCCCCCGCCTTGACGTAGTCTTCGAGGTTCCGCTGCTGCAGAGGGGAAAACTTCGGCACGTTGCAGATCAGGATCGCGGAATACTTGGTCAGATCTCCCTGTTCCAGCGCCTTGACGGCGGAGCCGGCGATCTTGTCGCCCCAGACAATCTCGAAGCCCTTGTCCTTGATCGACAGGATCGCCTTGGCCAGGATGATCGAATCGAGGTCACGTTCGTCCTTGTCGGTATTCGCGTCGCCGTCGAGGATCAGGAGCTGCGCCTTATTGCGAACCTCGACCGTCGTGGCGCGGGTGTTGTCTCCCTCGAGGCCGTCGTGGGCGTTTTGCACTTCGATCTTGGCCACCAGCGAGTAGATCTTCGAAGGGCCTTCCTTGAGATCGTAATTGAGTTCGGCGTCGAAGCGAATCTTCTCGGTCGCCTTGCTCTGCAGCAGCATCGGTTGCGGCGGCAGCTTGATCTCGGTGCGGCGCAGACCCGTGACGCCGTCGATGACCAGGAAGCGGACGTTGACCGGGCTGGAGCCGAAGTTTTTGATCTCGGCCACGAAGCTGACCGGGACTTGGCGGGGCGCGACGCGGACCAGCGGCCGAAAGTCGGTGATGGCGAGGTTGGAACTCGAGTTCGGGAACTGCTCCCAGTCGGCAGCGTCGATCAGGTGGACCTTGACCTTCGCCTTGTCGGCCAGGTCTTGTAGGGTCTTGTGAAGTTCCTTGCCGCGCTCGTCGTTCCAGTCGACGCTGCGGAAGTCGCTGGCGATGTGCAAAAAGAACTGCGTCCCCTTGATCGACTCCAGGTTCTTGGCCAGATGCGTGACGGCTTTGCCGAGGTCGGCGGGGAGCAATGTCGGCGCGACGGCGTTTACCTTCTCCTTAAATTTGTTGAAGTTGCCTTCGTCCTGCAGCTCTTGGATGCCGGGCTCGGTGAGCGAAATCGAGTGGACCTTGGACGCGGGGATGACGATGACTTCGTCGTTCTGCTTCGGCCTGCGCAGCTCTTCGCCCACGCGTTTGATGATCGCTTCCCGGGCGTAGTCGAGCACCGACTTGCCGCGCGCGGGATTGGTATCGTTCATGGAGAGCGAATCGTCGATGAGGACGTAGTGAATCCGTTTGGTGGAAAGCGCGACGTCTTCTTCGGTGGTGTCTCGGCAGCCCTGAAAACGCAGGACGAGGAAGCCGGCGAGCGCAACGAGGAAGCAGCGCAGCAGCAAGAGGATGATTTGCTCGATGATGAGTCGTTTTTGGCTTTTCTTCTGCGCCTTGAGGAGGAACTCCATCGCCGCCCAGCGGATCCGCTTGAAGCGCATACGGTGGATCAGGTGGATGATGATCGGCACCGAGATAGCCAACAGGGCGATCGTCAAAAAGCCTGGATTTCCGAACATGATACCTCGTCCATCTATGGCCTGGCGAGCGGGGGACGTAAGCCCCCCGGTGTTTGCGAGTACC
>JBBQPM010000048.1:0-40907 GCA_038217425.1 Gemmatales bacterium
TCCCGGCATAATCGGCGAGCCAGGTCGCGTAAGCGCCTGGAGTAACCGCACGGGATGCTGTGCTCCAGGCGCTTACGCGACCTGGCTCGCCAGAATCCATTGGCGCACCCGGCTTCCGAGTGAAACCCAGAATTGGGAGTATTGGGCAGGACGGGAGAGAGGAAACGTTCCGCGCGGGGCATATTGCTACCAGAACCGCCCTCCAAGCCAGGGAGCGGTTTTGTGCCGGGGACCATCCAGGCCGCTTTCTGGCAGTCGCGGCTCCTGGACTCGCTGTGGAAGCCCTGCCGGCGCGCGAAAAAGCGTTTCGAAGGGGGAGCTTCGAAACGCTTGCGGTTGTCCGAAAAAGGTCTACTTGGCCTTCTTGACCTTGACCTGGATTTCCTTGACCTTCGTGCCGTCTTCGATCAGCTTGACGCCGGCGCCGGCCTTGAGTTCTTCAGCCTTCAGGCCGCCGGTGATTTCGACGAAGTTCTTCCCGTCTTTCTTGGTGACCTTGACGTTGTCCGCCAATTCGAAGGTTTTGTCGGTCCCTTTCTTCTCGCCCTTGGCCTTTACGCTGATGGTGATCTTCTTGCCGTCGTTGCTGACGTAGGTGCCTTCTTGGTCGGCCATGACGAGGGCGACGCTGGCGATCAACATGAAACCGGTGCACAGGATGCTACGAACCATGAAACGAACTCCTTGGAGGGGGCTGCTACGAGCCCAGGTTGGGATGCCCGCCCGACAGGGGCCCGGGCATAAATCTGAAAAGATTGATAAGCAATGTAACCCGCAGAGTTCGCTCAAGTCTCGCGCAAAATTCGATAAATTCCGAAATTCCCTCAAGAGTCAGAGCCGGAGCGCCCACGGCGAGCTTTCCCGGCTCTGACGGACGCTGCTATTGACTGGCGGCTTGGCCCGCGGCCGCGACGCTCTTGGCGGATTCGGCCAGGACTTGCTGCAGTCGCACCAGGAACAGCGAGGCCTCCTCGAACCCTTCGCGGCGCATCAGGATCGTGCCGTTCGGCGCCGCGAAGACGAGCGTCGGAAAACGCTGCACCTGCAAGGCCTGGGTGACGTGGGGGAGCTGACTGGCTTCCAGCTTCAAGGGGACGAAGTGTTCATTGACGAGTTTGACGACGCCCGGGTCCGCGAACGTGCCCGTATCGAGTCGGACGCACCAATAGCAACTGTGCGTGTAAAAATCGACGAAGAGCGGGCGGTTCTTTTGGCTGGCTTCCTGCAGGGCGGCTGCATAACTGGTGCGCCACTGAATGGATTGCGCCTGGAGCGGAGCGCGATTGAGCAACGCGAAGAGTCCGATCGTAACGGCGAACATCAAGGTGCGTAGAGACATCTTCGATCTCCTTGGAGAAATAGCTTCCCATGCCACGTAAAAACGAGGTTTGGAAATGATTCGGGGTGTGGATGTCGAATGACGAACTTGGCAGAAATCGGCTGGAGCCCGCGCCAAGGTCAAACGAGCCAAAAAGGGCTAAAGTAGGTGGGACGAAGGAAAAGTTGGACGGTGGGAAACTACGTGAAGCCGGTGGGGAAAAGTCGCAGGAGGAAACGGATCTTGCCCGCGAACTTTGGCTGCCATCGAAGTCGCGAACGCTGAATCATTCAGTGAGCTCCTTCGCGTTTTAATATGGGCAATTTGCGAACCCGGCAACCCTCCCAGGCCTCGATTTGGGGCTCTGGGAAGACTAGGTAACTGTTCCGCTGGACGCCCTTCGTTCGGCTATTTCCTTGCCCGCGGCCCGAATTCGGTTAAGATCGACTCCGGTTCGCGTCTTTTTTTCGGGAGGATTTCGCTTATGTCCCGCAGCTGGATTTTGGGTTTCGCGTTTCTGTTCGCCTCTGCGGACGCTCTTTTCGCCCAGGCCAAAGGCGTTGAAATCGCCTGGTTCGGGCAATCGTTCTTTACCGTGAAGTCGAGCAAGGGAACCGTCGTCGCCTTCGATCCCCATCTCCTGCTCATCGAGTACGGCCGGCTCGAGGGCCACAAGGCCGACATCATCTGCATCAGCCACAACCACAATGACCACACCCGCATCGAAACCTTCGCGAACGCCATGGACAAGAATCTTAAGATCTTTCCAGGCCTCAAGTTAATTGGGATTCGCTCCGACTGGAATCCGGTCGACGCGACCGTCAAGGACGTGACGATTCGCAACGTCGGCTCCTATCACGACACGTCGATGGGCCTGGAACGGGGCAAGAATTCGATCTTCATCATCGAAGTCGACGGCTGGAAGATCTGCCACCTGGGCGACCTCGGCCACGAACTCAGCGACGAGCAGCTTCGCCGCATCGGATCCGTCGACGTCCTGATGATCCCGGTGGGGGGCGTCTACACCCTCAACGGCACTGAGGCCAACAAGGTTGTCGAGCAGATCAAGCCGAAGGAATACGTCTTCCCAATGCACTACGGCAACAAGGTTTACGAGGATTTGTTGACCGCCGACGAGTTCGTGACGGAGTTTCTGTCGAAGTATTCGAGCAAGGAAGAGAAGTTGAAGCACTACTTGAATATGTCGGAGACGAAGACGATCGAGGACGACAACGTGATCGAGCTGAACCGCAACCCGGGCCGGCCCCGTCCGCTGCTGGTGAAGCTGCACTACTTCCCGCGGCCCAAGGCCAGGGAAAAATAGCCTGGAGAGGGGGGTCATACTTCCCCACCGGTAGCGTGAGTGATGGGCGACGGGCGGCAGAATCGATGCAAAGGAGAAAAACGGAGCTGATTGGTTGTAGAACGCAAGAAGATTGGACGATAGGGAAGGGGGAAGCAGAAGGAAACTGCCTCCCAGCCAAGAATTCGTATTCGAAAGGATTCGCCATGGACAATCCCATCGCTCGCGCCGACGATCTCATCGTCAAGAAACTGGTTGACGAGACGTTGGTTTACGATTGCAACACCCAGAAAGTGCACAGTCTGAATGCCGCCGCTGCGGTCGTTTGGCAGCACTGCGACGGCAACCATACCATCGCTAATTTGGTAGCACGCATTCAGGAAAAGCTCGGCGTCGCATCCAATGAAGCCGCGGTGGAGAACGCGCTGGCCGACCTGTCGCAGCACCGTTTGTTGAAGACTTCGGTGCCGAAGGCGACCTCGAAGGACCGACTGAGCCGACGCAAGATGCTCGGCCAGCTGACGACGGCCTTGGCTCTGCCCGTAGTTCTGACGGTGACGGCGCCGCATGCCAAAGCACAGGCGAGCGTTGGCACCACGCCGCCGCTGACCACGCCTCCGCTGACAACCCCGCCGCTGACGACGGCTCCGGTTACTACGTCGCCGCCGATGATGGGGCCGTAGACGGTCCTGCACGCGATCATTGTCAGATCCAGGCGGAACGATCTCTCGTGAGATCGTTCCGCCTTTTTTGTCGATTTCGCGGAAGAATGGTGCCGATTGTGCCGATCAGGAAGGCAGGAGGTATCCGCATGTCATCAAACCCGAAACCGCGTTTGACCATCGGCATGGCTTGCTACGACGACTTCAATGGCGTCTACTTCACCATCCAGGCCATCCAGCTTTACCACGCCGAGGTGCTCGATCAAATCGAGTTCGTGGTCGTCGACAATCACCCCGACAGCGTGGAAGGGCAAACCACGCACGCCTTCTTATCGTCGTGGGTCAAGCAGGCTCGCTACATTCCCACGCAAGGAGTCGTCGGTACCTCGGCGCCGCGGGATCTCGTCTTCCGCGAAGCGCGCGGCGAAGCCGTCCTGTGCCTCGATTGTCACGTCCTGCTCGCTCCGGGCGTGCTCAAGAAACTCATCGACTATTACGAGCAACATCCCGATTGCCGCGACTTGCTGCAGGGCCCGATTCTGTACGACGATTGTCAGAAAGTCTACTCGCACATGGATCCCGTTTGGCGCCAGGCGATGTTCGGCACCTGGGGACTCGACCCGCGCGGCCAGGATCCCGCCGGGGAATCGTTCGAGATTCCGCTACATGGGTGCGGTCTGATGAGCTGTCGCAAGGACGCCTGGCTCGGCTTCAATCCCGAGTTCCGAGGCTTCGGCGGCGAAGAAGGTTACCTGCAAGAAAAATATCGCCAGGCCGGCGCCCGCGTTCTCTGCCTGCCGTTCCTGCGCTGGCTGCACCGCTTCGGCAGACCGCAGGGAGTTCCCTATCCGCTTCATTTACGAGATCGCGTCCGCAATTACATCATCGGCCGGCAGGAACTCGGCCAGGGTTACGAGGATGTTCTCGATCATTTTGCCGACTTTCTCACCGGCGCCGACCTCGACCACGTGCTGAGCGATATGGGCTTGCCCACGTTGTTCGAGCACTGGTTTCACGGCAAAGGTTCGAAAGCCAAAGTCGCTGCGTGACGTAGCCGACGTCGATCGAGACCGCACAACCGCTAAACTCGGCCCGTTCGCGGGCCGATTCTCCACTTCTCGCAGATCCCCTCGATTTTCTCCCCCGCCCGACCGACATTACCAGAACACCACCTTGATTTCTCCCCCGGAGATGCCTCGTGCGCCACCACCGACTCCTCGTCTCATTGGGCCTCCTGCTCGCGTTCGCCCCGAGCGCCTCGGCGCACTTCTTCAACACTTTCCAGCTCAATGGCGCCAACCGCCGAATGGCTGGGAAGGTTCTCGAGTTCACCAGCAACCATGGACGCGATAACCGCGTCTGGTCGAACAGCCTGCAACAATGCCGCGACATCTACGTCTACACGCCCCCGTGCTATAACCCCGGGAAGCAGTATCCGGTCGTCTTTTATCTGCACGGTTTTCTGCAGGACGAACGTTCGTTCTTCACGTGGATCGAGAAGCTGGACCGTGCGATTCGCGACGGCTGGTTCCCGCCGACGATTGTGGTCGCTCCCGACGGCAGCATCAACGGGAAGCCGAGCAATACGGCGCCGGTGAGTTTCTATATCAACTCGAAGGCAGGGAAGTTCGAAGATTATCTGATGATCGACATCTGGGAATGGGCCCACCGGAACTTCTCGATCCGGCCCGAGCGCGAGGCGCATGCGTTCGTCGGCGTGTCGATGGGAGGCGGCGCCGCGTACGACGTCGGCATTCGTCATCGCGACAAGGTCGGCGTTCTCGTCGGCATGTTCCCCGCGCTCAATCTTCGCTGGGTCGATTGCCATGGCCAATACTTCGGCAACTTCGATCCCAACTGCTGGGGCTGGCGCGAGGACGTCCGCCGAAAACGCGAACCGATCGGCAAGTACTTCGCCGGCGCCGTTCGCATCACGATTGGCCGATTCGTCGAGCCGCTGTTCGGTTTCGGGCAGGACGCCGTCTCGGGCATGTCCGAGCACAACCCGATCGAGCACCTGACGCGGGAGAACATCCAGAACGGCGAGCAGGCGCTTTTCGTCGGCTATGCCGGTCGCGACGAGTTCAATCTCGACGCCCAGGCGGAAAGTTTCCTCTACGTAGCCCGGCAACGCGGCATCAAGGTGACGACCGCGTACGCGCCGTGGGGCCATCACAACACCCCCACCGCCCTTCGGTTGCTGCCGGAAACGTTGTGCTGGCTGGCCGGGGAGTTCCGCAAGTTGCCCTAAGAACCAAGTAGAATGCAAGCCCAGCGGGCGAGGTACTCCGAACCCCTGGGATAAACGCTCGCGACCGCTGGATCCCAAGGGTTCGGAGTACCTCACCCGTTGGGCTTTGAGATTTCCAACATGCCACGATACGTGAACATCGCCGCGGCGCAGAGCGGGCCGATTCCGCGAAACACCGCGCGGGCCGAGGTCGTCGCGCGCCTGATCGAGGAAATGCGCGAGGCCCGGGCGCGCGGCTGCGACCTGATCGTCTACACCGAGTGCGCCCTCACCGCCTTCTTTCCGCACTGGTGGATCGACGACGAAGCGGAACTCGACGCGTGGTTCGAAACCGAGATGCCCGGACCCGCCACGCAACCCCTCTTCGACGAAGCCAAACGGCTCGGCATCGGCTTTTATCTGGGCTTCGCGGAACTTGCGTCGGATTCGGGCCAGAAACGCCGATTCAACTCCAGCGTCCTGGTCGATGCACAGGGGCAAATCCTCGGCAAGTATCGGAAGATCCACCTCCCCGGACATGCCGACCATCGGCCTGCGAATCCGTTTCAGAATCTCGAGAAACGCTACTTCGAAGTCGGCGACCTGGGCTTCTCCACCTGGCGCGCCTTCGACGGCGTGGTAGGAATGTGCATCTGCAATGACCGGCGCTGGGTGGAGACGTTTCGCGTGCTCGCGCTGCAAGGCGCCGAGCTGGTGGTGCTCGGCTACAACACGCCCGATCACATCCCGGAGCAATCCGACGTCGATCATTTGTCGGACTTTCATCACTTGCTGTGCATGCAAGCGGGAGCGTATCAAAACGGCTGCTGGGTCGTGGGCGTGGCCAAGGCGGGCGTCGAAGAAGGCGTGCGTCAAATCGGGCAGACGGTCATCGTGGCGCCCTCGGGCGAGATCGTCGCGAAGTCGGCGACTCTGGGCCACGAACTCATTTCGTTTCGCTGCGATCTCGATTTGGTGAAGCCGTACAAGGAACGCCTGTTCCATTTCGCCAACAATCGCCGAATCGAACACTACGGGCTCATCGCGTCCCAGACTGCGGCAATCGCGCCGAAATGAGATGCCGAAACGAACGGTAGGCGAAACTCTTCCGGTTGGCCGCGGTTCAATGGATATCCCTTTTTTTCCCGGAGACATTTATGAAGAACCTGTCTTTACTGTTATCTGCTGCACTCGTGTGCGGCGTTTTCACCTCGTCGGCGGATGCGGGGGCGAAAAAGAAGAAAACCAGCGCGACGGGGGATTTCGCCGGCGAGGTGGCATCCATCACCAAGGGCGAGGGAACTGACGCGTCGGCGACGCTCACTATCAAGGTCCCCGGGCCCAAGAAGAAATCGCCGGCCGTGGAGCACAAGTTCGAGCTGGCCAAAGGGGTCAAACTCGAAACGCTGACGATCGCTAAGAAGGCATTCGGGATCAAGGCGGCTCAGGTCGAAGACATCAAGGTCGGCGAACGCGTCATGGTCCAGATGAAGGAAGGCAGCAGCACCCAGGTCGAGCGGGTTCTGCTCATCAATGCGACCAAGAAGAAGAAGGCTGCGGCCAGTTAGGAAATTTTAGCCGATGAAGAACCCGGCCGAACTCAACGCCGTGAAAATGGCGAGCAGTCCGGTGGAGAGGGCGAAGACGACGCGTTCGAGAGCGGGATGATGGAGTTTTTCGCCCAGGTAGAAGAAGAACGGCACGATCACGGCGAAGAAACGACCCATGCTGATGAGTTCAGATGAACCGGGCAATAAAAGGCTGCCCAGACAGAACAATCCGTAGGGGGCGCCGAATCGTCGCCAGGTCAGGATGCAGAGCCCGTAACCGCCCACGAGCACCGTCAGATTGAAGATCGAAACGAAGTCAGCCGGTAAGCCGGCCGGCGCAATGCCGTGCCAAAAGTCCTGCTCGAGCAACTTCTTGACCGCCTCGTAGATCACGGTCCAGGGCGCGGCCAACTTGCGCCCCCAGTGGACTTGCGTTTTCTGAAAAGCGAGCGGATCGTCGAACTCGATCTGCAAGTAGGCCATGTAGGCGATCAATCCCGCCAGGGCGAACTGAATGAGCAGCAACACCCGCCAGTGGCGTCTCGCTCCGCGCGCCAGATTGCTCCAGGCCTGCCGGGTCCAAAAATTCCCCATTGTCCAGCCGACGTCCTTCAGCCATTCCAGCATGAGATAACCGTACAGCAACACTCCCGGAATCCGGCATCCCGATCCCAGCGCGGCCCAAAAAACCGCCCAGCCCCATTGCCGGCGCTGGGCGTGGTAGAACGTGCCGGCGCACAAGAACAAGAACAGACTTTCCGTGTAAAAACTGCTGAAGAAGAACGACATCGGGAACAGACCGATCAACCAGAGCGCGCGATCGGCGCTGTCTCGGTCGGGCAGGAGCCGTAAACCCAGCGCGTAGACGTAGATCAGGCCGCCGAGGAAGGCGACATGATTGAGCCAGAACGAAGCCCACATCGGTCCGTCCAGGAGCGGACTGAGACACTGAATCATCGTCGGGTACAGGGGGAAGAAGGCGACGGGGGATTGTTCGGTGGGAGTGTAGGAGTAGCCGGCCTCGATGATTCTGAAGTACCAGCCGCTGTCGTACCGGACGGTCCAATCGATCCAGGGAACCCGAGGTGCGTCGCCGCTGGCCTCCGGTTTTTCGATGCCATGCGCCATAACGACGAAAGCGCCGGCCAGAAAACAGATGAGGCGTGAAGTCAGAAAGACGCATACGGGCGTTTGCAACCAGGCCAGGCGACTTGCCAGCGCAGCAAGCGGACTGGCGACAATTCGCTCGTTCGGCTGGGGGGTGAGGTCGATCGTCGCAGGCGGCGCGGCTTCGGATCCCATTTCGTGTACATTCCTTCCCGAATGACTTTTGGCCCCCGTAGAGAGTTCTGGGTCCGCAAGGCAGGGGATTATCGACGCCAACCGCGTCGCGGGTTAAGTCGTTTTCGCGGGACCGGCTAGTTTGCCGATTATTCCGTCACACTTTTGCGGGTCTGCCCCATTCGGGATTTTTGGCGACATCGTTGAGTCGAGAATTCCCGATAGACCTGTTGTAGAAACTGAAAGGCGAACGGAATCATGCCTGGATCGAATCGCGTCTTAATGTTTTCGGAATACGTGCCGACGAGGACGCTATCGGGCAGCCGGACCCGCCTCGCCGCGATCGCCGAATATTTTCGCGAGCGCGGTTACGAGATTCATCTGGTCGTCGTTCAGACGAACGCAACGGAGCTATCGCCGCCAGCCGAGGTCGGCAACCTGGTGGAGCGGGTCAGCCGATTGTCGCTATCGGATTTTCCCGAGTTTCAAGTCCGATTCGCGACGAAGTACCTGCTCGGCAAGAATTCGCGTGCGCCCGCCGGCGGATTTGTCGCGGGCGCGTGGTCGAAACTAAAACGCCTCTGGAAGGCTCCCGCTCTCGGATCCACGCAGCGACTGAGCGATGGCATCCAGCGCCTCGTGATGCAGGAACGCCCCGACGTCGTTTTCATCGACCACACCTGGCTCGGTTCGCTTTTCGTCGACTTGATTCCCCAGCACGATTGCCTCTGGGTGATCGATACGCACGACTGCCTGCACCTGCGCGACCGCAGTCTGCTTGCTGCCGGGATGCCAGCCGAATCGGGACTATCGCGTACCGACGAGGCTGCGCTCCTGGCGTCGTTCGACGTCATCCTTGCAATTCAGGAGCAGGAACGCCTGGAATTTCAGGCGATGTTGCCTGGAAAGCAAGTGATCATGCTCTCTCATTGCCAGACGCTCGCCCCGCAACCGTGCGTGCGTCCGGCGATCGGGTTTGTCGGCAGTTGTTGCGAGCAAAATGTCCGCGGGCTCGAGGATTTTCTGTTCCTCGCCTGGCCGGAGATCCGCGAGCGATGTCGGACGGCCACTGTGGAAATTGCGGGGAACGTGGGCGCTGCGGAGGGCATTCGGAATCTCGCGAAGGCCGATAAGCGGATTCGCTTATTGGGCGTGGTCGACGAGTTGGCGAGTATTTATCGGGGCCCGGCGGCGATGATTTGTCCGCTGTGGATCGGCAGCGGCCTGAAGATCAAACTGGTGGAAGCGCTCGCGTTCGGCAAGGCGACGGTGGCGACGCCCGTCGCCGTCCAGGGCTGCGAAGCGGGGATCGGCAATGCGTTCGTCCTCGCCAAGGGGCCGCGCGATTTCATCGAGCCCGTGATCGATCTTCTGTCGCATCCGGAGCGGCGCGCGCGTCTGGAACAAGGCGCCGTGAAATTCGCGCAGGAGCATTTCTCGCCCGCACGCGCCTGGGCGGATCTCGATGCGGCACTCGCCCAGCTTCGTGAAGATGAGAACCCGGCCCCTTCAGTGTTTTTACCGATCTCGAGCGAAGCGCGCAAGCTTCCGAATAAACTGTCCGACGTGCGGCCGACGATCCCGAAGATCCTGCATCAGACATGGAAGGGGCCCCACGTCCCGTTCGAGTTTCTCGGGTTCGTCGATTCCTGGCGTCGGCTTCACCCGGACTGGGAATATCGGCTCTGGACCGACGCGGACAATCGGCGCTTCATCGCGGATCACTATCCCGAATTCCTCACGCAGTTCGACGCGTACCCGCAGCCGATCCAGCGCGCGGACGCCGTGCGCTACTTTCTGCTGTACCACTTCGGCGGGCTGTACGTCGATTTGGACTTTCGCGCCTGCCGACCGATCGACCCGCTCCTGGCCGGGCAATCCTGCGTGCTCGGTCTGGAACCGGACGAGCATGCCGCGCTTCATCGTCGCGAACGGATCGTCGGCAACGCGTTCATGGCGTCGGCGCCGCGACATCCGTTTTTCGAGACGGTGATGCGTCGTCTGCCAGAGTTCCGCCATCACACGACGGCGCTGGACTCGACGGGCCCGTTCATGCTCAGCCAAGTAATGGACGACTTCGAGGCGCCGGAAACCGTTCGGCTGACTCCGTCCGCTCAGCTCTATCCGCTGACGCTGGAGCAGGCCGACCAATACCGCGCGACGGGGCATAGCGAGGTCGATCTGTCCGCCGCGTACGCCATTCACTTCCACCACGGAACCTGGTGGCGCGCCCCGGCCGAGGAAGCGGCATGAACCTCGCATTCGGAAGGGAGTCCGCGATGATCGGAGTCGTCGTCACCAGCTATGAGCGCCCCGCCTACGTGCGGGCCACGCTGCGCAGCCTGGCGCGAACGGAGTTCACGACGCCGACGTCGATCGTCCTGGTCGATGACGGCAGCCGGTGCCGAACCACGTTACGGCTCCTCGCCGAGTTTCGGTTGGAAGGCGCCGACGTCTTCAAGATCTTTCGGCCCCGCCTGACGGATTTCGGCGTCAACGATTGCTTGCGCATCGGCTGGGACTTCCTCCTCCAAGAATGCGGCTGCCGATACCTCGCCAACCTCGACTCGGACGTCCTCGTCACTCCCGATTGGCTGACTCGGCTCAGCGATCTGTATCGCCGGCAGCGGACGCAAGGCCCCTTGCTCGTCACCGGGTTCAATACGCTCCGGCACCCGGTGCACCGTCAGCATGCCGACTACTGCGAGAAGGCGTCCTGCGGCGGCATCAACCTATTTTTCGATGCCGACTTCTACCAGGAAATCATCAGGGATTCTCTGGCCGACTACGGCTGGGACTGGGAAGTCGTGCGGGCGCTCCAGGCGCGCGGCTACCCGCTTCTGTGCAGCACGCCTTCGGTCGTGCAGCACATCGGCAAGGACGGCTACCACTCCGATTCCGGCGTATTCGATCGTGCCTGCGATTTTCCACAGCCCCCAGGGCGCTGGCCGTGGCCGTTTTCATGGCGGCGCGCCGGTTGAAATGGCAATCTGACCGAAAGTGAAAGTAGGAGCTTCATGAAGATCATCTTTAATCGACAAACCGCCCTGGGCAATAAGACCGGCGTGGGGCACTACGCGAATAACCTGCTCTCGGCGATGCTCCAGGCGTCGTCCGAGGACCAGATTGCCAGCACGCCTTCGGGATTGGCCTGGGCCGCGTGTCGTTCGCATGCCAGGGTCAGCACCCTGGTGAACCGGCTGCGTGGCCGATCCAAGAAGCTCAGCGCCCTCTATTGGCTGGCGCCGCTGGCTCACATCGCCTACGCCGTGGGTGTGAGAGCGAGCCGGTACGGTCGCCGGTGGATCGACGCGCACCTGCGCAAATCGATCGAACGAGGCGGGTTCGATCTTTATCACGAACCGAATTTCATCCCCGTCGAGACGACGGTACCGACCGTCATCACGGTCCACGATCTTTCGGTACTCCTTTACCCGGAGTGGCATCCCCGCGCCCGCGTCGAGAAGTTTCGGAATCACTTCCTGCGCGGGCTCGCCCAGGCGTGTCACGTTATTACGGTATCGGACTCGGTTCGCCTCGAGGTGATGCGCGTGCTCAATGTGCCCGCGGAGAAAGTAACGCGCGTCTACAACGGCGTGGGCGAGCAATTTCGTCCCCTGCCGCTGCACGAAGCCGAGGCGACCCTCAAACGCTGGGAGCTAAAGCCGGGCTACCTCCTGCACCTGGGAACTTTGGAGCCGCGCAAGAACCTTCTGATGCTGATGCGCGCCTACTGCGCCTTGCCGCGTCCGGTTCGCAATTTGGCCCCGCTGCTCCTCGTGGGAAGCTGGGGTTGGCAGGAACAGGTGATCCGCGACTACTATCACGCGCACGCCCAGCACCGAGGCGTTCGTCATATAGGATATCTTCCCAATGACGACTTGCCGGCGCTTTACAATGGCGCCCGCGCGCTCGTCTGTCCGTCGCACTACGAAGGCTTCGGTCTGCCGTGCATGGAAATGCTTGCCTGCGGCGGCGCCGTGCTCGCGTCGACGGCGGACGTTTTCCGGGAGACGATCGGCGGCCAGGCGCAATTGATTCCAGCCGACGACGAAGGCGCCTGGCGCACGGCGCTGGGCGAGGTGATTCAAGACGACGACCGCCGACAGGTTCTGCGTCAGGGCGCCAGCGCCCATGCGAGGAAGTACACGTGGACAGATTCGGCCCGGGAGACCCTTCGCGTCTACGGCGCGGTAAACGGTCAGCAGCAGGCGTTGCCGGAGGTTCGCGGACGGGCGGCGTAACAACTGTAAGATCGTTACTTGAAGTGCTCCGAAGCCAGTTGCTTTTTGACGTGCCGGTCAAAATAGAGCCTCACCAGTAGGCTTTCAGGGAGTGCTGCGTTGGACATGGGCTTCTTCTTCGCGGGCCATGAGTTTGGCAATATCGTCGAGGTGGTCGAAGTAATAACTGAGGCCGTGAAACACCTGCGCCTCGGTGAGATTTAGGGCCTCAGCGATTTCCAGCACTGTCTCCCCTTGTAGGTGGAGAGTCGCTACCTGTCGCACTGTGACGCGCAAACCGTCGATCAGCGGCTCGCCGCCGCACACGCCCTCGCGATGCACGATATGAGGATGCTCAGTCTTGAGTATTGCAACCATAAGTTTCGACCGAAAAAACAGGATGACGACGAACAACCGAGACCTTCGCGTGCATTGTGAGCTGCGCACGACGAGAATTCAATAGATGTTCACGACCCCGACCCGGCCCGTTCCGCTTCCTGATCCCGCTCTTCTCCGAACCACGGTTCAGAATGGCGACGGATGCCAGAATCGCGGGTGACAAATTCATCACGCTCACTTCTTCCCCGCTGCCGCCACCCGGTTGAGGATCTCGATGCCGCGCTCGATCGTCTCGTCCTTGGCGGCGTAGCTGAGCCGGAAATGCGTGTCGGCGCGACTGAAAGTATTGCCGGGGATGATGAGCAGGTTGTTGCGGATCGCCTCGCCCACGAATTCCGACGCCGGGCCCCAGGGCGCCTTCGCGAACAGGTAAAACGCTCCGCCGGGCACGACCAGTTCGAAGCGGTCCTTGAGCCCTGCGATGAGGCGGTCGCGTTTCTTCTTGTACTGGGCGACGATCTCCGAGACGTCGTGATCAAGCGCCGCGACGCCCGCCCACTGCACAATGCTCGGGGCGCAGACGAACGTGAACTGCTGCAGCTTGATCATCTCGTCGATCAGCCGGCGCGGCCCGTGCGCAAAGCCGAGGCGTAGGCCGGTCATGCCGTAGGCTTTGCTGAAGCCGTCGAAGACGAGGACGTCGTCGTTGAACTCGGCCGGGCTCGTGAACGGGGCGTCGTAACAGAAGGCGCGGTAAACTTCGTCGCTCATGAGCAGGACGTTCTTCGCCTTGGCGAACTCGGCGAGGCGCCGAAGATTTCCGCGGGCATGGACGACGCCGGTCGGGTTGCCGGGGCTGTTGACGATGATCGCCTTGGTTCGGGGCGACAGGGCGGCTTCGATCTTGTTCATGTCGATTTGAAAGTCGGGATAGCTATCGACGGGGACAGGGATGCCGCCCACCATGCGAACGAGATGGGGATACATCACGAAGTAGGGATCGAGGAAGATGACCTCGTCGCCGGGATTGACGACGCAGTTGAGGGCGAGGACGAGCCCGCCGCTGGTGCCGCTGGTGACGAGAAGTTCGCGATCGGGTTGGCTGGGGAGGTCGCGCTTCATGCGCTGGATGAGTTTGGCACGGAGTTCGGGAATGCCCTGCGTGACGGTGTAGGCGTTGCGATTTTGCTCGAGGGCGTTCTGGGCGGCGTGCTTGATCGCATCGGGGACGGGGAAGTCGGGTTGGCCGATGCTGAGGTTGACGGGATCCTTGAGCTGGGCGGCCAGGTCGAAGACCTTGCGGATGCCCGAGGACTCGATGTAATGCATGCGCTGCGCGATCCACGATTCCGTCATGTGCGTCCCTCGCTGTCGGCAATTTTAATGTGCGGGCGAGGGTAGTTTACGAACGAGACGCAAACCGGGCTTGCTCCAAACCGCGAAAATTGGTTCCATACGGGTTCGACCACCCATGCAAGGAGGCAATGATGGACCGCGCCGCGATTCGCCAAACGCTGATTCACCTTTTCGAAACCGACATCGGCGAAGACTTCTCCCAGATCGAAGACAGCAGCCACCTGCGCCAACAGTTGGGCCTGGACTCCGTCGATCTCGTGAGCGTCGTCGCCCAGATCGAACGGCACTTTCGCATTCGCCTGTCGCAGCAGGAACTCGAATCCCTCGCCACCGTCGGCGACGTCCTCGATCTCCTGGTCGGAAAGGTCGGCGCCGCCCCCGGCGTGAAAGCGGCGTGACGCGTCAGCCCTCGGCATGCCCTCGTTCGCGCCACGCCCAGCGGTAAAGATTGCGCGTGTCGAGATACCGATTGTCGTTGCTGGTGCTCCCCAGCACCACCACGAACAACTGGTCCTTGCCGCGCCGGCAGCTCGACGCCAGACAACTCCCGGCCGCCGTGGTCGTCCCCGTCTTGATCCCTTCGTACCCCTCGATCTCGAGCAAGCGGTTCGTGTTGTTCCACGTCACGGTGCGGCGCTCCTCTTTGGCATTCACAATCTCGCACGCATGCCGGCGCGTTTGCACCAGGAGCCGAAACGTCTCATTGCGCGTGGCGTTCCAGGCGAGCAGCCCGAGGTTGGCGGCACTGGTCAGGTTTCGTCCCATGCCATGAGGGTCGATGTAACGCGTTTGCTCCAGCTCCAACGTGCGCGCCCGGCGATTCATCTGGGCGAGGAAGATTTCGGCAGGCAATTGCGGATCGCTCTTTTCGCGGTAACGCAGTCCGCAGTGCTCCGCGAGCGCGACGGCGGCGTCGTTGCCCGAGGGCAGCAGCAGACCGTGCAAGAGATCGCGGACCGACAGACGATCGCCGGCCTGAAGCGCCGCCGTCGAGCCGCCGGTCTTGGCGGCCTGCGCGGAAACGACCACCGTCTCCTCCAGAATCTTCGGATGATTGCGGGCGAGTTCGAGCACCAGCCAACCGGTCATGATCTTGGTAGTGCTGGCCATCGCCAGGGCGTCCCGTTCGTGATCGCCCCAGAGACACTTTCCCGTCG
This sequence comes from Gemmatales bacterium, assembly GCA_038217425.1. Taxonomy (GTDB): domain Bacteria; phylum Planctomycetota; class Planctomycetia; order Gemmatales; family Gemmataceae; genus JAIEPT01. Next base: position 15,420 of record JBBQPM010000048.1, read on the forward strand.
CCCCTTCCAGAATCGCCCACGATTTTGCGGAGACCAACGGCGGCCCGCCCACGCGGTCGGGCTTCTGCCGCGGCGGTAGATCCTTCGCGCCGCCCCACAGCGCCGGCGCGAAACCCCATCCCGACAGCCCCAATGCCAAAAAGTCTCGACGCTTCATCGGCCCTCTCCTTTGGCTTCCAGGATTGTCACGCGGTTCAGTGTGGGGCTGAGCCGCGGGTCGCTCGATTCCAGCTGACCCCGCACCTGCACGAATCGGTCTACTTGGAGCGCCGCGCCACGCCGCACGTCGCGCCACGGCGACCATTCGCCCTGGTTGCGCGAGCGGATCGACAGTTTGACGCCGGTTTGCGGCACGCCTTCCGCGTAGCCCACGCTGCCGAAGCCGTTGCCGCAGAACCACAGGCGAAACCCACCGTCCACGATATCGACTTCCGGGTACTCGACCATCTGATCGTCCCAGCCCTTGGCGGGCCCCGGACCCAGCACCGGCTCGATCGGGCTTTTCTCCCAGGTCTTGCCGTCAAGGCTCTCCGCGTAGCAGATGCGGTAGTTGGGTTTGGCGTAGGAGTACCACATCCGGAAGACGCCGGCGTCGTGGCGAACGTAGCAGCGCGAGAGAATGATGCGTTTGCCGGCTCCGGTGAAGTCGTCGGAAAGGACGGGGTTCTTCTCGTACTTGGTCCAGCGGATGCCGTCGGGCGAGGTGGCGAGGCAGATGTGAATGTTTTGTTTGCCGGGAGTCGCCAGGGCCGCGGTGTACCACATCATCCAGAGATCGCCGACCTTGACGACCATGGGAACGCAGGCGCCGCCGCCGTCGGGCGAGTCGGCGTCGCCGCGATCGAGGATCGGAGCTTCCTGATACCGCTTCCAGGAAGTGCCGGCATCGAACGACTCGGCCAGCCCCATCGCCCACGGCGTGCCGGGCCCTTTGAAGCCCCAACCGCTGTAGTACATGCGCCAGTGCGTGTCGGTCACCTTGACGACGCGCGGCTGATTGATGGCGCCCCCTTCCCAGTTATCGAGCGGCTTGAGGACGGGGCTCATGGGATGTTCTTTCCATTTGAGCGGATCGGCAATGCTGGCCTCGGCGAACCCGATGCCGCCGCCTTTGCGCCCTGCGTAATACATGCGATAGGTCTTGTCGTCGGCGCATCGTACGATGGAGACGCCGTTGGTCCAGCGATCCCACGGCCCGGTTTGGCTGGGGCCAAAGATGGGATTGCCCGGATGCCGCTTCCACGTCTGAGGAGCGGTCCACTGTTCGAGCCAATCGACCGTGATCGAGCCCGGCTTGCCGAGGTCGACCGGCTCGGCCAAGAACTCCCCTCGTTCCTTGTAGCCGGCGGCAGTTTTGACGAGAGCCAGGCGTTTGCGGTCGTCGAGTTGGACGTCGCGCGCTTCGCCGCGGGCGAGATCGAGGGATTGCCCACGCGCGGAAGTCGCCGAGAACGCGAGGATTCCGAAGACGAGGAACGAACGGGAATGGCTCATGGGAGGATCCAGCGAAGTTGCAAGGTGGCGACGGTCTCCGCTACAATGGATTTTGTACGGGAATGATCGACACATCCGAGGAGTAAACCCGTGAACATGCAAGAGTATTTGCGGAATTGCCACGCGTTTCCGCTGGAGGAATTGGCCAAGCATCGCGGCGAATGGATCGCATGGAGTCCGGACGGGACTCGTCTGGTCGCGGCATCGCGGGATCCCGACGCCTTGGACGACTTCGTCCGGGCCGCTGGAGAAGATCCAGAGAACTGCGCTGTCGAGGGCATTCCTGACGCGGACTGCGTCCTGGGAGGTTTGGACGCGCCGTGATGGCGCCCAATCATTTCTACGAACCCCTTCGCCCTGAATGGCGAACCGCGAAACCGAGTCGTCCCCATGACCGCCCGCGACCCTTCCATCGTTCCCACCCGCTACTGGCATCGCCTGGACGACGGCCGAATCCAGTGCGATTTGTGTCCGCGCTTCTGCAAACTCCACGAGGGGCAGCGCGGCTTCTGTTTCGTGCGCGCCTGCCAGGACGAACAGATCGTCCTCACGACCTACGGCCGATCGAGCGGGTTTTGCGTCGATCCGATCGAGAAGAAGCCGCTCAATCATTTCTTGCCGGGGACGCCGGTGCTGTCGTTCGGGACGGCGGGCTGCAATCTCGGCTGCAAGTTTTGCCAAAACTGGGACATCAGCAAATCGCGCGAGGTCGATACGCTGGCCAGCGAAGGAAGTCCCGAGGCGATCGCCAAGTCAGCCGCGGCGCTGGGCTGCCGAAGCGTCGCGTTCACGTACAACGATCCGGTCATTTTTCATGAGTACGCGATCGACGTCGCCGCCGCCTGCCATGAGCGTGGCATCAAGACGGTCGCGGTCACCGCCGGCGAAGTCTGCCCGGAGCCGCGCGCGGAATTCTACCGCTTCATGGACGCCGCCAACGTCGATCTCAAGGGGTTTACCGAAGCGTTCTACCGCGACGTCTGTGCCGGGCATTTGCAGACCGTGCTCGAGACGTTGGTGTATCTCAAGCAACACACGACGGTCTGGTTCGAGATCACGACGTTACTGATCCCCGGGCTCAACGACTCCGATGCGGAGTTGGAGGAGCTGACGCGCTGGGTCGCGGAAAAACTCGGGCCCGACGTGCCGCTGCACTTCTCGGCATTCCACCCCGATTACCGGCTGCGCGATCGTCCGCCGACGCCGCCGGAAACGCTGCGGCGCGCCCGGCAGATCGCGCTCAAGAACGGCGTGCGTTACGCCTATGTCGGCAACGTCCACGATCCCGCGGCCGCCAGTACCTATTGCCACGCCTGCGGCGCCCAACTCATCGGCCGCGACTGGTACGAGCTTTCCCAGTGGAATCTGACCGACTTCAACCGCTGCGCCGGTTGCGGCGAAGTGTGCGCCGGCGTCTTCGAGCACCGCCCCGGGGATTGGGGGCGAAAACGGCTCCCCGTGCAGTTGCATGACTTTTCCTGACGCGCCCTCGTCCACGCCGCGAGGGCGCGGCGGCTAAACGATCCTATCGGTTACTTCACTTCCATGAATCGCACGCACACCGGCGCGGCCACCTGCACGCTGCCGCCGGTCGGCGTCAATTTGCCGGTGGCCTGGTCGATGCGAAATACCAGCACATTGCCGCCCGACTGGTTCGCGACCAGCATGTACTGCCCCGTCGGCTCGATCGCGAAGTTTCTCGGCGTCTTTACGCCCATGCTCTCGTGCCCGACGGCCGTCAGTTCGCGCGTCTTCGGATCGATCGAGAAGATCGCGATCGAGTTGTACGGGTCGCGGTTGGAGACGTAGACGAATTTGCCCGAAGGATGCACGACGGTCTCCGCGGTGCTGCCCCCCTTGCGAACGACGTCCTTCGGCAACGTGGAAAGCACCTGCTTTTGCGTGAGGGCGCCCTTGGCCGCATCGTACTCGCAGGCGATGAGAGTCAGGTCGGATTCGCCGTTGACGTAGGCGGTTTTGCCATCGGGATGCCAGGCGAAGTGGCGCGGCCCGGCTCCCTTGGGCGTGTCAAAAGCGCCGTGCGCGGTGAGCGTTCCTTTCTCGGCGTCGAAGGCGTAAATGATCACTTTGTCCAGGCCCAGATCGCAGCACAGAGCGAACTTGTTGGCGTGGTCCACGTGGATCGAGTGTCCGTTCTTCTTCTTCCCCTCGTGCTGCTGGAACGAGGTCGCCTTGCCGAGCTTGCCGTCGGCTTCAATGGGGATGCAGATGCAGCTTCCGCCCGAGTAATTGGCCGCGAGAACGTTCTTCCCCGTGGGATCGACGACGAGATGGCACGGCGCCCCGCCTTGCGACGGTTGCGAATTGAGGAAGGTCAGGTTGCCGGTCTTCTCGTCGATGGCGAACGCGCTCACCGCCGCCTTGTTCTCGTTGACGGCATAGAGAAACTTCTTATTGGGATGGAAGGCGAGAAAGGACGGACTGCTCGTCTCCCCCGCCAGCGTCGCTGGCGAAAGCGTGCCATCCTTGAGGTTGAGTTCGCACTGGTAGATGCCCTTGCTAACTTTGCCGGTATACGTGCCGAGGTAGACCCGGAACTTCTCCTGGGCGTGCCCGGTCAGGGCGGCGAAGAGGAAGAAACCGGTTAAGAGGAAAAACTTCGCGACATTCATTGCGGACTCCAATCGTTAGTAGGGGAATGATTATCGTCGTTGACCTGCACGCGCAAACCAGGCGGCGACGGAAAGCGTGAAGCCCGGCAACACCTCGCCGCCGTCGAGTTCCTGCGTTTCTTCTATGAGGAAAGATTGCTCGGGCGCCGTGAAAACTTCCACGCAGCGTTTTTCCGGCTCGACCGTCCATACCGATCTCGCCCCCCCGGCGAAGTACTCGCGCCGCTTCCGCTGCATTTCCGCTTTCGTGTTGCCGGGACTGAGAATCTCGACCGCCAAATCCGGAACCGCGTTCAGGATGCTTTCCGAAGGCAACAGGCGATCGGGAAATTGTTCCCAGGAATAGAACGCGACGTCCGGGATGCGCACCTCACGCGGATGCACCCGCATCATGCCGTCCGCGCCCAGCACCATTCCCAAGTCATGCAGCTCGAGGAAGTCTTCCAGATAATGAATCAGCAACGCTCCCAGCCTCGATTCATACCATCCCATGGCTCGCTCCACCAAGACGCCGTCCACCAACTCGCACAGAGGTTGTACGCGTAGTACGTCTTCTTCCGTGGCCGTTCCCGGCGGCGGCTTCAGGCGAATACGTTCGGGCGGCACTCCGAGTCGAGCGATCAGGTCGGCGACACTTTCTTCTTCAAGTACTTGCATGTCAGTGTCTCGAGATCAAGGTTTGAGAAACGCATCAGGTTTGAGCACCGCCGGCGTCACGCGGATCTGCCGAATGGCGCCCTGGTACCAGAAGACCTGGTTAAAACGCACGCCGATCGAGGTCTGCCCCGCAGCAAGCGGGGCGGACTGAATGTCCCCCGCGAGTTCCTCCTTGCCGTCCACGTAGTGCCGCATCGTTTTGCCGTCGACGACGACCGCCGCGTGATGCCAGGTGCCGATCGGGTGCAGGAACGTCTTGGCGAACAGGGTCAGTTTCTCTTTCCCCGATTCGAGGTACGTGTCCAGGAACCATTTGCCGTCGGGCGTCAGACGCGTCTCGAAGAGGAGCCGATCTTCGCTGCCGTTGGGCTGAAAATGCAAGAATCGCTGTTCCTTGGGACCGCCGGCCGCGGGGCGAAAGATGACCTCGGCCGTGAACTCCTTGAGCCCTGCCAGCGGGTTCGCGGCGACGAACACGCCGTCCCCTTTGCCATCGAACTCGATCGCCTTGCCCTGGTCCGTGTCGATCACTCGCGGTTTGCCGACGACAGTCACTTTGTGGCCGCCGATCGATTCCAGATTGTCGAGGTTCCAAACCACCGATGTTCCTGCCTTTTTCTGGGCGACGATCTCGCCGGGCGTTGACATCAATCCCACGGTGTTCACGGCGATGACCCGGTAGGCGTGCTTCTTGCCCGCCTCCGCGGAGGTGTCTGTATAGCGCATCGGGACCAGCGGTTGCGTGGGCGTGTCGCTGTATTGTAGGTTCTGAAAGACCGGCCGGCCGAACGGGTTCTTGCCCTGCTCCGGCACTTTCGCGAGCAGCTTGCCGTCTCGTTCGATGACGAAACTCGCCAGTCCGCTTTCGAGGTCGGCCTCGGCTTCCCAGGTGAGTTCGGTTCCCGTCAGTCGCACATTCGTCGGCGCGGGAGGCGGCGTGCGATCGGCGACGGCCGTGTCCTTGACGTACTCCATCCAGGCTTTCGCAATGGCTTCGTTCGGCAACCACCCCGCCTTGAGAGGATCGCCGACAACCTTCGCCGCGGGGACGGCTTCGCCGCCGAGGACCGGAGCTAGCCACGCCTTGTCGGTCGGCATCACGAACATCAACTCGAAGGGCAAGAGTGGATCGCCAGGGACCTTCGGCAACTGAGCACTCAGGCACGCATCGAGCCACACAATGGCGAGGTAGCGCTGATTGCCGCAGTCGTGGCTCGAAAGCGGATCGATAGCCACGCCGATGAGGCCTCCCTTGCCGCGTACGGCGTTGAAGAAGGTTTCATTCGCGGGCCAGACGCCGGCGAAGCGGTCTTTCACGGTGACGCCTTCCTTCGTGCCCAGGTTGCACATCATCGGCACTTTCAGGGCGGCGTCCGGCAGCGTGTACGCTTTGATCGTACCGCCCGGCTTCGCCGTCAACAGCGGCACGCCCGAGCGCAACCAGGCCGCGGCGACGCGCTCCGGATGCAGCAGCACCATGCCGCCGGCCCAGTGACCGCCGCCGCTATGTCCCCAGAGAGCCCACGGAACCCTCGGCAACTCGGGATGTCCCGACTTGGCGCCGAGATCGACGAGGCATTTCTGAAACGTCGCATCCGAGCCGTTGCGCGGATCGCACCACATCTGACAATCGGCCTTGTCCGGTTGCTCGTAGGACGGCGCCAGGAGCGCGCAGTCATGTTTCTTGGCGAGCGCCTGCCAGTGCAAGTCGAACGCGCCGGTCAGTCCCGACTTGCACGATCCCTCACCGCACCCGTGCTGATGCACGATGACGCCGCGCAGCCACTTCACGCCCTGCGGGATCCAGAGGGTGTAGTTGACGGAGTAGGGAAGTTCTCCCTTCTCCTTCGAAGCCTCGTAGCGCACCCGGTAGTACGGCGGTTCCGCGGGCGGAAAGACGTCATACGGCGGCCGCTGGGCGTGGAGGTCGGACCCCCAGAAAACTGCGAGTGAAGCAAGCATGAGAATCGTGCGAACCGGCGACAGATCCTTGGCCATGGAACGACCTCAGTTTCGAGCAGGTTTGATTGGTGCGTGGTGATTATAGGGTCTGAGCGAGGCCTTGACCCCCGCCTGCGACTGCCATTATGATCGGATCTAAGTCTTGCCCCGAAAGGGGCTGCAACAAGTTAGCCCAGGGCAGAGCGCAGCGTCGCCCTGGGATCAGGACGACGGAAAGGTCGCCCTGTAAGGGCAAAACAACGGAGCACCCCATGTCGCAATCGTTAGCCAAGAATCTGCTCCATCTGGTCTATAGTACAAAGAGCCGCGCGCCGTGGATCTGTCCCTCCGCACGCGACCGACTGTTCGCCTATCAAGCCGGTATCTTCAAGGAATGGGAGTCCCCCGCCCTAATCATCGGAGGTGTTGAGGATCACGTTCACGCGTTGTTCTTACTGTCGAAAAATCATCCGTTGAAGAAGATTGTCGAGGAAGTAAAGAAGGGGAGTTCCAAATGGATGAAGCGCGAAACGAGCAATGCCGATTTTCATTGGCAGAACGGCTACGCGGCGTTCTCGGTCAGCCAATCTAATGGAGGAAAAGTCAAAACGTACGTCCAGAACCAGGATGTGCACCATCGTAAGATGTCGTTTCAGGAAGAATTGCGGGAATTGCTACAACGGCACGACGTCGAGTTTGATGAGCGATATGTTTGGGATTGAGCGCTATGGCAACCGATAGTTGTTGCGCTCTTTCAGAGCTTCGCTTCCAGCCGACCTGCACCCAGGGCGGCGCTACGCTGTGCCCTGGGCTGGCGTGTTCGGCCCCGTTGGGGCAAATTCAATATGCCACGGACATGATTTAGAGGCTGGCGAAACTTCGGACGCAGCCCAAGTAAGTCATCATAAGGAGCAACCATGAAACAGACTGCATGGACGATCGCGTTGCTGTGCCTGGCCATGCCGATGCACGCGGACGAAAAGACGCGCGTCGTCGATCTTTGGCCGGGCAAAGCGCCCGAGGAGCCCGGGACCATCGGCCCCGAAATCCAGATCATGTCCAAGCAGAACGTGAAGACGCAGGTGGAGATCACCGAGCCGACGCGGCTCATTAGCAATGTCACCAAGCCGACGCTCACCGTCTATCGGCCGGCGAAAGACAAGGACACCGGGGCGGCGGTCATCATCTGCCCGGGCGGCGGGTACTGGAACCTCTTCTGGCAAATCGAAGGCGAGGAAGTCGCCGAGTGGCTCAATACCCAGGGCGTGACCGGCATCCTCCTCAAGTACCGGGTGCCGCGCCGGCCGGACGAACCCAAGGGGGTGCCCGCTCGGCGGCCGCTCCAGGATTCGCAGCGGGCCGTCAGCTTGGTCCGCAGCAACGCCAAGGCCTGGGGCATCGATCCCGAGCGCATCGGCATCATCGGCTTCTCGGCAGGGGGCCATCTCGCCATCGCCACCGCGACGAGCTTCGAGCAACGCACTTATGAACCGCAGGACGACGTCGACAAAGTCAGTTGTCGCCCGAACTTCGCCATCCCGGTCTACTCGGGCTACTTGAAGGAACTTCTCGAAAAAGGGATGAAAGTTCCCGCGACAACGCCGCCGGTCTTCCTCGTTCACGGCAGCGAGGATCTCATCAGCACGCCGGAGCACAGCGCCCTCATGTACCTGGCCCTGAAGCGAGCCGGCGTCTCCGCGGAACTGCACATCTACGCCAGCACCGCCCACGATTTCGGCGTCCGCCCCGGCGACCGTCCGTTCGCGACCTGGACGCAGTCATGCGGGCGCTGGATGCGGGACCAGGGGTTCTTGAAGGCGCTCAACGCAAGGCCTTGAGGATGCCGGTTGCGTCCTCGGATCCGAGCAGTTGCAAGGCGCCGTCCGCTTGGAGCAGCGTGCCAACCTTCACGGCGGGTGCAAACGTACTTCGCAGTTCATCGGTTGTGAGTTTCGTTCCGTCGCCGGAGACGCCGCCGGCGACGACGACGCGCCGCGGCAGACACAATGCCGCCAGGTGAGCGACGTCGCCGACCTCGCGCAGCATCCCGGGCGCCATCAGGCCGAGCCGCTGGTTCTTGTACGGCGCATCGGTCACATAGCTCGCCAACGAATCGAGGGCGATGGCATGGGTGAATCGCGTATCGACGGCCGCAGCCGTGAGGGCCACGATCCCCGCCGGTCCCTGGCCGACCACCGCGACTCGATCGGGCAAAATGCCAACGGCGTCGAGTGTACGACGAACATCGTAGGCCCACTGCCCCAGAAGAGGCCTGCCGAGCCAAAGCCCCCATTGGGCCGTGTTATGATCCGGCGCTCCGCCGACCTTGTCTTTGGGCCAGGCCAGCGCTCCGGTGGCGCGTAAATCCAGGGTCAGCACGTTCCAGCCGTCCGCCTGAAGTGCCTTTGCCACGGGGCTCTGCCCGGCCTTCTCCGCGCCGTCGAAATCGAGCAGAATGGCGAGCGGCGTGTTTTTGCCTTTGACCTCGCCATGCCGGGTCGCCGTCAAGGTGATGCCGGGTTCCGGGCGGAAAGTCGTCACCCCGCCGGCCTTCTCGACTTGCAAGTCGCCGGGGGACGGGAATCCGCCCAGGACCTTCTCGACCAACGCGACTCGCAACCGGGCCGATTCGGCACGCCAGGCTTCCCCATCGTTGGGTATCTTGCGGGCGGCCAAAAGTCGCCGCCCCTCGGCCGCGGCGAACTTCGGGATCGTCGTCCAGTCCGCGGGCCGGGCGTCGCCGGGGAAGCAGCGCAGGGTCTCGAGGTCTTCCGTCTTGATCGGCGGATCGGCGATCGGGCTGCCGTCGCCGTCGCCTTTGAGATGCTTCGCCAGCCACCCGTAGAGCGCTTCGCGCATGGCCTGGCTGTAGTCGTGATGCCAATCGAACGTGGTGTGGCGAACGCTGTCGGGCTGGTTGTACGCTTTGTAAACGTCGGCGGCGAAGGCGAGCGATTTCTTGGCCTCGGGGATGGAGAACTGCACGCCGTCCTTGGTGACGTTAATGACCATGAGCCCGCGCGGCGCCGTCAGGCCGAGGACGCCGCCCTCTTCGGTGAAACGCAGCGCTCCGGGGACGACTTCGCACATGCAGCAGGCGGTGCCGAGGTAGGCCTGGTAGTTGCCGACGGAGCAAACGGGGACGACGGCGCCGAAGCGGTTGTCCCACGCGCCGGCGTACATGGTCTGGTTGCCGCCGCCTGATGCCCCGGTGATCGCGATCTTCGTGCCATCCACCTCCGGCCGAGTCAGCAGGTAATCGACCGCACGCGTATTTTCGTAGACCTGGACGCCGGCGAGCGTGAGGCCGGTCGGCAGCAGCGTGGCGGCGACCATCTCGCCGTGGTATTCGCCGAGATTCTTCGACAGGCCTCGTTCGCCGGCGCCAAAGGCGTCCACCGCCAGGACGAAGTAGCCGAGCTTCGCCGGGCCGATGCAGCGTTTCTGCAGCACCGGATCGAGCCGAGCGCCGCGCCAATGGCCATGGACCGCCAGCAATGCGGGATGCTTGCCCGGCTTGTCCGGCACGTAGGCGCTCGCCGTCATCCACACGCCCGGCATCGTCTGGAAAATGATCTTCTCGACGCGATAGCCGTCGCGCTGCAAGACGCCCAGCACCTTCGGCTCGAGCGGACACGCCGTTTCCGGCATCGGGCCGAACGCTTGCTGGAGCTTGGCGCGGAGTTCGGGGCGTCGAGCTTCCCATTCCTCCCGCGACGCCGGCGGCTTGTCGGCGGAACGCAGCTTGGCGGCCTGCGCTTTGACGAAGCTCAAGTATTCCTGACTCGGCAGCTGAGCAAGCAACGACTGCGAACTCGCCCCAATCGCGAAACTCAAAAGCGCGAAGAATCTCATGAAATGCTCCAGTGGAAGTGCAAAATGAGCGACGAGACCTTTACGAGAGACGATGCGGCGCGGAATCGCGCCCGGGAACGGCGTGGCCCATGCGTCACTTCTTCGCCGGGGGCGGCGTGTCGCCCAGATCCTTCCGCATCTTGTCCGCGAGCCCCTGCAATCGCTGCACGACCTCCGGATGCAGAGCCGAGACCTCCGTCTGCTCGCCCATGTCGTCCTCGAGGTTGTACAGTTCGAGCTTCCGCTGCTTGACGTCCATCTTCGCGGGTTGGCCTTCCTTGCCCCCCTCGCGGCCGCCCAGGGAAATGTAGCTGCTCGGAAAATAGAGCTTCCACGTTCCGCTGCGGACGCCCTGGAGTTGCTTGCCCCAGTAAAAGTAGTACGCCTCCTGCGGGGACTTCGCGCCGGCCTGCCCGGCCATCAGAGGCCAAATGTCCTTGCCGTCGATGACGTGGTCGGGGAGCTTGGCGCCGGCGAGTTTGGCGATGCTCGGCAGGAGATCGATGGTCATGGCCGGCTCGTGCGTCGTGTGTCCCGCGGGGATTTTCCCCGTCCAGCGCATGAGGCACGGCACGCGCACGCCCCCTTCCCAGGCCGTCCCTTTGCCTTCGCGCAGACGCCCCGCGCTGCCGCCGTGATGGCCGTACGAGAGCCAGGGGCCGTTGTCCGATGTGAAGATCACCAGCGTATTGTCGTCGAGCCCGAGATCGTTCAAGGTTTTCAAGATTTCGCCGACCGACCAATCGAGTTCCTGAATCACGTCGGCATAGAGGCCTTGCTTCGACTTGCCGCTGAACCGCTCCGAGACGAAGAGCGGTACGTGCGGCATCGAGTGCGGCACGTACAGAAAGAACGGCCCGTCCTTGTTGCGCCGAATGAACGAGACCGCCTTCTCGGTGTACGTCGTCGTCAGCTTCGATTGATCGGGATTGAGGGCGACGGTCTTCTCTCCGTCGATGAGCGGCAGGTCGGGAAATTTAGCGGTCGGATGCTTGGGCCACATGTCGTTGGAGTAGGGGAGGCCGTAGTATTCGTCGAAGCCGTGCTTGGTGGGGAGATGTTGCGCGAGATGGCCGAGGTGCCATTTGCCGAAAATACCGGTGCGATAGCCGCGGCTCTTGAGGAGATCGGCGATGGTTCGCTCCGCGGGGGCGAGGCCCTGCGTGCTGCTGGGTCCGAGCGCGCCGAGGATGCCGACGCGGTTGGGATATCGGCCGGTGAGGATGGCGGCCCGCGACGCGGAGCAGACGGCTTGCGGCACGTAGAAATTCGTGAAACGATTCCCTTGCTTGGCGAGCTTGTCGAGATGGGGCGTGGCGATCTTGGAACCGTAGGGCCCGATGTCGCCGTAGCCCATGTCGTCGCAGAAGATGAGGATGACGTTGGGGAGCTTTTGGTCGCCCGCCTGTACGGAGCAGGCGACGGCGAGGAGCGCGAGGGAGAGGATCGATCGCATGGGATGGTCCCAGGTCCAGGGGTGAGATATTCGGTTCGATTATCGCACGACGGTCACGGCTTCGCTACGCAGAAACTCTTTCTTCCGATCCTTGTTTGTGATAACAAAAGCTCGTCCCTTCTTTGGGCGACCCCGTGAAGTTTCTGTGCCCTTGTCCCTGCGCGGACGTGATGAGTTCTATCGCAACTGCGGCAAACGTGAAGTCGGCTTTGAGGCGTGATCGCTTGACGCCTCGCTTCCACACGATCGCGAGGAAATCCGATGCAGATGCCACCCATCGACAGCCGCGTCATGTTCCCCACCGTGCGTGCGGCCGTCGTTCAGGCGGCGCCGGTGCTGTTTGACACGCCGCGGACGCTGCAAAAATTTGCGGACCTCGCCGCCGACGCCCGCCGGCAGGGGGCTCAGCTCGTCGTCTTTCCCGAAGCATTCCTCGGCGGCTATCCCAAGGGGCACGACTTCGGCGTCAGCGTCGGCATCCGAACCCCCGAAGGCCGAGAGGAATTTCGCCGACTTTTCGAGAGCGCCATCGAAGTGCCGGGACCGAATGTCGAGTTTATCGGCTCGGTCGCCAAGGAACACGCGATCCATCTGGTCGTCGGCGTCATCGAGCGCGCCGGCGGAACGCTGTACTGCACCGCGCTCCTCTTCGGGCCGGACGGTCAGATGCTGGGCAAGCATCGCAAGCTCATGCCGACCGCGATGGAGCGAGTCATCTGGGGGAGCGGCGACGGCTCGACCCTGCCCGTCGTGGCGACCGACCTGGGCCGAATCGGCTGCGTCATCTGCTGGGAAAACTACATGCCCTTGCTGCGGACCGCGATGTATGCCCGGGGCATCGAGTTGTATTGCGCCATCACCGTGGACGATCGCGACACCTGGCTGCCGACCGTCCGGCACATCGCCCTGGAGGGCCGATGCTTCGTTCTGTCGGCGTGCCAATTTCTCACGCGTAGCGATCTGCCTGCCGGGTATCCGACCGAGCGATTCCCCGCGTCTCAAGACGTGCTGATCCGGGGCGGGAGTTGCCTCATTGGACCGCTGGGCCAAATCTTGGCTGGGCCGAAGTATGGGGAGGAATGCGTCCTGGTCGCGGACCTGGATCGAGCGGAACTGGTCCGAGCGAAGTTCGACTTCGACGTGGTGGGCCATTACGCGCGGTCCGATGTTTTTCGGCTCGAAGTCAACGAACAGCCGATGCAGTCGGTGGTCTTTGCGAATCGTAAGGAATAGTCAGAGCGCGTCAGGAAATCTTGACATGGCGCCCGAAATGTCGTGGAATGAGGCTCGTTCGTACCCGAAGCAGATCCATAATCTTGGCGAAGGAGAAACATGATGCTGAAACTTCTTGGCGCGGCCATCCTGACGGTGGCGGCGGGATTCTTGATTCAGAGCGGCGCTCAGGGCCAAAATCCCACCGCTGCGCCGACGTACACCGTCGTCACGGTCGATACCTTGGACTGCCCGGCGTGCGCCAAGCGGTTGTCGGCGAAGATCAATGCGGTGAGCGGGGTCGAGAAGGTGCAAATCGACGTCGAAAAGAAACTGGTCTGGATTCATCCGAAGGCGGGCGTGCAACTCTCCCCGCGCGTCCTCTGGGAAACGATTGAGAACGCCAAGGACCAACCCTCGAAACTGCAAGGCCCCAGCGGAACATTCACCGCCAAGCCGATGTCATAACTCGTACAAAGCGTCGATCTTCGCACGATGGCGGGCGAAGATCGCGGCGCGACGCAGCTTGAGGCTCACCGTCATCTCGTCCCGGGCCACGCTGAACGGCTCCGTCAGCACCGCGAAACGTTTCACCTGCTCCCACGGCGCCAAATCCGCGAGTAAAATTCGGACGCGCTCGGTCAATTGTTCCGGCGTCAACGCGGAGACGAGGAGCGCCGTCAAGTAACTGCGACCGTCGCCGAAGACGACCGCCTGATCGATGTCGGGATCGGCGACCAGTTTCGCTTCGAGGTAGGCGGGCGCGACTTTTTTGCCGCTGGAGAGGACGATCAAGTCTTTTTTGCGTCCGGTGATCGACAGGAAGCCGTCGGCATCCAGGGCGCCGAGGTCGCCGGTGGCGAGCCAGCCGTCGCGCAAGACCTCGTCGGTTTCCGTGGGTTGTTTCCAGTAGCCCTGCATGACATGCGAGCCGCGCGTGAGAATCTCGCCGTCCTGGGCGATGCGGATCTCGACGCCCGGCAACGCCGGACCCACGGTGCCGGCGCGATGGCAATCGGGACGGTTGAGCGCGATCACCGGCGAGGACTCCGTCAATCCATACCCGGGAAGAACGAGCAGACCCGCCTGCGCGAACGCCTCGGCGACGTGGGGCGGCAGCGGCGCGCCGCCCGATCCCAGCCAGCGCAATCGGGGACCGAACATATGCCGAAGGTCGGCGCCCAGAATCTTTTCGTAGAAACGCGGCACGCTGTTGAAATGCGTCGGCGCGATCTCCGCAAGATTGCGAATCACCGATTCCGCCGACTCGGCCAGGCACAACGTCGAACCCGCGACCAGATGCACGTAGTGTTCCACTGTCCGCGCAAAGATGTGACTCAGCGGTAGCCAGTTGAGCACCACCGCATCGCTGGCAATCTGCGCCGCCTGGGCGTAGGCGACGGCGTTGCTGAGCAGATTCGCGTGCGTCAGCATGACTCCTTTGGGTCGCCCCGTCGTGCCGCTCGTGTACATGATTGTCGCCAAATCCTCGGGCCGGGCGCCTGGGAGTTCGGTCGTCAGCGATTGCCCGCGGGCGCTCAGGCGCGCGAACGACACGTCCTCGAAGGCGAGGATGCCGCGGAGTCCGGGAAGCCGGAGCTCCTGCACCTGTTCAAGTTGCCGAGACGAGGCGACGAAGATCCACTGGACCTCGGCGTCGGTGAGCGGAAACGCCAACTGACCAGGCGGGAGACTCGCGTGCAGCGGCACCGTCACCGCGCCGACGGCCAGGATGGCGTTATCCGCCAGCAGCCATTCGAGCCGATTCTCCGACCAGACCGCGACCGCCTGGCCGGGCTTCACGCCCAGTTCGATCAGCCCGCGCGCCAGCGAACCAACGCTCTCCGCGTATCGGCGCCAGGAAATGTCTTCGTACCGTCCCCAGCGTTTGCGGCGCAGGGCCGGGCGATCCCCCAGGCGTCGGGCTTGCATCGGCAGAAGGTCGGGGAGGCTGCGCGGGTTCATGGGCAGGTGCGGATTGTGAGAGAATTCGATCCCTGGTCACTCTACAATGAATGATGTTGGAAGAAAGGACCGCCGACATGAATGAATCGACTCCGCCCCCGAACGCCAATCGCGAGACGATGCTGGCCCTCATGCTGCTGACCATCGGCGGCGCGTTTCTGTTTTTATTCCTGAACTTCGTCAGCCTGGGGATGTTCTTTTACGTCGCCCTGATCACCGGCGTCGTCGGGTTGGTCGCCAGCTTTCACTACGTCCTCTGGGGCCGAGGATTGCTCGGCGAAGTTTCGCTGGAGCGCGAAAAATTCCTACGGGAGCAGGCGAAAGAGTTGGAGCAGATTGAAAATCCGTACGCGATCCAGCCACGGCCCGGGGCGCGTCCGCGTCCGCCCCGGAGCACGCCCGACGATCGCATTCAATAACCCATTCGCCCCAATTTTCCGAGTCGGCAAGTCGCCTTGACTCGGCGAGCCCGTTGCTTTGTAATCGTCCCCGTAGGATGACTCGGGCGAAACAAACGAGCGGAAGGGTTTTGGCTCATGGACGAGCGGTCGGCAAAACGGCGCGATTGGCCCTGGCTTCTGGCGCTCCTGGCTCTGGTTCTGTGTCTGCGCGTCTGGCACATCTGTCAAACCGAAGCGACGGCCCGCGATTGCATCGTTTTCGTCCGCATGGCCTTGCAGCTGGATCGCGAGCCTTATGCTCACGTCGTGCGTAACAATTCACAGCACCCTCTCTATCCGCTGGCGATCTGGGCGATGTCCAAGCCGCTCCACGCGTACTTCGGCCGACTCGATCCGCACGTCATGCAGTATGCCGCGCAGACCGTCAGTCTGCTCGCAGCGCTCGTACTGGTGTTTCCTACTTACTATCTTGGGAAGTTCGCGCGCGGCCCCTGGTTCGGCGCGAACGCGGTCGTTCTCTTTCAGTTTCTGCCGACGCCCGGTCAGTACCTCTCCGACGGAGTTTCCGACGGTTTGCTCCTGTGCCTGATCGCCTCGTGCCTCTACTTCGCGGTGCATGGATTCGAACGGTACCGCAGGTTCGATTTCGCCCTCGCCGGGCTGTGCGGCGGACTGGCGTATCTCGCCCGGCCTGAAGGGTTGCTCGCGCCCCTCGCCGTTCTCGGCTCTCTCTTCGCCTTTCAACTCCGCCGCGATTGGCGTTTGTCCTGGCCTCGCTTCGCCTGGAACGCCGGCTCGCTCACTCTCGCGACCCTACTCGTCGCTTCGTGCTACTTCGGCGTCACCGGCACGATCACCAACAAGCCCAGCTCGCAAAACGTCATGGAGTTCGGCTGGGAACTACCGCACGACGACGTCGGGCCCTGGACGAATTTGCCCGGCTTGTGCGCCATCTTTTTCACGCGAACCTGGAGTTCGGCGCTGTACGGCCTTGGTCACGAGGTCGTGCTGGGGTTTAACACCGGCGGTTGCGTACCGGCGCTGATCGGCGCCATCTTCGCCTGGCGGCTTATGCGCTCCAAGCGGATGGTCCTCTTGACGGCAATTTACTTCGTCGGCGTCACCCTCGTGCTCGCGCGCTTGGGACGGGCCGCGGGATATGTTTCCGAGCGCCATGTGATGGTGCTCGTGTACCTGGCGTGCTTCGCGACGCTGCTGGGCCTGATGCTGATGGGGCGCTGGCTGCTAAAATGCCTCGGCCGAACGCCGACCATCGCAGCCGTGCGCGTCGCGTCGGGATGTTTACTATTGGTGCTCATCGGCATTACAATGCCCCGGACGTTGCAACCGCTGCACGCCAGTCGCAAGGGAAACCTCGAAGCGGCCCAGTGGCTGAGTCAGCGGCTGAAGCCAGGCGACGTCGTCGATGACGATTACTTTTGGACCCACTACTATGCCGGAGGCGACTTTCTGCCTCAAGAACCGACCACGGAGCATTCGGCCCATTATCTGGTCGTCACGCGCTCCCGGCACGATAAGCGCGTGCTCCCCAAGCAGGAGCCCGACTTCCGCTGGCCCAGCGACCGTCCCGCCGACCAGGCCAAGGTCATGATCTATCGGCTCGAACCGATTCAAGCGCAGCCGGTGAGTCGTCCCAAGAATTAGAGGAGTCCGTCATGGCCAAGACCGCGTTTTTGTTTCCCGGACAGGGCGCTCAGTACGTCGGCATGGCGCAGGAATTGTGCCATTCGCTTCCGGCGGCTCAAGCACTGTTCGATTCCGCCCGCGAAATTCTCGGCTACGATCTCTTGCAGATCTGCAGGGAGGGCCCGGCCGAGAAGCTGAGCAGCACCGCGATCAGTCAGCCGGCGATCTACACCGCGAGCCTGGCGGCCCTGGAAAGTCTGCGCGTCAAGGAGCCGGCGCTGGAAGAAGACGTGATCGCCGCTGCCGGTTTGAGTTTGGGGGAATACACGGCCCTGGTTTATGCGGGGGTGCTCGACTTCGCGGATGGTTTGCGGTTGGTGCAGCGCCGGGGCCAGGCGATGCAGGAGTCCGCCGACGCCACGCCCAGCGCCATGGTCAGCGTGCTGGGATTGTCGCAGGAGAAGGTCGAAGAGTTGTGCGCGAAAGCGGGCCAGGTTCAACTGGCGAATCTGCTCTGCCCGGGCAATCTGGTGGTCTCGGGGACGAAGGAGGCGTGCGCGGAACTCGAACGCCTGGCACCGGAATTTGGGGCGATGAAGACGATTCGCCTGGCGGTGGCGGGAGCGTTTCACACCGACATCATGAAGCCAGCGGACACGAAGCTCGCACAAGCGCTCGAGACGTGTCGGTTGAGCCCGGCGCGCCTGCCGGTCTGGTCGAACGTGGACGCGGCGCCGCACACGGAGCCGGCGGAGATCAAGCCGCTTTTGGTTCGTCAGGTGCTGCAGCCGGTGTTATGGGAGAAATCGATGCGCGGCCTGCTCGCCGCCGGCGTGACGAAATTCGTGGAGCTCGGCCCGCAGCGCGTCCTGGCGGGGTTGCTCAAGCGCATCGACCGCAAGATCGAGGTGGTCAACGTGCAGGCGTGACGAATTCGGCGAACGGGGTGGCGTTAGCCCCCCGGTACGTCACGCAATTGCAATGCGAAGGATCTTCCACATTTCACATTCCGGGGGACTAACGTCCCCCGCTCGCCTTCGCACGGCTCGCAGTCGGGGCGAAACTTTCTAGAATACTCTCTTTCGCCGAATGTCCCTCTCCAGGTCTTAAGAGAACCGTATGCCGTTCAAAGCGCTCAACCTACACCCGAGTCTCGTGCAGGCCACGCGCGATCAGGGCTACACCGAACCGACGCCTATCCAAGCCAAGGCGATCCCCGCGATCCTCGCCGGACGCGATCTCATCGCCACCGCGCAGACCGGCACCGGCAAGACGGCGGCGTTTTTGCTGCCGATCCTGACGCAAATCCTCGGATTGCCGCGCCGCTCGCTGCACGCCATGGTCATCTCGCCCACGCGCGAACTCGCCCAGCAGATCAACGACGTCTGCAAGGAACTCGCGGGCAGGGCCCCCATCCGCGTCGGACTCTTCGTGGGGGGCGCCTCCAAGTTCGCCCAGGAAAAAATGCTCAAGACCGGCATCGAGATCGTCATCGCCACTCCGGGCCGACTCCTCGATCACATGCACTTCAACCAGGCGCCGTTCGATCGCCTGCACACCCTCGTTCTCGATGAAGCCGATCGCATGCTCGACATGGGTTTCCTCCCCGACCTGCGCCGCATCGTCGCTCGGCTCCCCGGCCGTAAGCAGACGCTCCTCTTCTCCGCGACCATGCCTCCGGTCATCGTCGACCTGGCCCGCGATATCCTCTCCAAACCCGAAACCATCCAGATTGGCAAACGCAGCGCCCCCGCCGTCGGCATCACGCAGGCGGCCTACCCCGTCCCCGATCATCTCAAGACGCCCCTCTTACGCCATCTGCTCCGCAGCATGGACATGCCTTCGGTCCTCGTCTTCACGCGCACGCGCCGCACGGCACATTCCCTGGCGCGCGTCATCGAGTCTGACGGGTTCACCGTCTCCGAACTCCACAGCGACCGTACCCAGGGCCAGCGCACCCGCGCTCTCGACGGCTTTCGTAAGGGGGATTTCCAGGTGATGGTGGCGACGAATATCGCGGCCCGCGGACTCGACGTCGACCACATTACGCATGTGATTAGCCATGACGTGCCGGACGTTCCGGAGGACTACGTCCATCGCATCGGCCGAACGGCGCGGGCGAAAGCCGAGGGGGACGCGTTCGTGCTGGTGTCCCCGGGCGAGGAATGGAATCTGTCGCAGATCGAACGGCAGATCGGCCAAAGGCTGCCGCGGGTGACGCTGCCGGAATTCGACTACACGCAGAAGGCGCCGGATCGAGGCCCGAAGGCGAAAGGTCGACCGCCGGGGAGGTCGCAGGCGCCGCCCGAGCGGTCGTCGCGCAGCGGCGGGCGTTTTCCCGATCCCAAGAGAGGCGCGCCACGCGGGCGCAGAGATTAGAGTCGCTGCGAGCCGTGTGGGAGTTTTGCTCGGAGTTGTCAATCCCCTGCGAGAAAACGGGAGGCCGTCATGAAGCCGTTGGCGATGCTGTGCGTGATCTGTTTCGGCGCCGGAGCGAGTGCCGCCGAGCCGGAAGTTTACAAGATTTGGCCGGGCAAGGCGCCTGGGGAGACGAAGGAGTTGCCCCCCGAAGCGAATATGTCCAAGCCGGGCGAACGCGAAGTTGCGGGCAAGCCCGTCATTCGGCTGGGCAACGTCTCGACGCCGATGCTGACGGTGTATCGGCCTGCGAAGGGGAAGGAGACCGGCGCCGCGGTCATCATCTGCCCCGGCGGCGGACACACCATCTTGGCCTATGATCTCGAAGGGACGGAAGCGGCCCAGTGGCTCAGCGAGATCGGCGTCACCGCCTGCGTGCTCAAGTACCGCGTCCCGGGCCGCGATCCCAACAAGCGTGGCCATGCCGCCGTCCAGGACGCGCAACGTGCCGTCAGCCTGGTGCGCAGCAAGGCGGACGAGTGGAAGCTCGATCCCAAACGAATCGGCATTCTCGGCTTCTCCGCCGGCGGCGAAGCGGCGGCGCTCACGGCGCTTTACACCGAACGGCAATATCCCGCCGAGGACGGCGTCGACAAGATCTCGAGCCGACCCGACTTTGCCGCCCTCATCTATCCCGGCGGACTCGTCGGCAAAGGGCAAGAGAAGTTGCACGATCACGTGAAGGCGACGAAAGAGACGCCGCCGATGTTCATTGTCCACGCGTACGATGACGGCGTCACGGCGCTCAACAGCATCTTGCTGGCGGCGGAGCTCAAAAAGGTGGGCGTGTCGGCGGAACTGCACCTGTACGCTACCGGAGGGCACGGCTACGGTTTGCGCCCCCAGGAGAACAAGCCGGTGACGCGTTGGCCGCAGGCGTGCGCCACCTGGATGCAGACGATGGGTTTCACGAAGTAACGTTTCGTCACACGTGCAGCGCCTTTTGCCACGCCGCCCGCGCCGCTTCGCCCACGGCTTCCGAAAGCGTCGGATGCCCGTGACAGGTGCGGGCCACGTCCTCGGCGCTGGCGCCGAACTCCATCGCGAGCACCAACTCCGCCAGCAGATCCGACGCCCGCGGCCCGACGATGTGCACGCCCACGATGCGGTCGGTGGCGGCGTTCGTGAGGATCTTGACCATTCCCTCCGTTTCGTCCAGGCTTTTGGCCCGGCCGTTGGGCGCGAACGGGAACTTGCCGACCTTGTACGCGACGCCTTGCTCTTTGACCTGCTCCTCCGTCAGCCCGACCGCGGCCATTTCCGGATGCGTGTAGATGACGCTCGGAATCGTCGCGTAGTTGACGTGCCCCGCCTTGCCGGCGAGATTCTCGGCAAACGCCACGCCTTCTTCGCTCGCCTTGTGCGCGAGCATCGGCCCGGCAATCAAGTCGCCGATCGCGTAGATGCCGGCAATGTTGGTCTCGTACTTGGCATTCACGACGACCTTGCCGGTGCGGTCTTCGAGCTTGACGCCAACCGTCTCCAGGCCGAGGTTCGCGGAGCAGGGCCGCCGGCCGACGCAGACGAGCACCTTGTCGGCGAGGAACTCGAGCTTCTCGCTGGCGGTCTCGGCGCTGACCTTGACTTGTCCGCCTTCCTTCACTGCCCCGGTCACCTTGGTCGCCAGACGGATGTCCAGGCCCTGCTTGGTGAGCGACTTGTGCAAAACCCCGGCCGACTCGGCATCGTTGAGCGGTAAGAGTCTCGGCAGAAACTCGAGCACGGTGACTTTGCTCCCGAGCCGCGACCAGACCGAGCCCATCTCCAGTCCGATGTAGCCGCCGCCGATCACGATCAAGTGCTTGGGAACTTCGGCAAACGCCAGGGCCTCGGTCGACGTCACGATGTCGACGCCGTCGAACGGTAGGAACGGCAGGCCCGACGGTTCACTGCCGGTGGCCAAGAGAATGGCGCCCGCTTCGACTTCGGTCGTCGTCTCGCCTGTGACCTGCACGCGATCCTTGGCGAGGATTTTGCCGATGCCTTTGAGGACGGCGATCTGATTCTTGCGCATCAGGTACGCGATGCCGTCGGTCAGGCTTTTGACGATCTCGTCCTTGCGGGCGAGCATCCGGGCCAGGTCAAGCTGGACCTTGCCGAGCTGGATGCCGTGATGCGAAAAGCGGTGCAGGGCGTAGTGGTAGTGTTCGCTGGAATCGAGCAGGGCTTTGCTGGGGATGCAGCCGATGTTGAGGCAGGTGCCGCCCAGGGTTTTGTTCTTCTCGACGACGGCGACTTTGAGGCCGAGCTGCGCGGCGCGGATGGCCGCGACGTAGCCGCCGGGTCCGCTGCCGATGACGACCAAATCAAAACGATCGGGCATGATTCGAGGTTCCTGATGTGGGATATTAAGAAAACTAACCACAGAGACACAGAGAGCACAGAGGAATTCACGGAGAGGATGATTAAAGTTCGAGAAATCTTACCTCCCCTCGGTGCATTTCTCTGTGCTCTCTGTGTCTCTGTGGTTAGTCTTGCATTTCTCTAAATCTCGAGCAACAAACGTTCCGGGTTTTCCAGACAATCCTTGATGCGCACCAGGAACAACACCGCCTCGCGGCCGTCGATCAGGCGATGATCGTAGGTCAGAGCGAGGTACATCATCGGGCGGATGACGATCTGGTCGTCGCGGACCACGGGGCGTTTCTGGATCGAATGCATGCCGAGGATGGCGCATTGCGGCGGGTTGAGGATCGGCGTCGACATCATGGAGCCGAAGATGCCGCCGTTGGTGATCGTGAAGGTGCCGCCGGAGAGTTCGTCGGGGCCGATCTTGCTGTCCTTGGCGCGGACCGCGAGGCTCGTGATCGCCTTCTCGATCTGGGCGAAGGACAGCTTGTCGGCATCGCGAAGCACAGGGACCATCAGGCCCTTCTCGGTGCTGACGGCGACGCCGATGTTGAAGAAGTGCTGCTGCACGATCTCGTCGCCGTCGATGCGCGAGTTGACGATCGGATGGCTGCGTAACGCCTCGATCGACGCCTTGACGAAGAACGACATGAAGCCGAGGCCGACGGTGTGCGTCTCCTTGAACTTATCCTTGTACTTGCTGCGCAGGTCCATGATGGCGGACATGTCGGCTTCGTTGAAGGTCGTGAGGCTCGCGGTCGTTTGCTGCGATTGCAGGAGGCGCTGGGCGATGCGTTGGCGGATGGCGCTCATGCGCTGGCGGGTTTCGCGTCCCGCCGGTTGCGTCGCGATCGGCGCCGCGGGGGTCGGCGGCAGGACGGAGATGCGCGTCGGGGTGTCGAGCGTGCGCTGAACGTCCTCCTTGAGGATCACGCCATGCTTGCCGGTGCCATCGACTTTGCTGACGTCGACTTTCGCCTCGGTCGCCAGGCGCTGGGCGGCGGGGGAAACGGTCGGCGCCGCTTCCGACTTCGGCGTCTCCTTGGCTGGCGCAGGCGCGGCGGGGGCGGAGACGTCGGACGGTTCGATTTCGCCCACAACCTCGCCGATCAGCACCTTGGCGCCCTCGGCCTTCTTGATCTTGAGCTTGCCCGCGGCCGGCGCCGGGATTTCGTTCGATGCCTTTTCGGTCTCCAGTTCGAAGACCGGTTCGTCTAGGCGGACCAAATCGCCGTCCTTCTTGATCCAGCGTGCAATGCTCCCCTCGGTGACTGATTCGCCGACCGGGGGTACTTTGATTTCGACCGCCATGGCAATCCTATCTCGTTTACGGGAGGAAAACGACGCGAGAGCCATATTGTAGAGCCCGCCTCGGGAAGTTCTACCGGGAAAACGCGGCGTCTCGGGGGGGCGCATTTCCCCGGTTTCCCCTATTCTCGGCACAATCGGCTAACTTCCTCGAACTGAGATTCCAAAACGCTTCACGCTCGGGTAGAAGCCGAGCCGATTTCTCCGAAAACCCCTCGTCCGGTCCGGAGTCAGGTCATGCGCCGCGTTTGTTTGCCGAAGTATCGTCCGAATGTCGAACGTCTGGAAGGTCGGTTCAATCCATCGTCGTTCGATGCGGGCGACGCGTCGATCCCGAAGATCGAGTTGCCGAACGAGGTTCCGATCCTGACGGCGCCGCGTCTGGACTTTTTCCTGTTCGCGCCGCCCCCGGCGCCGGCGCCGATGGCGATGCCGATCTGGGTGGCGCCCGCTTCCGCCCCCGCGCCGCTGACGTCGGCACTCCCCGTAAAGGAGCCGGAACGTTCGAGCATTCCGTCGGGGTCTGCACTTTTCGGCGTGGGGGGCGATCCGGAGATCGACGAACCGCAGCCGCCGGTCCGCGAGGAACGTCGGCGCGTTCGGCCGCGCCCGGCTCCCTTGGCCGAGCCGGCAGTTTTGGCGATGGAAGAAGTGCCCGCGCCGGCGCTTCGCGAGGAATGAATCGGGTTCCGACGGCCGCGACTCCTCTTGACCCGAATCCCCGCTTTGCTGTATTTTCTCACGCGGGCTGAGCATGGAAGAGACCGGGCAAAAAGGAGTTTGCGATGAGTACGCCGACCGGGGTTCCCCTCTGCGATCTGCAAGGCCAGATGGCCCAGCTGCAACCGCAACTTTCCGAAGCCGTCAATCGCGTGCTTGAGTCCTGCCAGGTCATCAACGGCCCGGAAGTCGCCAGTCTCGAGAAAGAGGTCGCGAGTTACTGCGGCGCCGGGTTTGGCGTCGGCTGCTCCTCCGGTTCTGATGCGCTGCTGCTCGCCCTGGCGGCGCTGGGCGTCGGGCCCGGCGATGAAGTCGTTCTGCCGCCGTTCACCTTCTTCGCCTCCGTCGGCGCCGTGTGCCGACTCGGGGCCAAACCCGTCTTCGCCGACATCGATCCCCTCACTTTCAACATCGATCCCTGCCAGGTCGAAAGCAAAATCACCGCCAGGACCAAGGCGATCATGGTCGTGCATCTCTTCGGACAATGCTGCGACATGGAGCCCCTGTGGCGCATCGCCGACCGGCACAATCTCCCCATCGTCGAAGACGCAGCCCAGGCGATCGGCGCCGACTACCGCGGCAACCGCACGGGGACGCTCGGGGCCATCGCCTGCTTCAGCTTTTACCCGTCGAAGAATTTAGGAGCCTACGGCGACGCCGGCATGGTCGTCACCAACGACGCCGACTGGGCGGCCAAGATGACGTGTCTCCGCGGACACGGCATGGAGCCCAAGTATCACCACAAGATGCTCGGCTGGAACGCCCGCCTCGACGCCTTGCAGGCCGCGCTCTTGCGCGTCAAACTGCCGCACCTGGAGCGCTGGACCCTCGCACGCCAGACCGCGGCCCAGCGTTACGACTCGCTCATCGACGAACACCACCTCGGCGCCTTTCTGCAGCGCCCCACCGTGAAGTCCCACCGCCGGCACGTCTTCAACCAGTACGTCGTCCGCGTGGCCCGCAATCACCGCGACGCTCTCGTCGCCCATTTCCGCAAGGCCGGCATCGGTTGCGAGATCTACTACCCCATTCCGCTGCATCTGCAAGAATGCCTGCGCGACCTGGGCCATGCCGAGGGCGATTACCCCGTCAGCGAAGAGGCGGCCAAGAGCGTCCTGGCGCTCCCCATGTTCCCGGAGATCACGGCCCAGCAGCAACGCATCGTCATGGAGAGCGTCACCGAGTTCGTGCGTCGCCAGTGTCGGGCGGCTGCGTAATTGGACAGCGCCACTATTCTGGCCTTGTCAACACAACGTCAAGGGCAAACCCAGGTTGACTCTACCCCGAAGGGGTTGAATCTCAAAGCCTGGGGTTGCGTACTCGCAACCCCAGGGCACAGGTATCCGTGGAAACATACCCCGAAGGGGTTGCATCGAGGCGGCCATACGGATGCAACCCCTTCGGGGTAATCCTGTGTGACGCCTTTGTTCCC